>JAEKLZ010000229.1 GCA_019508225.1 Inquilinus limosus | reverse complement strand
GTGCGCGAGTCCGGCAGCTGCAGCATCGCGGAGCTGGCGCGCCGCTTCGAGGTCTCGACCGAGACCGTCCGGCGCAGCGTCAAGCCGCTGATCGAAACCGGCGCCGTGGTCCGCTTCCATGGCGGCGTGATGCTGCCGGACGGGCTGGAGGAGCCGCCGTTCCAACGCCGGATGCAGCGCCACCGCGAGGCCAAGCAGGCGGTGGCCGCGCTGGTCGCTGCCCGCATCGCCGACGGGGACCCGATCATCCTCGACAACGGCACCACCTCGGCCTATGTCGCCCAGGCCCTGGCGCATCATTCGCGGCTGGTGGTGGTGACCAATTCGGCCGAGATCGCCTGCCGCCTGGCGCCGCGCAACGACAACCGCATCTTCCTGTGCGGCGGCGAGGTCAATGGCGACGACGTCGCCGCCTTCGGCCCCTCGGCCATCGCCTTCCTGCGCCAGTTCCAGGTGCGCTGCGCCGTGCTGTCGGTCGGCGGCATCAACGGCCGCGGCGAGCTGGTCGATTTCCACCTGTTCGAGGCGGAGTTCTCGCATGCGGCGATGGCCCAGGCGGCGGAGACCTGGGTGATCGCCGACCACAGCAAGTTCGGCCGCGAGGCGCCGGTGAAGGTGTGCAGCCTGGCCGATATCGACCTGGTCGCCACCGACCGCCCGCCCCCACCCGACTTCGCCCGCCGCTGCGACGCCGCCGGGGTGCGGATCCTGGTGCCGGGGGACGGGGCCTAGCGGGACCGCGCGGCGACGCCGGCGACCACATCCTCGACGATCTCCTGCAGCTCCGCTCTCGTCGCGCCGTCCCGGGCCTGGATCGAGACACCCTGCATGACCGCCGCCAGATGTCGGGCCAGGCGACTCGCCTCCTCCACCTCGGCGAAGGGTCGGAGAGCCTGCGCGATCCGCTCGCGCAGGGCGTCGCGCCGCGCGGCGAGGTCGCGGGCCAGGGCGGCGTTGTCCGGATGGCAGGCGATCATCCCGCTGGAGACCATGCAGCCGCGCTCGCGATCGGGATGGGTGACGGCCCCGACCGCCGTCTCGAGCAGCCGCCGCACCGCCTCCGCCAGCGTGACGGCCGGACCGATGGCCGTCACGTCGACCGAGCCGAGGCCATGCTCGTAGCGGTCCAGCGCCTCCCGGTAGAGCCCGGCCTTGCTGCCGAAGGCCGAATACAGGCTCGGCGGGGCGATGCCGATCGCCTTGGTCAGGTCGCCGACCGACACGCCTTCATAGCCGTGCCGCCAGAACAGCCGCATGGCGGTTTCGACCGCCCTGTCGCGGTCGAAGCTCCACGGCCGCCCGCCGCGCGATTTCGCATCAGGTTCCATATCGACCACTAAACAACATCTTGACGGCCGGCGTCAAACAGGTTGATTAGTGATCAATAAACAACATGGATGGTGCTTTCATGATCCCCTCACGACGCAGCTTCCTGGCCGGCGCGGCCGGCCTCGCCGCCCTGGCGGTGCAGGCCAGATTCGGATTCGCGGCGACGCCGGCACGGGAGACATTCTCGGTCCGGTCATCGGACGGCACGATGCTGGCGGGCGACGCGCAGGGCGACCCGCAGGCGCCGGAGGTCCTGTTCATCCACGGCCTGCGCCAGAGCCGGCTGAGCTGGGACAAGCAGTTCGCCGACCCGGCGCTGGCCGGGTTCCGCCTGGTCCGCTTCGACCTGCGCGGCCATGGCGATTCGGACAAGCCGCCCTCCCCCGACGCCTATGCGGATCCCGACCGCTGGGCCGACGATATCGCCGCCGTGATCGCCGCCGCCAAGCTGCGCCGCCCGGTCCTGGTGGGCTGGTCGCTGGGCGGCTACGTCGCCGGCGCGTATCTCCGGAAAAATGGCGGCGCGGGGGTGGCGGGGGTCAACCTGGTCGACGCGGTCACCAAGCTGTCGCCCGACCTGCTGACGCCGCTGGCGGGGACCTTCGCCCGCACCACCATCTCGCCCGACCTGGCCGAGCGGACGGCGGAGACGGCGCGCTTCCTCGAGGCCTGCTTCCACCAGCCGCCGACGGGCGTGGAACTGCAGCGCATGCTGGTGGTCAACGGCATGACCGCGCGGGCCGTGGGCGAGGGTTTCGTCAGGACGACGACACCCGATCTGGAACCGGTGTTCCAGGCTTATGCCGGCCCGGTCCTGCTGACGCATGGGGCGCATGACCGGCTGGTGCGGCTGGCGATGTCGGAGCGTATCCGGGCGCTGCATCCCGGTAGCCGGCTCTCGGTCTACGCCGACAGCGGCCACAGCCCCTTCTATGAGGAGCCGGCCCGGTTCGGACGCGAGCTCGCGGCCTTCGTGACGGCCTCGGCCAGCGGCTGATCTGCGGAACCGGGGGCTTGGCCTGTCCCCCAAAAGAAAACAGGCCGCAGCGAACTGCGGCCCGAGTTTAGGGAGGAAACGCCCAAGAAGTGCGTTACGACAGCAGCTCATCACCGCATATCGCACTGCAACATTGGCATCTTCCGGACAGCCGCGCAAGGGCTTTCAGATTAAAAATTGGTCACAGTGGATTCTGCCCAAAATTTGCCCGTTTTGGAGATCGATGCCGGTCGAATGGGCGCTCACAGCCGCTTGATCAGCCACAGCAGGGGGTCGTCATCGATTGGAATCGAGTCGCCCGACATCACCGGCTTGTCAGATGACCCGCTTATGATCGGCACTGCGACCTGTCATCGAAGCATGCGATCCTGGAATGACGGACCGCCCGCGACTCATCGCAGGACGCGAGTCTGAGCAGGAGGAGGCACAGCAATGCAGCGATGGATCGCCGCCGCCGTGACGGCCGGGGCGCTGGCCGCGACGCCCGCCGCGGCCGCCGAGAAGGTCGTCATCGACACCGATTTCAGCACCACCGGCGATGACGGCCAGGTCCTGATCATGGCCGCGCAGCTGGACCGCCAGGGCGTGATCGAGCTGATGGGCGTCACCGTGGTGACCGGCAACAACTGGCTGAAGCAGGAGGTGGCGGACGCGCTGCGCGCAGTCGAGCGCCTGGGCATCGCCGACAAGGTCGGCGTCTACGCCGGTGCCAACCTGCCGCTGGTGCACGACCCCAGAAGCTTCGACAGCGAACGCATGCTGTTCGGCTTCGGCGAGAGCTACAAGACCGCCTTCCACCGGCCGCAGCCGACCGATACGGATCTCGTCGCCCCGCCGGACGGCTTCGCCAAGACCACCAAACCGCGCGACGAGAACGCGGTCGATTTCATCGTCGACACGGTGAAGGCCAACCCGCACGAGGTGTCGCTGCTGGTGATCGGCCCGGCGACCAACATCGCCCTGGCGGTGCGCAAGAACCCGGAGATCGTGCCGTTGATCAAGCGCATCGTCTACATGGCCGGCGCCTTCGACATCCGCGGCAACACCACCCCCGCCGCCGAGATGAATGTCTGGGTCGACCCCGAGGCCGCGCGCATCGTCATGCGCGAGCCGATCGACCAGGCGATCATTCCGCTCGACGTCACCGACATCACCCAGCTGACCAAGCCCGATTTCGACCGCATCGTGGCCGGCGACGGGCCGATCGCCACGCTGTTCCGCGACACCAGGATGGGGCAGAGATTCGCCAAGGACCCGAAGGCGACCGTCAACGTCTTCGACACCCTCGCCCTGGCCTATCTGGTCGATCCCGGCTATGCGACGAAGGTCGACGACCTGTTCGTCGATGTCGACGTCGCCTTCGGCCCCGGCTATGGCCGCACCTACGGCTATTGGCAGGAGCAGCCGACCAAGCTGCTGCAGAAGATCAAGGTGGTGAAGCAGTTCAACAATCGCCGCTTCTTCGACCTGTATGTCGACCTGATGACACGGCCGGTACCGATCAAGCCGGCAAGCTGATCAAGCCGAGCGCGATCGAGGCGTCCAGCCGGTCGACCACGTCGCGATGCTCGGCCAGAAGGCCGTCGCGCAACCGGTACAGGTCGGCGGTGGCGAAGCGCAGCACCGCGCCGGTCGGCGCCGCGCCCAGCAGCGGGCCGCGATGGGTCCCCTGCCACTGTGCCATCGCCATCAGCCGGTCGCCCTCGACCACCACATCGTGGCGCAGCGCCTGCAGGTTCGGCAGCGCCACTTGCAGCATCCGGGCGAACTCCTTGTAGCCTTCGATGCCGGGCCTGATCAGCGGACTGTCGCTGGTGAAGTCCGGGTGGACCATGCCGTCGACCGCGGCCAGATCGTGCCGGCCGTACAGCCGCTCCCGGAACGCCAGGAACCGCTGCCGGATCGTCTCGCTGTCGCTCATCGCGCCCTCCTTCGTTTCCGTCGCCGAGGATCGCGGCCGTGTTATCCTGGGACCAGAAGACAAGTTATCCTGGTACCGGGAGCATCAGGCTAATGGCGGAGCAACGGCGGGCGCGGGAGCGGCAGGAGCTGGCGGCGTTCCTGCGCAGCCGGCGCGAGCGGCTGGAGCCGGCGGCGGCCGGGCTGCCGGCCACGGCGCGGCGGCGCACGCCCGGGCTGCGGCGCGAGGAGGTGGCGCAGATCGCCGGGGTCGGGGTCACCTGGTACACCTGGCTGGAGCAGGGCCGCGCCATCCAGGTCTCCGCCCATGTGCTGGAGCAGGTGGCGCGGGCGCTGCGGCTGGATGCGACCGAGCGTGCCCATCTGTTCACCCTGGCCCATGACCGCCCGCCGCCGGAACGGCCGGCGGAGAGCATCGGCGTCACCCCGGCCCTGCGCCGGCTGCTGGAGGCGGTGGACGGCCCGGCCTACCTGGCCACCGCCTGCCTCGACGTGACGGCCTGGAACACCGCCCTGTCGGCGGTGTTCGGCGACCTGTCACCGCTGCCGGAAGAGGACCGCAACATGCTGTGGCTGGTCTTCGCCAGCCCGCCGCACCGCGCCGCGATCCCGAACTGGGAGGCCGAGGCGCGCGGCATGCTGGCCCGCTTCCGAGTCGAGTTCGGCCGCCACCGCGACGATCCGGCCTTCCTGGCGCTGATCCGCCGGCTGGACCAGGCCAGCCACGACTTCCACCGCTGGTGGCCGGAACAGGACGTGACCCGGCGGCCGGACCCGGTCAAGCGCTTCACTTCACGGCACGGCCCGATGGCGCTGGAGCAGAGCGTGTTCCGGGTCGAGGAGGCGCCGGACCTGCGCCTGGTCGCCTATGTCCCGGTCGACGAGGACAGCCGCCGGATCGTGGCCCGGCTGCGGCGGGAATGGCGGCCGGACGGCTGAGGAGCCGGGTTGCGGCGATCCCGCTTGGAAAATCCGGGACGATGGCCCCAGGATGCGCGCCGCAGAGAGGCTGTCCCGAGACCCCGAATGACCCAGATCCTGAAGACCATCACGCCGGTGAACGGCGGCATCTATGTCGAGCGGCCGCTGGCGACGCCGGCCGAGGCCGAGGCGGCGCTGGCCCGCGCCCGCGTGGCCCAGGCCGAGTGGCGGCGCGTGCCGGTGTCGGAGCGGGCGCGCCTGCTGTCCGCCGCGGTCGACGCTTTCGTCGCCGCCGGGCCGGAGATCGCACGCGAGATCACCTGGCAGATGGGCCGGCCGGTCCGCTACACCCCCGGCGAGGTGCGCGGCTTCGAGGAGCGGGCGCGCTACATGATCTCGGTGGCCGAGGGCGCCTTGGCCGATATCGATGTCGGGCCGAAGGAAGGCTTCCGCCGCTTCATCCGGCGCGACCCGCTGGGCACGGTCTTCGTCGTCGCGCCGTGGAACTACCCGTACCTGACAGCGGTCAACGCCGTGGTCCCGGCGCTGATGGCCGGCAATGCGGTGATCCTGAAGCATTCGCACCAGACCCCGCTCTGCGCCGAGCGCTTCGCCGAGGCGTTCGGTGATCTGCCGCCCGGCGTGTTCCAGCACATCCATGCCGACCACGACACCACCGCGAAGATGATCGGCAGCGGCGCGGTCGACTTCGTCGCCTTCACCGGCTCGGTCCCCGGCGGCCGCGCGGTCGAGCAGGCCGCGGCCGGCCGCTTCGTCGGCGTCGGGCTGGAGCTCGGCGGCAAGGATCCTGGCTATGTCCGCGCCGACGCCGACCTGAAGCACGCGGTCGAGACGCTGGTCGACGGCGCCTTCTTCAACTCCGGCCAGTCCTGCTGCGGCATCGAGCGGATCTACGTCCACGCCTCGGTCTACGACGCCTTCGTCGAGGGCGCGGTCGAGCTGACCCGGCAGTACGTGCTGGGCGACCCGACTGAGGAGGCGACGACCCTCGGTCCCATGGTCCGGGCCAGCGCCGCCGATTTCGTGCGCGGCCAGACCGCGGAGGCGGTACGACAGGGCGCCCGGGCCCTGATCGACGCCAAGGGCTTCGCCGCCGACCAGCCCGGCACGCCCTATCTGGCGCCGCAGGTGCTGACCGGCGTCGACCATTCGATGCGGGTGATGACCGAGGAGAGCTTCGGCCCGGTCGTCGGCATCATGAAGGTGGCGTCGGACGAGGAGGCGGTGCGGCTGATGAACGACAGCCCCTACGGGCTGACCGCGTCGGTCTTCACCCGCGACGTCGACGCCGCCATCGCCATCGGCGACCAGGTCGCGACCGGCACCTGGTTCCTGAACCGCTGCGACTACCTGGACCCGGCCCTGGCCTGGACCGGCGTCAAGGATTCCGGCCGCGGCTGCACCCTCTCGAGCCTTGGCTACGACTACCTGACCCGGCCGAAATCCTTCCACCTGCGGCTGCCCTGACCGGCGCCCTCCCCTCTCCTGTCATGCTCGGGCTTGACCCGAGCATCCAGGGGCGGCAAGCACCGCTCTCAACGGCCTCTGGATCACCGGGTCAAGCCCGGTGATGACACCAAAGGGGCCTTCACAACCAAGTCCGAGCGAGTCCACCGATGCTCAAAGGCAACTGGAACTACCCGACCGCGGTGAAGTTCGGCCCCGGCCGGATCAAGGAGCTGCCGGACCTGTGCAAGGCCCATGGCCTGACGCGGCCGCTGCTGGTGACCGATCCCGGCCTGGCCAAGCTGGCGATGATCGCCGACGCCGTGGCGGCCAACGAGGCCGCCGGCATCCCGACCGCGGTGTTCAGCGAGGTCAAGCCGAACCCGACCGGCAAGAACGTCGCCGATGGCGTCGCCGTTTACCGGGCAGGCGGGCATGACGGCGTCATCGCCTTCGGCGGCGGCAGCCCGCTGGATGCCGGCAAGGCCATCGCCTTCCACGCCGGCCAGTCGCGGCCGCTGTGGGATTTCGAGGATATCGGCGACTGGTGGACCCGCGCCGACGCGTCGAAGATCGCGCCGGTGATCGCCATCCCGACCACCGCCGGCACCGGGTCTGAGGTCGGTCGCGCCGGTGTCATCACCGACGAGGACTCCCATGTGAAGCGCATCATCTTCCACCCGAAGATGCTGCCGGTCGTGGTCATCGCCGATCCGGAGCTGACGGTCGGGCTGCCGCCGAAGGTCACCGCCGCCACCGGCATGGACGCGCTGGCCCATTGCCTGGAGGCGTTCTGCGCCCCCGGCTTCCACCCGATGGCCGACGGCATCGCGCTGGAAGGCACCCGGCTGATCCGGGAATGGCTGCCGGTCGCGGTCAGCGACGGCCGGAACCTGGAGGCGCGCGGCAACATGCTGGTGGCCGCCAGCATGGGCGCCACCGCCTTCCAGAAGGGGCTGGGGTCGATCCATTCCCTCGCTCACCCGCTCGGCGCCCTTTACGACGCCCATCACGGCCTGCTGAACGGCATCCTGATGCCCTACTGCATGGTCCACAACCGCGACGCCATCGAGGGCCGGATGGAGCGCCTCGGCCGCACCATCGGCCTGTCGAAGCCCAGCTTCGACACCGTGCTGGTCTGGGTGCTGGATCTGCGCCGCGAGATCGGCATCCCGCACACGCTGAAGGAGATCGGCATCGGCGACAACCGGGCCGAGGAGATCGGCCGGATGGCCGAGGCCGATCCCTCGACCGGCAGCAACGCCAAGCCGGTCAAGGCCGACGACCTGCGCGCCGTGTTCGTGGACGCGGTGAACGGGCGGCTCTGACGGTGTCGCCATTCCATTGTGCAGACTGGCCCCCAGACCGTTGTGGTCTGGGGTCGATTTCCGTCAGCGGATCGGCGGCCAGTGCTTGGCCGTGTGGACGACGGTCACAATCAAGACCGTGTTGTCCCTGACCTCGTAGACCAGGCGGTAGCTTCGATGCGCCAGGATCTACCATGTGCCGGGGATCGCGCCGACATGGCCGAGATAGGGGAACTCGGCCAGCCGGGCGGCGGCCTCGTCGAACAGAGCATCCAGGCGGAACGCTGCATCAACGTCGTAGGGAGCGATGTAGAGGAAGATGTCGTCCTTGTCGCGAAGCGCATGCGAGGTCCATTCGACCTTCATCGCTTGCCGAGCCGTTTCAGCAGCGCAGCTCGCCTCGCCTCGCCTTCGGCGACGACCTGTTCATGCGAGACGGTGCGGCCGGCGGCGATGTCCTCGCGGCCGAGCCGAACCTTCTCGGCCAAGAACGCCTGGTAGTCCTCCTCGGTGCCCTGCGGCACGTCCTGTGCCAGCCTGGCCTCGTGCCGGCGCATGGCCTCCTCGAACTCGGCGGTTCGCGATTGCCGTTGCACGAAGCTTCGCACCAGATCCCGTGCGACCTGGGACGCGGGCCGGTCCAGAGCGTGTGCCGCGTCCATGAACGCCCTGTGCAGCTCGGCATCCATCCGAACGGTCAGCAGCATGTCCTTGGCCATTGTCTATCTCTTGTCGGGCAGTTGTCTATTCATTGAATGACATTTACCGCCGATCGTCCAGTCGGCCTTTCCCCTCGCCAGCCCGACGGAACCTGCGCAATGACAGTGGGGAATAGCCCCGCCCCCGGCTGTCTTCTGACAGGATACGGCTGCGCCGGAAGCCCCTTACTCGTGCGGCATTTTGCATTCCGTCGCAATTGACGCATTGAAAATTATTAACCCCATCGCACTGCACAAAAGTCTTACATGTCGGTCAGGCGCCGGGGGCAGGTGGGCCTTTGCCGGTGCGTTCCGGTTGCGGGATTCAGGCCATGAAGCGCTCGGTTTTGGGGGTCGTCGCGGTCCTCGGCATCGCCATTGCGGCCGTCGCCTGGCAGCGCTTCGGCAATGCGGACGCGATCGAGCGCAGCGGCAAGACCGCCGAGGCCCCGGGCCAGTCCGGCGGAAAGAACGCGGGCCGGTCGATCCCGGTGGTCACTGCCCCGGTCGAGCAGAAATCGGTCGCCACCGCCATTTCCGCCATCGGCGCGGTCGAGCCGATCTCGACCGTCCTGATCACCTCCCGCATCGACAGCCAGGTGATGCAGGTCCATGTCGCCGACGGCCAGACCGTCCAGGCCGGCGACCTGCTGTTCACCCTCGACGACAGGCCGGCCAAGGCGACGGTGGCCCTGGCCCAGGCCAATCTGGAGAAGGACCAGGCCGACCGCGACCAGACCGCCGCGGATGTCCAGCGCGACGAGCCGCTGGTCAAGACCGGGGCAGTCTCGCGGCAGGCCTATGACCTGGCCGTCGCCGCCTCGAAGCGGGCGGAGGCCAGCGTCGCCGCCGACCAGGCCAATCTCGACCAGGCCCGGCTGACCCTGTCCTACACCCAGATCCGGGCCCCGATCACCGGCCGCCTCGGCGTCGTCTCGGTCACCGCCGGCAACCTGGTCAAGGCCAACACCACCAACAGCAACGCCAATAGTGGCGCGGTGACCAGCCTGGTCACCATCACCGAGATGACGCCGATCCGGATCGCCTTCACGGTGCCGGAACGAAACCTGGATGCCATCCGCGCGGCGATGACCAGCCCGAACCCGCCGATGGTCGACGCTTTCGACAGCGACGGCCAGCGCCGCATCGCCAGCGGGCAGCTGAGCTTCATCGACAGCACGGTCGACACCAAGTCGGGAACGATCCCGCTGAAGGCGACCTTTGACAATGCCGGCTTCGCCTTGTGGCCGGGGCAGTTCGTGCGGGTGGCGCTGCAGCTGGGCGCCCAGGACAACGCCATCACCGTGCCGACGGTGGCGCTGCAGGCCGGACAGGAGGGTCCTTTCGTGTTCGTCGCCAAGCCGGACGGCACCGCCGAGGTGCGGCCGGTGACGGTGGCGCGGACGGTCGGCGACACCGCCGTGGTCGCCGAGGGGCTGAAGCCGGGCGAGAAGGTGGTCACCGAAGGCCAGCTGCGGCTGATGCAGGGCAGCCGGATCAGCGAGAAGTCGGCTGCCACGCCCGCTTCGCCGCCGCCGCGCGCCGACGGCGTCGCCTCCGCCATCAGCCCCACCTGATCCGGGCGCGGGGAACACGGCCATGAACCTCTCGGAGCTCTGCATCCGCCGCCCGGTGATGACGACCCTGCTGACGGTCGCCATGGTCATGGCGGGCCTGTTCGCCTTCGGCCAGCTGCCGATCGCGGCGCTGCCCAACACCGACTTCCCGGTGATCAACGTCTCGGCCAGCCTGCCCGGCGCCAGCCCGGACACCATGGCCAGCTCGGTGGCGACGCCGCTGGAGAAGCAGTTCGAGACCATTGCCGGCATCCAGTCGATGTCCGCGACCTCGACCCAGGGGTCGACCACCATCACCCTGGAATTCGACCTGAACCGCGACATCGATGCGGCCGCCGCCGACGTTCAGTCCGCCATCACCGCGGTGCAGCGCAAGCTGCCGCCGGAGATGACCTCGCCGCCGAGCTACCGCAAGGTCAACCCGGCCGACGCGCCGATCCTGCTGCTGTCGATCAGCAGCGACACGCTGCCGCTGGCGACCCTCGACAACTATGCCGAGCAGGTGATCTCGCCGAGCCTGTCGACGCTGACCGGCGTGGCCCAGGTCTCGATCTACGGCAGCCAGAAATACGCCGTCCGCATCCAGGTCGACCCCGACGCGCTGAACCATCGCGGCATCAGCGTCGACGACATCCAGAAGGCGGTCTCCGCCGCCAATGTCAACACCCCGGTCGGCACCCTGCAGGGGCCGCAGCAGCAGCTGATCCTGCAGGCCGACACGCAGATGTACGACGCCAAGGCCTTCGCCGACCTGATCGTGGCCTCGCCCAACGGCATGCCGGTGCGGCTGGGCGACGTCGCCAAGGTGATCGATTCCGTCGAGAACGACCAGACGGCCAGCTGGTTCGACCAGAACCGGTCGATCGTGCTGGCCGTCCAGCGCCAGCCCGACGCCAACACCGTCGCCGTCGTCGACGCGGTCAAGGAGCTGCTGCCGAAGTTCAGCGCCGACATGCCGCCATCGGTGAAGATCAACGTGCTGAACGACCGGTCGACCTCGATCCGCCAGGCGGTCACCGACGTGCAGTTCACGCTGGGGCTGACCATCGCCCTGGTGGTGATGGTGATCTTCCTGTTCCTGCGCCGGGTGTCGGCCACCATCATCCCGACGATCACGGTGCCGATCTCGCTGATCGCGACCGTCGCCGGCATGTATCTCTGCGGCTTCTCGATCGACAACATCTCGCTGCTGGGCCTGACCCTGTCGGTCGGCCTGGTGGTCGACGACGCGATCGTGATGCTGGAGAACGTCGTCCGCTACATCGAGGAGGGCATGAAGCCCTTCGAGGCGGCGCTGAAGGGCAGCCGCGAGATCGGCTTCACCATCCTGTCGATTACCCTGTCGCTGGTCGCCGTGTTCATCCCGGTGCTGCTGATGGGCGGCGTGGTCGGCCGGATCTTCAACGAATTCGTGGTCGTCGTGACCATGTCGATCGCGGCCTCGGCCTTCGTCTCTCTGACGCTGACGCCGATGATGTGCGCGCGCTTCCTGCACAGCCATGACCAGGAGAAGCCGGAAGGCGCCATCGGCCGGACGCTGGAGCGCGGCTTCGACGCCATCCTCGGCTTCTATTCGCGGACGCTGCGCTGGTGCCTGGCGCACCGCCCGGTGATGCTGCTGGTGTTCTTCGGCACCATCGCCGGCACCATGCTGCTGTTCACCGCGATCCCGAAGGGCTTCTTCCCGACCGAGGATCTGAGCCAGCTGCAGGTCACCACCCAGGCGCGGCAGGACGTGTCCTTCGACGCCATGGGCGGGCTGCAGGCCCAGGTCCGCGACGTGTTCCAGAAATCGCCCTATGTCGACCACGTCGTGTCCAGCATCGGCACCAACGGCTATGGCGGCACGCTGAACTCCGGCCGGCTGTTCGTGCAGCTGAAGCCGAAGGAGCAGCGCCCGCCGCTCGACACCGTGATCGCCGATCTGCGGCGCCAGCTCGGCCGGGTCTCCGGCATCGACAGCTACATGGTGCCGGTGCAGAACCTGCGGGTCGGCGGCCGCTCCTCCTCCAGCCAGTACCAGTTCGTGATGCAGGGCCTGAACCAGCAGGAGCTGTATGGCTGGGCCGGCAAGATCACGACCGAGATGCGGAAGTCGTCGGTGCTGCAGGACGTGGTCAGCGACCTGCAGCTCAGCGCCCTGCAGGCGACGCTGAAGGTCGACCGCGACAAGGCGGCCCAGCTGGGCGTCACCAGCGACGCGCTGCGCTCGACCCTCTACGGCGGCTTCGGCACCGAGCAGATCTCGACCATCTTCACCTCGGTCGACAGCTATGAGGTGATCCTCGAGCTCGACCCCGCCTTCCCGTGGTCGGCGGATTCGCTCGACAAGATCTATGTCCGCTCCTCCAACGGCGAGCTGGTGCCGCTCGGCGCCTTCGCCACGGTGGAGCGCACGGCCGGGCCGCTGTCGGTCAACCAGCAGGGGCAGCTGCCGGCGGTCACCATCTCGTTCAACGTCGCCGGCGGCAAGTCGCTCAGCGACGCGACGGCCGAGATCGACCGGATCAAGGGCGAGATCAACCTGCCGGTCACCATCACCACCGCCTATGCCGGCAACGCCCAGGTGTTCCAGCAATCGCTGCAGAACCAGGGGTTGCTGCTGCTCGGCGCGGTGCTGACGATCTACATCGTACTCGGCATCCTCTACGAGAGCTTCACCCATCCGCTGGTGATCCTGTCCGGCCTGCCCTCGGCCGCGATCGGCGCGCTGGGCACGCTGATGCTGTTCCGCACCGACCTGTCGGTGATCGCGATCATCGGCGTGCTGATGCTGATCGGTATCGTCAAGAAGAACGCGATCATGATGATCGACTTCGCGCTGAACGCGCAGCGCAACGAGGGGCTGCCGGCGCGCGACGCGATCTACCGTGCCTGCACCCTGCGCTTCCGGCCGATCATGATGACCACCATGGCGGCGCTGATGGGCGCGCTGCCGATCGCGGTCGGCCAGGGGGCGAGCGCCGAGCTGCGCCAGCCGCTGGGCCTCGCGGTGGTCGGCGGGCTGATCGTTTCGCAGATGCTGACGCTGTACATCACCCCGGTCTTGTACCTCTATGTCGAGGACCTGACCCACGGCGCCCTGTCCTTCGGCCGCTGGCTCCGGCGCGGCGGCAAGGGCGGCGTCGTGCCTGGTCACGCCCCGGCGGAGTAGAGGACTATTCGGCCGGGTGGAATCTGCCTTGCAGCAAGACCGTCGCGACCGGCTCATGCGGGTTGGCGATCCGGCTTTCCAGGATCTCGATGAGCTTGTGCCCGACGGCTGTAATGTCGACGGAATGAACGCCAATCTTCGCCGGCAGGAAGCGCGACAGACGCGTGTTGTCGCGGGTGACGATGTGGACGTCGCGGCCCGGCACGAGACCCCGCCTGCCGAGGGCGTGCAACGCTCCAAGGAGGCCCAGTTCGTTGGCGCATGCCACGCCCGTCGGCGGATCTGACGACGCCAGCAGGCGATCGAACCAGGCTGCGCTCGATTCCATCGTGAACGTGCCGTGGCCGATCAGCGCTGGGTCGACCGGAATACCGGCCTCGGCCATCGCCCTTCCGTAGCCTGCGAGACGCATGGCGCTCGCCTGATCCTCCGGCACGAGAAGTTGCAGCGCAATGCGCCGACAGCCTTTGTCCATGAGCCGTCGGGTCGCGTCGTAGGCGATCTGCTCATTGTCGATATCGACATAGGGATAGGCGAGGTCCAGGTCGGTTCGTCCAAACGCGACGAACGGGATGCTTTGATCCAGCAGCAGCCTGACGCGCGGATCACCCGAAACCATGCGCGTGATGATCAGGCCGTCCGCGCTGCGCGCTTGAAGCAGGTGTTGCACGCTTTCGACGGGGTCATCGTCGGGCGTGGTGGAATAGATCGACAGACTATAACCCCTTTGCCGTGCCGCCAGCGTCATGCCTTCGATCAAGGGAAGCTTCAACAGATCGGACAGATAGTCTCTCGTCTCCATCGGGAGTACTGCCGTCAGCGTCTGGGTCTTTCCGGTCTTCAGCGCGCGACCATGATGGTTCGGGACATAGCCGACCCGTCTCGCCACCTCCTTGACCCGCTCTATGGTCGAGAGATGCACTTCCGGCCCATCCTTCAGAGCGCGGGATACGGTGGTCACGGAAAGGGAAAGTTCCGCCGCGATCTGCTTCAGATTGGCCATGCCGCCAGACTTCATATGCGAGAGCGCCGGCTGATTTTGCCGGGCATCGCAACGGTACCGGATTCGACGTATCGGGTAAAATCCAAGCTCGCCGAACCAACGGACCTATCCGACAGCAGCTTGACTCTGGCCTATTTTGCGACAATCGTAACGTTACGATTTTTAAAAAGCTCGTCAGATCAGCGTTTTTTGAACCCGGGGTGAGGAGAACCTATGTCTCGGCTACTGCGCGTTTCCCTGGCAGCGATCGCAGTCACGGTTGCCTTGCCCGTCTCTGCCCAGACAGTCACCGTCACGACCGCAGGTGGCGATTATGGCAACGCCATGAAGGAAGCCATGTGGGGCCCCGCCGCGAAGGAGCTTGGCTATGATGTCCGCGAGGAGACCCTCAGCGACGGCCTGGCCGGCTTGAAGATGCAGGTCACCTCCGGCGCGGTCACGACCGACGTCATTCACCTGGGCTCACCGGAAGGCGCGCTGGCCGCCGCGCAATCGCTGCTGGAGCCTCTCGACTTCAAGATCATCGACCCGAAATCCGTGCCGGACGGCGCAAAGTCCGATTACTGCTATCCGTTCGACTCCTACGGCACCGTCATGTCATGGAACACCAAGACCTATGGCGAGAACCCGCCG
>JAEKLZ010000228.1 GCA_019508225.1 Inquilinus limosus | reverse complement strand
GGCATCGCCGGCCTGCGCCTGCGAGTCCCGTCGGAGCGGGACCTCGGCACGGTCGAGGCCGATGTGCTCCGGCTGTTCCGGGCGGCCGTCCGGCAATTGACGACCCTCGGCGCGGAAGTCGAGGACCGGGCGATGCCGCGTCGGCCTGAGGAGTACATGGCCACGACCGGCGACATGATGGCGGCGGAGGCCTGGCATTATCTGCGCGAGCATGTGGAGCCCGAGGCCAGCATCGTCCATCCGGCCGTCAGGGCACGAATTCTCCGTGGCCGGACGATCGACGGCGCGCGCTATCAGGAGCTTCTCGTGGCAAGGCGGGCGGCGCAGATCGAGCTCCACCGCTATCTCGACGGGGCCGATGCGCTGCTGACGCCGACGGCGCCGATCCTCGCCCCGCCGCTGGAGGGGATCGACGAGACCCAGACCCCGCTCGGCACCTTCACGCGCATGGTGAACCTGATGGACATGGCCGCACTGAGCGTGCCGGTCGGGCTCGCCGGCGGCCTGCCCGCATCCCTGCAGATCGTGGCGCGCCGCTTCGACGACGCCGTGGCGCTGCGGATCGGCCGAGCGCTCGAGGTTGCGCGCGGCGGCCTGTTCGAGCCTCCGGCCGGGTTCGAAACACCGTAGACCACCCAATCGACGGACCTCATTCGCCGCTGGCGTAGAGCCAGCGCGCGACCAGCGCATCGGTGTCGCTGCCGAAATCCTCCCGCGCCCCTTCGGAGAACACCGCCCCTGTCTTCACCACATAGACATAGTCGGTGATGGCCAGCGCGGCGCGGATGTCCTGGTCGACCAGCAGCACGGCCTTGCCGAGGCCATGGGCGAGATCGCGCACGATCTCGTAGATGGTCTCGCTGGTCTGCGGGTCTACGCCGGCCGTCGGCTCGTCGATCAGGTAGACGGATGGTTCGGCCATCAGGCTGCGGGCGATCTCGACCTGCCGCTGCTGGCCACCCGAAAGCTGCCCCGCCGGCTGGTTGCGCTTCTCGCGGACGACGGGGAAGCGTTGATAGGCCCGCTCCAGCCGCTCGGCCAGGACGGCCTTCTTCGGCCGGGCGTGCCAGAGGCCGAGCTTCAGGTTGGATTCGACGGTCAGGTACGGAAACAAGCTCGGCCGCTGGGGCAGATAGGCCAGGCCGAGGCCGAGCATGCGGAAGGGCGGGCTGGCAGTGATCTCGCCGCCGTCCATCAGCACGCGGCCGGCGCGCGGCTTCAGGAAGCCGAACAGGGCCTTGAGCAGGGTGGACTTGCCGGTCCCGTTCGGCCCGACGACGCAGGAAATGCGCCCGGCCCAGGCCTTGGCCGAGATGTCGCGCAGGATGTCGATGTCGCGGGTGTAGCCGGCGACGAGATTCTCGCAGGCCAGCAGCGCCGGCGCATCATGCCAGCGCGGGGCGGGGGCGGGGCGGGATGTTTCTGGCATCGTACCGCTCATCGGTGGGCCCGCGTGCCGGTGTAGGCCCGGACGACCTCGGGGTTCCGCAGCGCCTCGGCGACGCCGCCATCGGCGATCTTGCGGCCGCGCGCCATGACCATGACGCGGGTCACGACCGATTGGATCGCCTCCAGATTGTGGTCGACCACGACGATGGTGTGGCCGTCGCGGTTGAGGGCCTTGATGTGGTCGATGATCTGTTCCAGCAGGCGTGGGTGGACGCCGGCGAAGGGCTCGTCCAGCAGCAGCAGCCGCGGCTTCAGCATCAGCGCGCGGCCGAGCTCCAGCAGCTTCTGCTGGCCGCCCGACAGCGCCCGCGCGTACTGGTCCGCCAGGTGACCGAGCCTCAGGAACTGCAGCACGCCGCGCGCCCGCTCCTCCGCCGCGGCCCGCCGCTCGCCGGGGTCGGACAGCGCCGGCACGATCAGGTTCTCCATCACCGTCATGCGACGGAACAGCCGCGGCACCTGGAACGTCCGGGCGACGCCGCGCTGCGCGAAGCGATGCGCCGGCGCGCCGGCCATGTCGTGATCCCCGACCCGGATCGAGCCGCCATTCGGCTTGAGCGCTCCGGTCACCATATTGATGGTGGTCGTCTTGCCGGAGCCGTTCGGCCCGATCAGCCCGACGATCTCGCCCCGCGCCAGCCCGAAGGACAGACCCTCGACGGCGTGAATGCCGCCGAAATGCTTGGACAGATCGCCGACGGAGAAGAAGGGCGCGCTGTCCTCAGCCATCGCCGGGCTCCTCCATGGCCGATGCTATCGGGCGTGGCGACGGTCGGCGGCGTCCCAGCTGCTCCAGGGCCGGAAAGAGCCCGTTCTGCGCGAAGCGCTGCACCAGGATCAGCGCCAGCCCCATCAGCACGAACCGCCACTCGCCGTAGGAGCGCAGCGATTCCGAGAGCAGGAAGACCACCGCGGCGCCGATCACGGCGCCCGTCAGGCTTTCGATGCCGCCGATCACGGCCATGGCGATGACCAGCCCCATCTCCGGCAGGATGGCGATGTTCGGGGTGAGGATGCCGATGAAATGGCCGTAGTAGATGCCGGCGATGGCGGCGATCACGCTGGTGACGACGAAGACCAGGATCTTGTATCGCGTCGTGTCGACGCCGCTGGCGCGGGCGGCGCCCTCATCCTCGCGGATCGCGCGCAGGAACAGCCCGACCCGCGTGGCGAGAAGGGCGTTCATGGCGCCGACCGCCAGGACGACGAGGGCGAGGCCGAGATAGTAGTAGGGCATGTCCGACCGGCCCGGAAACAGGCCGGGGACCGGCAGGCCCTGCATGCCGCGGGTGATCCCCTCCTCGGCGACCAGCACGAGCCGGAAGATCTCGGAGATCGCCAGCGTGAACAGCGCGAGATAGGGCCCGGACAGCCGCAGCACGAGGGCGCCGATCGAGGCACCGACCACCGCGGCGAGCAGGAGCGCGGCCAGGATCGCGAGCGGCAGTGGAAGCCCCAGCTGCCCGGCGCAGAGGGCCGAGGCGTAGCCGCCGAGCGCGGCGAAGGCGACATGGGCGAAGGAGAACTGCCCGGCATATCCGGCCAGCAGGGCCCAGCTCGCGGCCAGCAGCGCGTAATACCAGGCGATGGCGCCGACATGGATCCAGTAGGGCCCGGCCAGCAGCGGCACGATCAGGGCGATGGCGAGGAGCAGGGCCTGGCTGCCCTGGGTGAAGGAGGGTCGGAGCATCGGCCGCCCCCTATTCCAGCCGCAGATGCGACCGCCCGAACAGCCCGGTCGGCCGCAGGAGCAGGGTGATCACGAGCAGCAGCGCGCCGAAGGCCTGGGTGTAGGCCAGGGCCCGGTTCGGATCGGGCAGGTAGCCGACGCCGAGCCCCTGGACGAGGCCGAGCAGGATGCCGCCGGCGATGCTGCCGCCGACCGAGCCCATGCCGCCGAGCACGATGATGATGAAGGCCTGCACCGCCGGCAGGTCGCCCATCGACGGCGACAGCGCGAAGATCGGGGCGATCAGCGCGCCGGCGCCGCCGGCCAGCGCCGAGCCGAGACCGAAGGCGACCGTGTACATGCGGCGCGGGTCGATGCCGATGACGGCGGCCGACTCCCGGCTCTGGCTGACGGCGTCGAGTGCCTGGCCCAGCGCGGTGCGCTTGAGGAAGACGGTGAGGCCGGCGAGCAGGACGACGGCGACGATCGCCGCGATCAGCCGGTCATAGGGCAGGATCAGCGGCCCGACGATCAGCACGCCGGCCATGAAGGACGGCGGCGACTTGGCGAAGGGCCCGAACACCACCAGACCGAGATTGGTCAGCAGGATGGTCAGGCCGAAGGTGACGATGATGGCGTATTCGTCCTTCCGCTCCACCTTGTCGGTGTACATCGGCGCGATGACCAACCGCTCGAAGACGATGCCGAAGAGGAAGAGGGCGATCATGGCGCCGGCCACCCCGGCCAGCGACGGCAGGCCCAGCGCCGAGATCAGGTAATAAGAGGCATAACCGCCCAGCATGTAGAGCGAGCCGTGGCCGAAATTGACGACCTTCAGCACGGAGAAGACCAGCGTCAGCCCCGACGCCACGAGGGCGAAGATGAGGCCGATGACCAGGCCGTTAACGGCGAGGAGAAGGAAATAGCTCATGATCCGGTCGCTGCCGCAGGTCGAGGGGACGGATCCGGCGAGTTGAGGGCCGACAGCCTCGGGCCGCCGGCCGCTTCGATCACTTGCCGGGCAGGATCTTGTCCGTGGTGGCCCAGATCTTCGGATAGACGATGGCCGCGTCCTCCGGCGACTGGTTCTCCTCGGTGTACTGGATGATGGTGAAGGGGACGTCCTTGAACTGGTGGAAGGCCCAGTCCGGCGTCTTGTCCGTCGGGAAGCTGTAGGTGGCGTTCACGCCCTCGTACTTGATCTCCTCCAGCGCCTTGACGATGGCGGCGCGGTCGGCGGAGCCGGCCTTCCTGATCGCCTCGACGACGACGCCGAGCGTGTCGTAGGCCTCCAGCGCGACGCCTGTGGGCGCCCGGTTGTAGCGCTCGGTGAAGGCCTTCACGAAGTCCTTCGCCTTGTCGTTCCACTGCGACTTCGGCTGCGCGACATTGACGATCAGAAGGTTCTTGGCGCAGGGGCCGACAACCTCCCACACCTCCTTCTGCAGCAGGCCGGACGATCCGATCAGCGCCGTCTCCGCGGTCGGCGCCAGGCCGAGCTGGCACGCCTGCTTGACCAGCTGGTACTGCGCCTGGCCGGCGATCACCATCTGGATGACGTCGGGCCGCGGGCTCTGGCTCATCAGGCGCAGCAGCGCCGGGGTGAAGTCCTGCTGGTTCAGGTCGACCGTCGCCATCGTGTAGGGGACGCCCTTGGCCTTCAGCTCGCCGGCGATGACCTGGGCTCCGCCCTGCCCGAAATCGGTGTTCTCGGCGACGATGGCGATGTTCTTGAAGCCCTGCTCGACCGTCCAGTCGGCCGCCTTGACATAGACGAGCGAATTGGCGGGCGCCAAGCGGAAGACCTCCGGATACTGCTTGGCGGTGATGGCGTCGGCCCAGACATCCGTGCCGACCCAGGGCACGCCGTATTTATGCGCCTCCTCGATCTCGGCGAGGGCGACCGAGGAGTGGAACTCGCCGATGATCGCCGCGACATTGTCCTTGGTGATCAGCCGCACGGCGGCGGCGCTGCCTTCCGCCGGCTGGCCCTTGGTGTCCTCATAGGTGACCTCGATCTGGCGGCCCATCACGCCGCCGGCCTTGTTGATCTGCTCGACCTCCAGCTGCACGGCCCATTGCATCTCCTGGCCGCCGGAATAGTTGCCGGGCGGGGACAGCGGCCCGACCCAGCCGATGGCGATCGGGTCCTCGGCCATCGCCGCCGATGCCGTGAAGGCCAGCGCCGCCAGCGTCAGCGCAGCGCCGAGATGAAGATGCGGATGACGATTCATCGAGCTCTCCCTGACTTTTGGCCCCTGTTTGGATGAAACGTTACACTCATTTTCTCAATTTTGAAATGTTCATTGCAGCTACAAGTCGGCGGGCGTAAGTTCCGGTCCATGTCCGAACCGGCCTTCCGTTCGCGCCTCCTGGAAGCCTATCAGGCGATGCCGCGCCAGCTGCGCGCCGCAGCGCAATGGGTGCTCGACAATCCGCGCGACGTGGCGCTGCTGACGATGCGGGAGCAGGCGCGCCGGGCCGGCGTGACACCGGCGTCCATGACGCGGCTGGCGCAGCGCATGGGGCTCGACGGCTATGAGAATCTGCGCGCTCTTCATGCCGAAAGCCTGCGGCGGGGAGAGACGGAGTTCTCCGACAAGGCGGGGGCTCTCGTCGAACGCCGCCGGCAGGGCGGCGACGGCGCCCTGGCCTTCGACCTGATGGAAACGCTGGAGCGTCACCTGGCGGCGCTGTGCCGGCCGGCGGCGATCGAGGACGTGACCAAGGCTGCGGCGATGCTTGCCGCGGCCGGGCGCATCCATGTGCTCGGCTACCGCTCCAGCTACACGGTGGCCTGTCATTTCGCCTATGTGTACGGGCTTGCCGGCGGCGCGGTCCGCCTGCTCGACGGCCCCGGTGGAACCGGGCCGGACGCTCTGAGGGAGGCCGGGCAGGGTGATGCCCTGCTCGCCATCAGCGTGAAGCCCTATACCCGCGCGGCGGTCGAGCTCGCGGATTACGCGCTGGCACGCGGGCTCGACATCGTCGCGATCACCGACAGCGTGGTGTCGCCGCTGGTCGCCCGGGCGCGCGCCGTCATCATCGTTCCGACCGAAAGCCCGTCATTCTTCCATACAATGGCGCCGGCCTTCGCGGTCGCCGAGGCGCTGGCGGCCATCCTTGCGGCCACCGCCGGCGACGAGGCCCTCGCCGCCGTGCGGGCGATGGAGCGCCAGTTCAAGGCCCTCTCCACCCACATCTAGACGCAGCCGATGCCATGACCCGCATTCTGCACCGATCCATCAAGGGCAAGCTCCCCGTTGCCGTCGGGGGCAAGGGCATCGAGCTCTTCGACAGCGACGGCCGCCGCTATATCGACGCGTCGGGCGGGGCGGCCGTCTCCTGCCTCGGCCACGGCCATCCGGACGTGATCGCCGCGATGCATGCCCAGCTCGACAAGCTCGCCTATGCCCATACAGGCTTCTTCACCACAGAGGTGGCCGAGCAGCTGGCCGACCGGCTGGTCGCCGACGCCCCCGCAGGCATCGGCCATGTCTATCTCGTCAGCGGCGGCTCCGAGGCGGTCGAGGCCGCACTGAAGATGGCGCGACAATATTTCGTAGAGACAGGCGAGCCGCAGCGGCGCCACATCATCGCGCGCCGGCAGAGCTATCACGGCAACACGCTCGGCGCGCTCGCCGCCGGCGGCAATGAATGGCGACGCAGCCAGTTCAGGCCGCTGCTGATCGAGACGCACCACATCGACCCGTGCTTCGCCTATCGCTTCCAGCAACCCGGGGAATCCGATGCCGACTATGCGGCAAGGGCTGCTCAGGCGCTGGAGGACAAGATCCTGGAGCTCGGCCGGGACGAGGTCATCGCCTTCGTCGCCGAGACGGTGGTGGGCGCCACGGCCGGCGCCGTGCCGCCGATCGCGGATTACCTGAAGCGGATCCGCGCCATCTGCGACCGCTACGGCGTGCTGCTCATCCTCGACGAGGTGATGTGCGGCATGGGGCGCACGGGCACGCTGCATGCCTGCGAGCAGGACGGCGTCGCCCCGGACCTGATGGTGATCGCCAAGGGTCTCGGCGGCGGGTACCAGCCGATCGGCGCGGTGCTGCTGTCGGACCGGGTCTTCGAGGCGTTCGCAAACGGCTCCGGCTTCTTCCAGCACGGTCACACCTATATGGGCCATCCGATGGCCGCCGCGGCCGGGCTCGCGGTGCAGGAGGTCATCCGCCGCGACAACCTCCTCGCCAATGTCAGGCAGATGGGGGGACATCTGGCGCGGCGCCTGAACGAGCGCTTCGGCAACCACCACCATGTCGGCGACGTCCGGGGCCGCGGCTTGTTCCAGGCGATCGAGCTCGTCGCCGACCGCGGCACCAGGGAGCCGTTCGATCCCGGGCTGAAGCTCCATGCGCGGATCAAGCAGGCGGCGATGGCCGGCGGCCTGATGGTCTATCCGATGGGCGGGACGATCGATGGCCGGCGCGGCGACCACGTGCTCATAGCGCCGCCCTTCATTTCAACCTTCCACGATATAGACGTCATCGTGGAACGGCTCGGCAATGCCGTGGATGCAGCCATTCAAGGCACCAAGATCGCTTGAATAAGGAGCCTGCCGGAGGCCGATTTCACGACCCGGGCCTGTTCGGGATCGAACACGGTTTCGGCAGCTCTGGCAGCGATGCTCATCTCCATCTAGATACCTCCACGGTAGCCGCCAGCGGTGGGGGCGGGCGGCATGATGCGGCAGCAGGCCTGGCAGTCCGCACGAGCGGACCCATCACCCGCAAGCGTTGTCGGGCACCGCCGGAAGGCTTAACGTACACATGTAAACATTCCAGTTTTGCGGGGACGCTGACGATGCAGGGCATCCGTTTCTCGTCCCAGGCCCTGCCGCGTGATCTCGACGAGCGGTCGCGCTTCTCGCTATGGCGCGATCTCTACGTCGCCAACATCGGATCCCTCGACATCAGGATCTCGGACGACGCCCCCTTTCGGGCGGAGCTCGAGATCGCGTTCTACGGCGCGGTCGGGCTCGGCCGCTTCAGCGGCACGGTCCACAGCGTGACGCGGACCCCGCACGATCTCCAGGCCGACGGCCAGGACGCCTACTGCCTGATGATCAACGGGGGTGACGGCATGGTCGGAGGCCGGCATGTCGGGCGCGAGCTGGCGCTGGCGCCGGGCGCGGCCGCGCTGATCTCGACGCAGGAATGCGGCTCGCTGATCGGCGGCGAGCCGGCGCCGGACGGAATGCACATCTGGCACAACCTGATCGTGCCGGGGGAGCTGATGCGGGGAACGGTTGGCGGCGTGGACGATCTCCTCGCCATCGGCCGCTCCAACGCGGCTCTGGCCTTCCTTCGCAACTATCTCAAGCTTGTGGGCGAGGTCCCGGCCGACGGCGATCCCGGCCTGGCCACCCACATCTCGACGACCTTGCTGGACCTGATCACGCTCGTGGTCGGCGGCAAGGGAGAGGTGGCGCGGCAGGCGGCGTCGCGGGGCCTGCGCGCGGCGCGGACCGACGCGGTTCTCGCCGGCATCCGCGATGGTTACACCGAGCCCGGTTTCTCGGTGAAGTCGCTGGCGCGCCGCCTCGGCCTTTCCGTGCGGTATGTCCACGACCTGCTGCAGCAGACCGGGGCGGGATTCGCGGAGCGCGTGCTGGAGCTGCGCCTGCAGCAGGCGGCGATCCTGCTCGGCGACCGGCGCTCCGGTGCCCTGCGCATCGGCGATCTCGCCCTCGCGGTCGGGTTCAGCGACGTGTCCTACTTCAACCGCTGCTTCCGGCGCCGCTTCGGCTGCACGCCGACCGCCATGCGATAGCCGGCGCCGGCTTCGGCCCGCGGACTGCACAGCGAGTCAATTCCGGTGCCGTCCGGTCCAAGACGTGTCTTGGTCGGCCGTGCGATCAACCGGCCAGCCCTGCCGAATCATCGGCAGCGGCGACGCGTGTGGCGCCTTCCCGATATTCGGGGCGAACCCATTCGGCAGTCTCGATTGCGGGGATATATTTCATGTCGACGATTAACGGCGATGCCGGAAACAACATTCTTACCGGCACTGCGGCCGGCGATACGATCAACGGTCTGGCCGGCAACGACGATCTTTTCGGCGGGGACGGCAATGACATTCTCAACGGCGGCGACGGCAACGACTCGCTGCAGGGTGACGCCGGGGCGGACACGCTGAACGGCGGCGCCGGCATCGATTGGATCGCCTACGACACCACCGTGGTCGGTGTGACCATCACGATCGGCGGCATCGGTTCGGGCGGCGCTGCGGGCGATGTGATCGGCGCCGATATCGAGAACATCCATGCCACGAGCTTGGACGACCATCTGACCGGATCGGCGGCAGACAACATCCTCGTCGGCGTCTGGGGCAACGACATCCTGTACGGTCTGTCCGGCAACGACACGCTGGAGGGGGGAGACGACAACGACGTCCTGCAAGGCGGGGCCGGCGCGGACACGCTGATCGGCGGCGACGGCGTCGACACGATCGACTACAACGGCGCCGGCGTGACCATCAATCTGACGACGCTCGCGGCGTCCGGCGGCGAGGCCCAGGGCGATGTGATCGGGGCCGACATCGAGAGTATCCGGGGCACCGGCAGCAATGACAGCCTCACCGGATCGGCCGCCGCCAATGCCTTCTCCGGGTTCGGCGGCGACGACTTCCTCTATGGCAAGGCCGGCGACGACGTGCTCGTCGGCGGCAACGGCAATGACTTCCTGCAAGGGGGGATCGGCGCGGACACGCTGAACGGCGGCGCCGGCATCGACACCGTCGACTACAGCGGCACTGTCGGGGTGACGGTCGCCATCGGCGGCACCGGCATGGGCGGCGAGGCCCAGGGCGACGTGATCGGCACCGACATCGAGAACATCCACGGCACGAACGGCTTCGGCGATACCCTGACCGGCTCGGCCGGGGACAATGGGCTCTCCGGCTTCGGCGGCAACGACTATCTCTACGGGCTGGGCGGCAAGGATGCGCTGGATGGCGGCAGCGGCGACGATTTCATGGATGGCGGGGCCGGCGCGGATGTCCTGACCGGCGGCGCCGGCATCGACACCGTCGACTACAACGGCGCGGCGGGCGTGATCGCGACGATCGGCGGCACCGGTTCGGGCGGCGAGGCCGAAGGCGACGCGATCGGCGCCGATATCGAGAACCTCCGGGGCACGGCCGGTTTCGGCGACGTGCTGACCGGGTCGGCAGCGGACAATGCTCTGCGCGGCTATGGCGGCGACGACGATCTCTACGGCAAGGCGGGCAACGACACGCTCACCGGCGACGACGGCGCTGATTTCCTGCAGGGCGGGGCCGGGGCGGACACGTTGATCGGGGGCAATGGCATCGACACGATCGACTACAACGGCACCGCCGGGGTGTCGGTCAACCTGACGGTGCTGCTGGCGACGGGCGGCGAGGCCGAGGGCGATTTGATCGGCGCCGACATCGAGAACATCCAGGGCACGACCGGCTTCGGCGACGTGCTGGTCGGCTCGGCCGTGGACAACGTGCTCTCCGGCTTCGGCGGCAACGACAGCCTCCAAGGCATGGACGGCACCGACACGCTGAATGGCGGCGACGGCAATGACGTGCTGCGCGGGGGCGCCGGCGCCGACCTGCTGGCCGGCGACGGCGGAATCGATGCCGTGATCTACACCGAGAGCACCGTCGGCGTGACGATCGATCTCGTGGCCGGCACCGGCACCGGCGGCAACGCCCAGGGCGACATCCTGAGCGGCATCGAAACCGTCTACGGCAGCCATGTCGACGACGTCATCCTCGGCAACGACGCCGACAACGGACTGGTCGGCAGCTACGGCAACGATGCGCTTGGCGGCGGCAACGGGACCGACACGCTGGTCGGCGGCGACGGAAATGACGTGCTGCGCGGTGGGGCCGGGGCCGACATCCTGCAGGGCGGGGACGGCATCGATGCCGCGATGTACAGCGAGAGCTCCGTCGGCGTGACGATCGATCTGGCCCTCGGCACCGGCAGCGGCGGCAATGCCCAGGGCGACACCCTGGCCGATATCGAAACCGTCTATGGCAGCAACGTCGGCGACACCCTCGTCGGCAATGCCGCGGCGAACACGCTGGCCGGCAACGCCGGTGACGACGTGCTGCGAGGTGGCGCCGGCAAGGATGTCCTGGGCGGCGGCGCCGGGGCCGACCACTTCGTCTATGCCGCGGTCGCCGACAGCGCGGTCGGCAACGCCGCCGATGTGATCGCCGATTTCAGCCATGCCCAGGCCGACAGGATCGACCTGACGTCGATCGACGCGAACACCGGCATGGCGAACGACCAGGCGTTCGGCTTCATCGGCTCGGCGGCCTTCAGCCACCATGCGGGTGAGCTGCGGGCGGTCGTTTCCGGCAGCCAGACGACGGTCAGTGGCGATGTGAACGGCGACGGCGTCGCCGATTTCAGCATCGTCCTGACCGGGGCCATCACGCTGCAGGCGGTCGACTTCTTGCTGTAGAGGCGATGCCGATGTGAAGACGCAGCATGGGGGCGCCGTTGACCTGAGCCATCGGGACGCGGGACTGGGTCCATCCGACTCTCGGATGATCTGCAGGCATCCCGCCGACTCCCTCGATATCTGCTATAACTGCCTCGTTATCGAGGTCTGATCCAGAGCCCCGCCCCAAGAAGGCGGGGCTCTGTGCATTCTCGTCTGAAACAGCGGCTGTCGAACGGTCTTCAGATGGCGGTTTCGCCGATCAGAAGTCGAACTTGTCGATGTTCTCCTTGGTGAAGACGAAGGGCGCCCCGAGCAGGATCTCGCTGCCGTTGACGACCTGCAGATCGCCGAGCTTGCCGGCCTTCACCGAGGTCGCCCCCGGCTTCAGCGTGCCGTCGGCCGCAGCCCGCAGCACATACATGGCGGCATAGCCGAGATCGACCGGGTTCCACAGCACCACCGACTTGACGCAGTCCTTCGCCACATAGGGCTTCATGGCGTTGGGCGTGGCCAGGCCGATCACGGCGATCGAGCCGCATTTGCCGGCCTGGGTGACCGCCTCGGCGGAGGCCGGGGTCGCCACGCTGGTCATGCCGACGATGCCCTTGAGCTCGTCGCCATGCTTGTTGATCAGCGTCGTCGCCTGGTTGAAGGACAGGATGTTGTCCTCCTGCGCCTCGACCGTCTCCAGCCACTTAAGCTTCGGATGGCACTTCTCGGCATAGGCCGCCATCTCGGCGATCCAGCGCGCCTGGTTCGGCGTGGTGAAGGTCGAGGTGACGATGGCGAAGGAGCCTTCCTCACCGATCTCCTTCGCCAGATTGTCGATCAGCGACTTGGCGATGCCGTTGAACTCCGCCTGGTTGACGAACCACTGGCGGGCGTCCGGCGTCGAATTGGCGTCGTAGCCGACGACGTTGATGCCCTTGGACAGGGCCTTCTTCAGCACCGGCGCGATGGCCACGGGGTCGTTGGCGGCGAACAGGATGCCGTCGACGCCGCTGGTGATGGTGTTGTCGGCGTCGGCGATGCCCTTCGACGTCGCGTTGAAATAGCCGATGCCGATCAGCTTCGGAATGTCGACCACGGTGAGCGGCTTGCCGGCGCGGTCCGGCGCGCCGGTCGGGGTGCCGCCGTCATAGGGCTTCGCCGCCGCCGTGGCGGCCGTCGCGTCGCAGGCCAGCGGGCTGGTCGGCAAATCGTCGCCGCCCGTCCAGGCTGAATCCGCCCGCGCCGCACCGGCGGCAAGCACCACGCTGAGTGCCAGGGCCCAAGTTGTCCGCCTCATGTCATCTCCTCCACTGTTTGCGGGCCGGAATCCGGCGAGGCCCGCGTTTCTTGGTCAGCCGTCGCCGTCGCGGCGGAACAGGTTGCCGATGAGAATGGCGAGGATCAGCACCACGCCGATCACGACGATGGTGCCGTCGCCCTTCACCCCGGCCAGGGACAGGCCGTTCTTGATGGCCTGCATCAGGATCAGGCCCAGCACCGTGCCGACGATCGTGCCCCGCCCGCCGAAGATGCTGGTGCCGCCGAGGACGACGGCGGTGATGACGTCGAGCTCCAGCCCCGTGCCCATGTCCGATCGCGTGGTCGACACGCGCGACACGAAGACCACGGCGGCGAGCCCCGCCATCAGCCCCGAGCCGGTGTAGATCAAGAGCTTGGTGCGGTCGACGCCGATGCCCGAGAAGCGGGCGGCGGTCTCGTTGGCGCCGACCGAATAGGTCGCGCGGCCGAAGGTGGTGAGGCCGAGAATAACGGCGGCCGCCACCGTGACGGCCAGCAGGATCCAGAGCTGCGAGGGCACGCCCAGCGCCTCGCCCTGGCCGAGGCCGAAGAACCAGTCCGGATAGCCGCGCACCGAGCGCGCCTGGCTGATGCCCTCGGCGAGGCCGCGATAGAGGGCGAGGGTGGCCAGGGTGGCGATCAGCGGCGGCACCCGGAAGCGGGTGATGATCAGGCCGTTGACCAGCCCCGCCACGGCGCCGACCACCAGCGCCAAGGCCATCGCCGCGGGCAGCGGCAGGCCGAGGGTCTTCCAGAACACGCCGAGCAGGATGGCGCAGAGCCCGAGGATCGATCCGACCGACAGGTCGATGCCGCCGGTGACGATGACGAAGGTCATGGCCAGCGCCACCAGCCCGACCTCGGCCATCAGCCGGCCCTGGTTCAGCAGGTTGTCGACGGTGAAGAAGCGGTCCGACTGGGTGGCCAGAAGGGCGAGGGCGATCGCGACCAGGATGGCGAGGATCGTCTCATGCCGGAGGAGGAAGCGCAGCGACACCGGCGTCTCCTCAGATCGCGACGCGCCGGCGCCGCACCATGTCGGCGAGCACCGTGACGAGGATGAGGAGGCCGAGCACGGCGCGCAGCCAGTAGGCCGACACGTTGAGGAAGATCAGCGCCGAGCCGATGGTGGCGAACAGGAGGGCGGCGAGGGTCGAGCCGATCACCGTGCCCATGCCGCCCAGGATCGAGACCCCGCCGATGACCGCCGCGGTGATGACCGTGAGCTCGAGATTGGGCGGCACGGTCGACTGGATGACCTGCAGCTGGGTCGCGAACAGCACGGCGGTGATGCCGGCGAAGACGCCGTGGATGACAAAGACGGCGACGGTCGTCGTCTCGATCCGGATGCCGGTCGCCCGTGCCGCCTCGGCGTTGCCGCCGACGGCGTAGATCGACCGCCCGAAGGCCGAGTAGCGCATCCAGAAGGCGGTGAGGAGCGTCAGCACGACCATGAAGTAGATCGGCAGCGGCAGACCGAAGAGGCGCTTCTGGGCGATCAGGTAATCGGCCGGCAGATTGGTGATCCAGGCGCCGTCGGTGACGCTGATCAGGCCGCCCTTGAGGATCGACAGCATGCCCAGCGTCACCACGATCGACGGGATGCGGGCATAGGCGACCAGGCCGCCGACGAAGGCGTTGACCACCACGCCGGCAAGGATCGGCGCGGTCCAGGCGACCCAGACCGGATAGCCGCCGACCGCGAGCGTGCCGGAGAGCGTGGCCAGCACGCCGATCAGCGATCCGACCGACACGTCGATATGGCCGGAGATGATCACCAGGGACATGCCGAGCGCGGCCACCGCGATATAGGCGTTGCTCGAGAAGATGCTGGTCAGGTTGGTGTTGCTCAGGAAGCGCGGGTTGACCGCGCCGACCACGACGAAGAGCGCGACCAGGGCGCCGAGGATGACCAGCTCCTGGCCATAGGCACCCAGGAAGCGGCCGACCCGTCCGCTCCGGGCCGAGGAGCGGGCCGCGGCCGTGATCATCGTCATCAGGCGGCCTCCGCCGTGTCGCCGGATCGCGTCATGGCGGCGCCGACCGCATCGGGCGTCGCCTCCGCCCGATCGAAGGCGGCGGCGATGCGCCCGCCGCTCATGACCAGGATACGGTCGCTCATGCCCAGCACCTCGGGAAGCTCGCTCGAGACCAGCAGGATGGCGAGACCCTGGGCGGCGAGCCCGCTGATCAGGGCATGCACCTCGGCCTTGGCGCCGACATCGATGCCGCGCGTCGGCTCGTCGAGGATCAGGATGCGCGGCTCGGTGGCGAGCCATTTCGCCAGCACCACCTTCTGCTGGTTGCCGCCGGACAGCTGGCGCACCGCCTGCTCCGGCCCGCGGGTGCGGATGCCGAAGCGCTTGATGGCGTCGCGGGCGAGGGCGCCTTCGCGCCGAAGGTCGACGATGGAGGCCTTGGCGATCCGGCCGAGGACGGCGAGCGACACGTTCTCGCGCACCGTCTGCGGCCGGATCAGGCCCTGCAGGCCCCGGTCTTCCGGCACATAGGCGATGCCCAGGTCCCGGGCCTGGCCCGGCCCGCCGATCGCGACCGGCTTGCCGTCCAGCAGGATCTCCCCCGAAGTGGCCGGGGTGATGCCGAAGACGGTGAGCGCCAGCTCGGTGCGGCCCGAGCCGACCAGCCCGGCGATGCCCAGGATCTCGCCGGCATGCAGCGACAGCGAGATGTCCTGCACCGTCGTGTTGTAGGAGACGTTGCGCAGCTCGAGCATGGTCCGCCCGATCGTCGCCTCGCCCTTGGGAAACATCTGGTCGATCGAGCGGCCGACCATCATCGACACCAGCGTCTTCTCGTCGACCTCGCCGATCGGCCGGGTGCCGATCAGGGCGCCGTCCCGCAGCACGGTGACCCGGTCGGCGAGGGCGAAGATCTCCGCCATGCGATGGCTGACATAGACGATGCCGACGCCCTGGCCGCGCAGCCGGCGCACCACATCCATCAGCCGCTTGACGTCGGCGTCCGCCAGCGCCGCCGTCGGCTCGTCCATGATGACCAGGCGGGCGTTCCAGGACAGCGCCTTGGCGATCTCGACCCGCTGACGGTTGGCGACCGAAAGGCTGCCCACCCGGACGTCGACGTCGAGGTCGTGGCTGTCGAGCGAGTCGAGCAGCTCGCGCGCCCGGATCCGCATCGTCTCCCAGTCCAGCCCGCCCCAGGACCGGCGCGGCGCATGGCCGAGGAAGATGTTCTCGGCGACCGTGAGCTCAGGGAACAGCAGCAGCTCCTGGTAGACCGTGGCGATGCCAGCCTGCTGCGCCTCGCGCGGCGAGGAGAAGCTCGCCGGCTTGCCGTCGACGCGCAACTCCCCGGCATCTGCCCGATGGACGCCGGCGAGGATCTTGATCAGCGTCGACTTGCCGGCGCCATTTTCGCCGAGCAGGGCATGCACCTCGCCGGGACGCACGTCGAAACTGATGTCCCGGAGCACCGTCAGCCCGGCGAAGGATTTGGAGATACCCGCCAATTCGACGACCGGCGGCTCGGCGCGCTCATCCATGGTCGGCGCCCTTAATCCTCATCGCCATGAGTGGCGTTTCCCGTCCCTGTCGATCCGCTTCTGAAAACTGCCGGTGTGCTGGAGTGCGACGCGCAGCAGGTTGTCTCTTAATTGTCTGATGATCAGATCACGAAAGCGATCTTATTGCCATCACCTCCGGAAGCCGGTCTTCGAGGATATTGCGACCCGGTCCGTCACCTGAGACGGCAATCTGCTGATTCACCCGGCTCACCATCCGCATTCTCAGGCCACCCGCTGCGCCGGCGCCTTGCGCAGCCGGGCGCGGAGATGCGGGCAGGTGCCGCATTCGGCGACCGCGGGCAGCCGGTAGCGCAGGCAGCACAGCCGGCGCCAGCGCTTGGCCTCGCCATCCTCCTCGATGGTCTGGATCGGCTCGAACAGCGGGTTCGGCGTGCCGTCGGGCCGCTCGCGGTCGGACAGCAGCCGGCCGGCCTCGGCGGTGAGACCGCAATCGGCCAGCGGGTGGGCGGCGATCTCGCCCAGGATCCAGTCGAGATAGACCGCGGCGTTGTTCCAGTAGAGCCGCGGCGCCACCCGGGTGTGCTGCGCCCAGGCGGCGATGAAGGGCTCGATATGGCCGGCCAGCAGCCAGTCGAAGCGGCGGAAGGCGTCCGGCTCGTCCTCGGGCTCGCCGTCATGCGCCATGCGGAAGGCGATCGGGTGGCCCTCCGGCGCTCGGACCACCGCGACTTCCGCCAGGGCGATCGGGAAGCGGCGGCCCAGCAGCAGGCTGCCCGCCATCACCGGCGGCAGCAGCCGGGCGAAGTACCATTGCGACCAGAAGGAGGCGACGGCCCGCCGGTCCGCCCCGGGATACTGGCCGGCATAGGCGTCCAGCACCCGGTCGATCGCCGCCGGGTCGAGCAGGCTGCGGCCGGGCAGGGCCGGGCGCTCGTCGTCCGGCAGCACCACGGCGTCGCCGCAATGCGCCAGGTCGCCGGTGAAGATCGGCTGCAGGATCTCGATCATCGCCACTGGACAGGAATGCGTGTCATTCTCAATTGGCTATCGCAATCGGGCGGCGGCCGCAATCGCGGCGATGCCCGGGCGACCGTCAGCGACGCCGCAGGTCCCGCCCGTCCAGCGTCACATTGGCGTCGGGATCCAGCCGCCGCTCCTCGATCCGCAGCTCCGTCGCGCGCTCGATGCCGACGCGATGGTGATGGTAGATCTCGACCGCCTCGGCCGGAGTCGGCCGGTGCCCGAGCAGGGAGCGCAGCGCCGCCGTCGGCAGGAACACCCGGCCGGCATAGTCGCCGACCTCGACCCCGAATTCTACCGCCTGGCGCGTCTCGTTCCAGGCGGCGTCGTCGGGGAAGGTGAAGATCGGGCGGGCCATGGCGCCTTCTACCAGCCCGCCGCGTGACGCGGCAATGTCAGCGTCCGGGCTGCAGCGGCCAGGCGGCGCGGTAGGCGGCCTCGACATGCGGACCGCAGGCCAGCGCCCGGCCTTGGTCGCCGCTGAGCGGCACGGCCACGGCGTCGTGGTCGGGGTTGGCGAAGAACGGCACCGAGATCCGGTCGCGGCCGGAGCGGTTGCCGACCCGGTGCGGGGTGGAGACGAAGCGCCCGTCGGTCCAGCGCTGGGTCGTCCGGGCCGAGGTCGAGCATCACCTGGAACGCCTCCACCAGGCGGCGCGGCACGCCGGGGCCGGTGATGCCCATCGGCACATAGCCGCGGAAGCAGGGCGACCCGGCGACATCCAGCGCCATGCGCTCGGGCAGGGGCCGGCCGAAGAACCAGCGGGCGGCATCGAACACGCCGTCGACCGTCTCCGCCGGCACGCCATGGCCGGTGACGTAGAGAAAGCCGGCGCTCTCGCAGGCCCGGCCGATCTCGGCCGATGCGTCTGCCGCGCCGAGATCGATTACCGGGATCCGCTGGAAATCCGTCACCGTGCCCGCCCCCTCCTGGTGGAAAGGGCAGGGTGGCGGGGGCCTGTCAGCGGGTCAACTACGCTACTTCTCGGTCAGGAACCTGATGATCGAGCCGTTGAACTCCTTCGGGTTCTGCAGCATGCCGAAATGGCTGACATTGGGCAGGATGTGCAGCTCGGCGCCCGGGATGGTGTGCGCCAGGTACTCCGTGTGCTCGCGCTTGATGCCTTCGTCGTGCTCGCCGTCGGCGATGGCGGTGCGCACCTTGATGCCGCGCAGCTGGTCGGCGGTGAAGTCCGGCTGCGTCGCCCACATCTGCGAGATCTGCTGCAGGAAATCGTCATACTGGTCCGGCGTCTTGGACAGCGCCTTGTATTCGGTGCCGGCGCGCTCGATGAAGGCGGCGAAGGTCGGGTTCTTGTCGAAATCCGGCTTCAGCCCCGTCAGATCGGAATTCGCGCCATAGGCGTAGACGCGGTTCAGCCGCTCCGGATGGTGGATGCTGATATCGAGGCCGATGATGCCGCCGTCGCTCCAGCCCACCAGGTCGGCCTTCGGGATCTTGAGGTAGTCCAGCAGCGCCAGCACATCCGACGACATCAGGTCATAGCTGTAGGGCTGGGCCGAGCGGGTGCTGCGACCGTGACCGCGGCTGTCGGCGACGATCACCTGGAAGTGATGCGCCACCAGGTCGGGGATCAGATAGTTCCAGTAGTCGGAGTTCGACAGCCCGCCATGCAGCAGGATCACCGGCTGCCCCTTGCCGTAGACGGCGTAGTACATCTGGATGTCGTTGACCGGGGCCGTGCCGCTGCTGTCGGCCTTCGGTGCCGGGCCCAGGGCCGGCAGGGTCTGCCACACCTCGGCGGCCTGTGCCTGGGTGGTGGCCGCCGGCACCAGCAGGGCCGGGACCGCCACGCCGAGGCCGACGGCGACCGCCGCGCACCGCAGAACGCTTCCCACAGATCGGCGCATGTCCATTCCTCTGACGCTGGTGTGAATTCGCGGGGTATCACAGCAAGAGGATGATGCTAGCACCGGACCGCGGTGCAGCGCGATGTCCGCAAGGTTGCCGCTGCAACCTGGCGTGGCCCGTCAGCCGGCCTTCGGCGCCAGGGCGCGGATCGCCTGCCTCCCGCTCTCGAGGAAGCGATCCGACAGGGCTTCGTCGGACGCGCTGCGGGCCAGGATCAGGGCGCCGACCATGGTGGCGACCGCCTGCGGTGCCGCCGCCGGGTCGCCGCCGTCGGCCGCGATCGCCGCCTCGGCCATGTCCACCAAGTCGCGCAGGCCGCGGGTGAACGCGGCCCGGGTCTCGGCCGTATGGCGCACGATCTCCGGCCCGATCGCGGCGGCGATGCAGCCCTGGCCCGGATGGTCGCGATGGCTCGGCGACAGATAGGATTCGGCCATCGCCGCCAGCCGCTCGCCCGCCGGGCGCTGCTCGACCGTCTTGCGCAGGCGGCGCTGGCTCTCGCCGAAGCCCTCGGCGCAGGCCGCCGCCACCAATGCCTCCTTCGACGGGAAATGCGCGTAGAAGCCGCCATGGGTCAGCCCGGCATCGGCCATCAGCGCGGCCACGCCCACCGCCTCCACCCCGTCCTCGCGGAAGCGTCTGGCGGCGGTGCGGATGATCCGCTCACGCGTCTCCTGCTTGTGGTCCTTGCTGTAGCGCATGCCGGCCCTCCCGGTATGCCGCGCGACACCGCGGCGATTGCCTTTTTAAATGATGATCATAATATTGTGTTGGTCATATAACGTTCCAAGGGCCCCCGCCATGTCCGCCGAAGATCCCGTCGTCATCGTCGGGTCCGCCCGCACCCCGCTCGGCCGTTTCCGCGGCGCCCTGTCGCCGCTGGCCGCGCCGCAGCTCGGCGCCGCCGCGATCGCGGCCGCCCTGGCCCGGGCGGGCGTCGCGCCGGCGCAGGTCGACGAGGCGCTGGTCGGCTGCGTGCTGCCGGCGGGACAGGGCCAGGCGCCGGCGCGCCAGGCCGCCCGTGGCGCCGGCCTGCCGGACGCGGTCGGGGCCACCACCGTGAACAAGGTCTGCGGCTCCGGCATGAAGGCGACGATGCTCGGCCGCGACCTGATCGCCGCCGGCTCGGCCGACATCGTCGTCACCGGCGGCATGGAGAGCATGTCGAACGCGCCCTGGCTGCTGCCGGGCGTGCGCGACGGGCTGCGCTTCGGCCATGGCCGGATCTTCGACCATGCGGCGCTGGACGGGCTCGAGGATGCCTATGACAAGGGCCGGGCGATGGGCGATTTCGGCGAGGCTACGGCCGCCCGCTACGGCTTCACCCGGGCGGATCAGGACGCCTATGCCGCGGTGTCGCTGCAGCGGGCCCAGGCGGCCATCGCCGCCGGTGCCTTCGCGGCCGAGATCGCGCCGATCCAGGTCCCGGCCAAGGGCGGGCCGGTCGAGGTTACGGTCGACGAGAACCCGCGGGCGCTCTCGGCCGAGAAGATCCCCGGCCTGAAGCCGGCCTTCCGCCCGGACGGCACCATCACCGCCGCCAGCTCCAGCGCCAATGCCGACGGCGCCGCGGCGCTGGTGCTGGCCCGGCGCTCGGCCGCCGACCGGCTGGGCCTGCCGGTGCTGGCGACGATCCGCGCCCATACCACCCATTCCCAGGCGCCGGAATGGTTCACCACGGCGCCGATCGGCGCCATCCGCACGCTGCTCGACCGGGCCGGCTGGCGCGCCGGCGAGGTCGACCTGTTCGAGATCAACGAGGCCTTCGCCTGCGTGGTGATGGCGGCGATGCACGACCTCGACCTGCCGCACGACAAGGTCAACATCCATGGCGGCGCCTGCGCCCTGGGCCATCCGATCGGCGCCACCGGGGCCCGGCTGATCGTCACCCTGCTGGCGGCGATGCAGCGCCACGGCCTGCGCCGCGGCGTCGCCGCGCTGTGCATCGGCGGCGGCGAGGCCACCGCGATCGCGATCGAGCGGGCCTAGCCGGAGTAGCGGATATAGCGGCTGGCGCCGGCGGGGCCGAGCCGGCGCAGGCCGATCTTCTCGGCCACCCGGATCGAGCCGGCGTTGCCGGCGTCGATATCGGCGATCGCCGTGACCCCCCAGCGTCTCCCGCGCATGGGCCAGGATCGGCGCCGCGGTCTCGGTGGCATAGCCGCGGCCCCAGGCGGCGCGCACCAGCCGCCAGCCGATCTCGATCTCCGGGCCCACCGTGTCGGCGGGAATCAGCAGCACCCAGCCGAGGAAGCTCTCCTCGGGCGTCTTCGTCCGCACGGTCCAATAGCCCATGCCGTCCGGATAGGTCCGGGTGATCCGGTCTGCGACGAAGCGGCGATGCGCGTCCGGGTCGGCCCAGGGGCCGTCGAGATGACGCGTCACCTCCGGGTCGCGGTCCATGGCCAGGCAGTCCTCCAGCTCGGCCATGGTCCGCGGCCGCAAGGTCAGGCGCGGCGTCTCGAAGGACGGCAGCAGGGACGCCATTCGACCTATCGCGGCAGCGGCTTGGTCTGGCCCGGCGCGATACCGCCGAGCTGGGTCAGCAGCGCCGGATAGCTCGGGTCGGTCGGCAGCACCACGCGCTGCGACGTGCCGGCCCGGGCGGCGCTGACCGGGCCGAAGCTCAGCACGATCGCGGCATCGCCACGCATCGTCGCCGTGTCGACGCCCTGGATCACCGGCGCCGGGGACGGGAAGGTGGGCGCCGGCGCCGGGGTGAGTGCTGGGCCCGCCGGCATTGCGCCCTGGATCACCAGCGGCCGCGACGGCGTCGCCGGATTGGCCGGCAGCGGCTGCATCGGCTGCGGCGCCGGCCGATAGATCACCGCGGGCGGCGCGGTGAACGGGGCTCGGGGCGTCGCCGGCGCGATCAGCACCTGCCGCTGCGGCGGCTGGAACGGCTGTGGGGCCAGGCGCGGCGGCGCCACGGGAGCGGTGGGCAGGGCCACCGGGCCCGCCAGGGGCCGCAGCGCATTCGGTCCGGCCGGCTGGAGGCCTCCCGGCGCGCCGACCAGCCGGGCGTCGTAATAGGAGGCCCCGGCCATGGCGCAGGGGATGAGCAGGTCGACCGGGGTGCCGATCGGCAGCCGGCCGGCGCTGTCGGGATAGGTCCCGATCACGCCGGTGCCGACCTGGCACGATCCGCGGCCGATATCGGTGGTGACGTTGACCTGCAGCTGCAGGTGGTAGGCGGGCGCCTGGGCCAGCGCCGGCGACACGTTCGGCAGCACGAGCCCGAGTGCGGCGGCCAGAAGCAGCGATGATCTCATGGTCGCAAATCCTTCGAAGCCTCGGCGCGATGCCGGCCAGGGAATGCGGAACAGCGCCGCCGGCCTGGCCGTCGCCGGTCGCATCCGTCGATGGGAATTATGCCTTGTCCCACCCCGGGGCGGAAGCGGAGCGGATCAGCCGGCGCTGCGCTGCCGGTAGGCCCAGACCGAGGCCGGCGGGATGTTGGCCGGGACGAAGCCGACCCGCCGGCCGGTCAGGCCCAGCTTGTCGCGCGGCAGCGGCGAGGACAGGGCGTAGGTGTAGAGCACGACCTGCCGCCCCTTCGGCATCACCGAATAGGCCGAATCGAGGATCGCCTGCTGCTCCTCCAGCGTCAGCAGCAGCATCGGGATGCCGCACACCGTGGTGCCGACCTTGCCGACCACCTCCGGCGGCAGGATCTCGGCGAGGCGACGGGCGTCGCCCTCGATCACATGGATGCCCGGGAAGATGTCGCGCAGATGCTGCGCCATCTCCGGGTTGATCTCGAGCACGTACAGGCGATCGGGGGGAACGCCGCGCTCCAGGATGCCCCGGGTGATGGCCCCGGTGCCGCCGCCCAGCTCGACCACGTACTCGTCGGGGGCGCGCACCATCTCCTGGGTCAGCCGGCGCTTCAGGGCGGGCGAGGAGGGCGCCACCGATCCCACCTCGCGGGGGTTGGCGAGCCAGCGGCGGAAGAACAGCCAGGGGTTCATGTCCGGCCGGTCTTGGCCGGCTTTACGGTCGGTCATCGAGCAACGGGTCCTTCGACGTCGAACGGATGGAGGCGTCCGATCCTCCTGGCGACGCACGCTAAATGCTCCGTTCCGCCGCCGATCGCAAGTTCATCGCGAGGGATTCCGGCGCGGATCGAGCAGGCGGCATGTTGCGATGGTAGCCGTTTTCGCCACCTCCGACATCGCGCCGTCGCAGGGTCCGCCCAGTCTGGCATGCTGGACCGGGCGCGGATTCCGCTGGACAGACGGCCGACAGTGCCCGCGTGACGCGCTGCAGTCATGCCGCGGGCGCCGGACATGTTGCTGTTGACGGCGTCCGCGGTTGGGACAGATATGGCACCCCACCCTGCAGCCTGCGCAACAGTCGGTATCCTCGTTCATGACGGACACAACATTCGACCGGCCTGTCCCGGCCGCCGCCAATTCCACCGGGCGGATCGTGATGGCCAGCCTGGTCGGCACCGCCATCGAATTCTACGATTTCTACATCTACGGCACCGCCGCGGCCCTGGTGTTCGGGCCGGTGTTCTTCCCGCAGGAATCGGATGCGGCGCAGCTGCTCCTCTCCTTCGCCACCTTCGCCATCGCCTTCATCGCCCGGCCGGTCGGCTCGGCCCTGCTCGGCCATTTCGGCGACCGGGTCGGCCGCAAGGCGACGCTGGTGGCCTCGCTGCTGCTGATGGGCATCTCGACCACGCTGATCGGCGTGCTGCCGGGCTATGCCGCGATCGGTTGGCTGGCGCCGGCGCTGCTGTGCCTGCTGCGCTTCGGCCAGGGGCTGGGCCTCGGCGGTGAATGGGGCGGCGCGGCGCTGCTGGCGGTGGAGAACGCCCCGCCCGGCAAGCGCGGCTGGTTCGGCATGTTCCCGCAGCTCGGCGCGCCGATCGGCTTCCTCGCCGCCAACGGGCTGTTCCTGCTGCTGGCGCTGGGGCTGGACGACGCGCAGTTCCGGGCTTGGGGCTGGCGCGTGCCGTTCCTGCTCAGCGCCGTGCTGGTGGCGGTCGGCCTCTATGTCCGGCTGAAGCTGGTCGAGACGCCGGTGTTCCGCAAGGCAATGGAGCGGCAGGAGCGGGTGCGGGTGCCGATCGGCGACGTGCTGGCCCGCTACACCCGGGTCACCATCCTCGGCACGCTGGCGATGGTGTCTTGCTACGCCCTGTTCTACATCACCACGGTGTTCGCCCTCGGCTACGGCACCAAGTCGCTGGGCTATTCGCGACAGGCCTTCCTGGGCCTGGAATGCTTCGCCATCATCTTCCTCGGCCTCGGCATCCCGCTGTCCTCCAGCCTCAGCGACCGTCTCGGCCGCCGGCCGGTGCTGATCGTCGGCGGCATCCTGACGGTGCTGTTCGGCTTCGCCCTGGCGCCGCTGCTGGGCAGCGGCTCGGCGGTGCTGGTCACCGTGTTCCTGTGCCTGGGCCTGTTCCTGATGGGGCTGATCTTCGGCCCGATGGGCGCCTTCCTGCCGGAGCTGTTCCCGACCCGGGTGCGCTACACCGGGGCGTCGCTGACCTACAACCTGGCCGGGATCCTCGGCGCGTCGCTGGCGCCCTACATCGCCCAGACGCTGGTCGAGCAGGGCGGCCTCGGCTGGGTCGGCGGCTACATCAGCATCGCCGCGGTGATCAGCGTGGCTGCGGTCTGGCTGATCGGCGAGACCCATGACCAGGACCTGACCCGGGTGGCCGACGACCGCTGAGACGCGCCTGGACCCGCGGGCGTGGTTGCCCGCGGGTCCAGGCGGCCCTCAGCCGGGCGCCCGGTCGAGCACGCTCCAGTCGAAGCCCTTCGCCCAGTCGGCGAAGCGGTGCCAGAGGACCTCCGGAAAGTCCCGTCGGAGCCCAGCGATATCAACAGAATAGCCGGCGTTGTTGAACCACTCGAACATCAGCGCCACGTCCTCGCTCTGCTGCCGCGCCACAGCGATCGGGATCTCCTGGTAGGCGATCGGCCGGCCGATGGCCTGCGACAGGATCTGCGCCTGCTCCACGCCGGGCAGCTCGTCCCCGGCGATGTCGAAGCGCCGGCCGAACACCTGCTCGCGCCGCTCCGCCAGAATCGCGACGAAGGCCCCGATATCCGCCAGGGCGACCAGCTGGAGGGCGCGATCGGCCGGCAGGGCGAAGGCGTGCACGCCCTGGCGAAGGCCGCCGATCCCCCAGGGCGCGACGGCATTCTCCATGAACGCGGCCGGCGCGCTGACGGTGTAGGGCAGGCCGAGCCCGGCGATGTGCCGCTCGACCAGATGCTTGCTCTCGAAATGCGGGATGCCGGTGTTCCGGTCGGCGCTGGCGACGGAGGAATAGATCAAATGTCCGATGCCGGCGGCCTTCGCCGCATCGGCCGCCTTGATCCCCTGGCGCGTCTCTTCGGCCGTTCCGGCCTCGTAGCTGTTGCCCATCAGGAACATGGTGTCGACGCCCTGAGCCGCCTTCAGCACGGCCGCCGTGTCGTCGAGATCGCCGGCCACGATCTCCGCGTCGGCCGCGGCCAGCCGCCGCGCGGCCTCGCCGTCCGGCCGGCGGGTCAGCGCCCTGACGCGATGGCCCCGGGACAGCAACGCTTCGGCAACCGCGCCGCCCTGCTGGCCGGTGGCGCCGGTGACCAGGACGCTCCGCTTGATGCTCATGGATCCGCTCCTTCTGTGTTCCACGGAGCAGAGGTGGGGCGTTCCCTATTGAGCCATTATGGGCGATAATCGGGAAATCTTGTCCCATCCAAAGTTACAATGCTGGATCTGAACGACATCGTGGTGTTCGCCCGCGTCGTCGAGGCCGGCAGCTTCACCGCCGCCGCGCGGCTGCTCGGCATGCCCAAGACCACGGTCAGCCGCCGGGTCGCCGCGCTGGAGCTGGCGGTCGGGGTGCGGCTGCTGCAGCGGACCACGCGCAGCCTGGGCGTGACCGATGCCGGCCGCCTCTACTACGAGCAGGGCAGCCGGGCGCTGCGGTTGATCGATGACGCCCATCAGCGGCTGGCGGAAGCGCGGGCGGAGCCGTCGGGCACGATCCGCGTCTCGGCGCCGGTCGGCTTCGGCAGCGGCTTCCTGACCGCCACGGTGTTCGACGTCCTGGCCGCCTATCCGAAAGCCAGGGTCGAGCTGCGGCTCACCGACGACAAGCTGAACCTGGTCGAGAACGGCATCGACCTCGCGTTCCGGACCGGGGTCCTGCCGGACTCGACCTTGATCGCCCGCAGGTTCGGCGCCACCCGCCGGATCCTGTGCGCCAGCCCGGACTATCTGGCGCGCCGCGGCGTGCCGGCCGTGCCATCGAATCTCGCGGATCATGACTGCGTCATCGCGGGGCCATCGGCGACCGGCGCGTCCTGGGTGCTGGATGGGCCGCAGGGCCAGGAGACCGTGGCCGTGTCCGGGCGCTTCGCCGCGAACGAGATGCAGGCGGTGGCGGCGGCCGCGCTCGCCGGGCATGGCATCGCCCAGCTGCCCGACGGGATCGCCGACGCGCTGATCCGGGACGGGCGGCTGCGCCGTGTCCTCCCGGACTATGCCACGCCGGCCGGCGGCCTCCATGCGGTCTATCCCAGCGGCCAGCACCTGTCGCCGCTGGTCCGGGCCTTCATCGAGCTGGCCGCCGCGCGATTGGCCGCGCTCGGCATCGGCTGATACGACGAGACCGCCGCACCGCCTTGACGCTCACTCGTGGCGGTGGCCGTACAGCGCCTCGGGATCCTGCAGCACCGGCAGGTCGGTGTGCCAGGCGCCGTCCTTCGCGACCCGGAAGAAGCAGCTCCGCCGGCCGGTGTGGCACGCGACCCCGGTCTGGTCGACCCGCACCAGCATCGCGTCGCCGTCGCAGTCCAGCCGCAGCTCGACCAGGCGCTGGACCTGGCCGGATGTGTCGCCCTTGCGCCATGGCGCCTGCCGCGACCGCGACCAGTAGCAGACCCGGCCGGTGGCCAGCGTCTCCTCGATCGCCGCGCGGTTCATCCAGGCCAGCATCAGCACCTCGCCGGTGTCGTGCTGCTGGGCGATGGCGGGGATCAGGCCGTCGGCGTCGAAGCGAACCTCGTCGAGAAGCTGCGCCGGGCTCATGCCGCCGCCCGCAGCCGGTCGAACCCGGCCTCCAGGTCGGCGATCAGGTCGGCCGGGTCTTCCAGGCCGACATGCAGCCGCACGCCCGGTCCCTCGGCGTCCCAGCGCGTGGCGGTGCGGATCTTCTCCGGATGGGTCGGCAGGATCAGGCTCTCATAGCCGCCCCAGCTGGCGCCCATCTGGAACAGCTCCATCCCGTCCAGCATGGCCGCGACCTGGGGGGCCGAGGCCGGCCGCAGCACGATCGCGAACAGGCCGGAGGCGCCGGTGAAGTCGCGGCGCCACAGGGCATGGCCGGGGTCCTGCGG
>JAEKLZ010000351.1 GCA_019508225.1 Inquilinus limosus | reverse complement strand
GCCCGCGCCGGTCCCGGTCAGCAGGTTGACCACGACTGCGGCCGCCGAGGCGGCGTAGGAGGCGGTGTCGCTGCCGTTGCCGCCCTGCAGCACGTCGGCGCCGCCGAGGCCCTGGAGGGTGTCGTTGCCGTCGCCCCCGGCCAGGACATTCGCCCCGGCCTGGCCATCGATCGCGTCGGCGAAGGCCGAGCCGATGACGTTCTCGATGCTGCTGAAGCTGTCGCCCGCAGCGTCGCCGCCCGACGTGGTGCCGGTCGTGAGGCTGAGACTGACGCCTGCCGCCGAGGCGGCGTAGGAGGCGGTGTCGGTGCCCGCACCGCCCTGCAGCGCGTCGGCGCCGCCGAGGCCCTGGAGCGTGTCGTTGCCGTTGCCGCCGGCCAGGATGTTGGCCCCGGCGTCGCCGGTCAGCGTGTCGTTGAGGGCCGAGCCGATCAGGTTCTCGATGGCCGACAGGGTATCGCCCGCGGCGTCGCCGCCCGAGGCGGCGCCGTTGACCGTGACCACGACCGCGGCCGCCGAGGCGGCATAGGAGGCGGTATCGGTGCCGTTGCCGCCCTGCAGCGTGTCGGCGCCGCCGAGGCCCTGGAGCACGTCGTTGCCGTCGCCGCCGTCGAGCACATTGGCCCCGGCATTGCCGGTCAGCGTGTCGGCGAGGGCCGAGCCGGTCAGGTTCTCGAAGCCGGACAGGATGTCGCCGTTGGCGTCGCCGCCCGAGGCGGCGCCGTTGACCGTGACCACGACCGCGGCCGCCGAGGCGCTATAGCTGGCCGTGTCGGTGCCGGCGCCGCCGGTCAGCGTGTCGGCACCGGCACGGCCCTGGAGCGTGTCGTTGCCGTTGCCGCCGTCGATGGTGTTGGCCACGGCGTTGCCGAGTAGGAGGTCGGCGAAGGCCGAGCCGATGAGGTTCTCGATGCTGGTCAGCACGTCGCCCTGGGCGTCGCCCCCGGCGCCGGTGCCCGACGTCAGGTTGACGGTCACCGCGGCGCTGGACGCGGCGTAGGTCACCGTGTCGGCGCTGAAGCTGCCGTTCAGCGTGTCGGCCCCGGCGCCGCCGTCGAGCAGGTCGCCGCCCCCGCCGCCGAAGAGAGTGTTGCCCCCGGCGTCGCCGGTCAGCACGTCGGCCAGGTTCGAGCCGGTGACGCTCTCGATGCTGGTCAGCGTGTCGCCCTCGGCCTCGCCGCCGGTGGCGGCGCCGGTGGCCAGGTTGACGGTCACCCCGACGCTGGAGCCGCCATAGGAAATGGTGTCGAAGCCGGCGCCGCCGTTCAGCACGTCGCCGAACTGGCCGCCTTCGAGGATGTCGTTGCCGCCCCCGCCATTCAGCGTATCGGCGCCGCCGGCGACGGTGACGCCGGCGTAGCTGTCGCCGAACAGGGTGTCGGCGCCATTGCCGCCATTGAGCGTGTCGTTGCCGTTGTACCCGGCCAGAGTGGTGTTGACGGCCTGGTTGGCGGTCAGGACGTCGGCGAACCTCGTGCCCAGCACCGTCTCGAAGCCGGACAAGGTGACGCCCCCGGTCGCGGTCCCGGCGACCAGGTTGACGGTGAGGGCCGAACCCCAGACGCGGCCGTCGAAGATGTCGGCGCTGCCGGCGCCGCCATCCAGCGTGTCGGCGCCGCCGCTGATCTGGATGTAGTCGTTGCCGGCGCCGCCGCTGATCACGTTGACGCCGGCGTCGCCGGCCAGCTGGTCGTCGAAGGCGCTGCCGATCAGGTTCTCGAAGCCGCTCATGGTGTCGCCGGTGGAGTCGCCGCCGCCGGAGTTGGCGTTCAGGGCAACACTGACGGCCGAGGTGGAGTTGGCGTAGGTGAGCGTGTCGATGCCGGCGCCGCCATTCATGTGGTCGGCGCCGGCGCCACCCTGGATGATGTCGTTGCCGCCGAGGCCGGAAAGCGTGTCATTGCCGGCGCCGCCATTGATGATGTCGATGCCGTCCGGATTGGCCGGGTTGCCCGGATCGGTCCCGGTGAGAATGTCGTTTCCGGCGGTGCCGTTGAGGGTCTGGGTCACGGGTCGTCCTCCTGGATCGGGCGGCGCCGCCGATCTAGGGGCGGCCGGGCTGTGAAATGCGCCCGGCTCGGCCAGGCCCTATGAACGGTCCAAATGAGGACAATTTAGCAAAGGTTTTTAATATTATGCTATGTCTAAACCGTCATCATCCTACATATCTTTCGCCAACGGCCGGCGTCGTTCACACCGCGGCCGGCACCCGCCACCCTCAGTTCACCCCTCGCCCCGTGGCGAAGATCATCAGCCGGTCGAACAGTGATTCCGGCAGCAGCCGCTTGACCCGGAACACCAGCCGGGAATCGGTGCCCAGGCGCAGCCGCGGCGGCATCCGGCGGGATTCGGCCAGCCGCAGCAGCCGGTCCGCCGCCCGGTCGCTGATCGCGGCCGCCCGCTCCGGCGCCACCCCGCCGCGCGCCGCCCGGCGGGCCAGGGACCGGTCGAATTTCTCGCGATAGGGCAGGTCCGCCATCGCCGCAGGCGCATCCAGCCGGGCGTTGAAGCCGGTGTCGTGGCGCCCGGGCTCGACCGCGCAGACCTGCACGCCATGCGGCGCCAGCTCCAGCCGCAGCGCCTCGCTGAAGCCGGACAGGCCGTGTTTGCTGGCGGTGTAGATCGCCATGAACGGCGTGCCGATGAAGCCCAGCACCGAGGAGATGTTGATCACCCGGCCGCGGTTCCGGCGCAGCGCCGGCAGCAGGTCGCGGGTCAGCAGGATCGGGGCCTCGAGATTGGTCGCGATCTGGCTCCGGATCTGGTCGTCGTCCAGCGCCTCCAGCGGGCCGTAAAGACCGTAGCCGGCATTGTTGATCAGGCAGTCGAGGCCGGTCTGCGCGACGGCGGCGGACACCGCCGCCCGCTGCGCCGGGTCGTTGACGTCGAGCGGCAGCACGGTGACGCCGGGAATGGCGGCCAGCGCCGCGGCCTCGGGCCGGTTCGCGGGACCGCGCAAGGTCGCCAGCACCGACCAGCCGGCGGCGGCGAAGCGCTTCGCCGCGGCAAAGCCGAAGCCGGAGCTGCAGCCGGTGATCAGCACGGTCTTCATACGTCGTCTCCCCCCGACCGCGCCGACAGGCCGTGCTTGCGCAGCAGGTGCCGCAGCTGATCGTAGCCGAGGCCGAGCGCGGTGGCTGCGCGGCCCTGGTGCCCGCCATGGGCCTGCAGCGCTGCCTCCAGCCAGCCTTTCTCTACCGCGGCGATCTCCGCCCGGAAATCGTAGGGCAGGACCGGCGCGGCAGTGGGGCCGGGGACCTCGGTCCCGGCTCCGGTTCCGGTCTGCAGCCCTTTCGGCCGCCAGGGCGAGGCGAAGGGGTCCAGCACAAGCTCCGCCACCGGCTCGTCCGGCGGGGTGCGGTAGACCGCGCGCTCGACCGCGTTCTTCAGCTCGCGGATGTTGCCGGGCCAGGGGTGGCCGTGCAGCGCCGCCATCGCCGCCGGCGCGAAGCCGGGAAAGGCCGGCCGGTCGAGCTCATGGGCCATGGCCTGGCCGAAATGCGCGGCCAGCAGCGCGATGTCCTCCGGCCGGGCGCGCAGCGGCGGCACGGTCAGCACGTCGAAGGCCAGCCGGTCCAGCAGGTCGCCGCGGAACCGCCCGGCCGCGACCTCGCCCGGCAGGTCGACATTGGTGGCGGCGACGACCCGGACATCGACCGTCATGGTCTGGGCGCCGCCGACCCGCTCGATCTCGCCGTATTCGATCACCCGCAGCAGCTTCTCCTGCACCCGCAGGCCGGCATTGGCCAGCTCGTCCAGGAACAGGGTGCCGCCGTCGGCGCGCTCGAACCGGCCGACATGGCGCCGCACCGCGCCGGTGAAGGCGCCGGCCTCATGGCCGAACAGCTCGCTCTCCAGCAGCTCGGGCGACAGGGCGGCGCAGTCCAGCTTGACGAAGGGACGGTCCCAGCGCGGGGAGAGGAAGTGCAGCCGGGCCGCGATCAGCTCCTTGCCGGTGCCGCGCTCGCCGATCACCAGCACCGGCCGGTCCAAGGGCGCCGCGGCCGAGACCTGGTCCAGCAGGTCGGCGAAGGCCGGGGCCTCGCCCAGCAGCTGCGGCAATCCGTCGGCCATGGCTCCCCTTCGGCGAAATTTCCCGAATGATTGGAAATTTTCGCCGGATGAGCAAGAACTGATGCGAGGGATGCCGCGGAAATCCGCCGGATCCGACTCTGGCACGGCCCTTGCAATCCAGGGGGTGACCCGAACGCATCGGGGCTTGAGGAGGACCAATGAGCACCGGCTTCGACCCGACCGGTACCCGCTATGGCCGCAACGCCGGAGCCGACTGGCGCCGCACGGGCGGCCGCCTGCTGGCCTGGATCGCCAGCCGGCCGACCGAGAACTGGGTGTTCTTCGGCGCCGGCGTGCTGATCGCTTCCCTGTTCCTGTAGGATCGAAAGAGGACCGTGTAATGGGTATCTTTTCCCGCCTTGGCGACATCATCAACTCCAACATCAATTCCATGCTCGATCGCGCCGAGGATCCCGAGAAGATCGTCCGGCTGATCGTGCAGGAGATGGAGGACACGCTGGTCGAGGTGCGCGCCGCGGCCGCCCGCTCGATCGCCGAGAAGAAGGACATCCTACGCAAGGCCGATCAGCTCGAGGCGGCGCAGGCCGAATGGCAGCGCAAGGCCGAGCTGGCGGTCGAGAAGGGCCGCGAGGACCTGGCCAAGGGCGCGCTGGTCGCCAAGGCCCAGGCCGCGACCGCGGCCGAGCTGCTGCGCCGCGAGCTGG
>JAEKLZ010000227.1 GCA_019508225.1 Inquilinus limosus | reverse complement strand
ATCCTGTCCCCGCAACCAGATAGCCAAACGCCCTGTCCGCTCGGACGGGGCGTTTGGCTATCTGGCTGTGGCGATCGGTGAATGAGCCTGTCGGTTCGGCCTGGAGGCTCGCAATGCAAGCCGTAAGGCAACGCCGAAGGCGGTAAATCCTGTCCCCGCTACCAACCATACCAAGAAGCCCCCGTCTCTCGACGGGGGCTTCTTGCTTTGCACCGAGCCCTCCCCCATCGCTAGAACATCGGTTAGCGTGATCAGAAGGCCGCGGGTCAGGAGGCCAGCTCCAGGGCAGGGCGAGAACTACTGAGCGGACTGATCGCGATCGGACGATGGAATTCCGCCCTCCCCCGGTTGCGGACGGAGGAGGGCGGGCGCGGCGGCTGCGCTTTACAGCACGAAGTCCGCCGCGGTCAGGGCGTGGTCGGAATAGACGGTGATGACCGAATCCTCCACGTTGTTGCCGGTGGTTTCGAGATAGACGCCGTAGCGGCCGCCGCCGAAATCCAGCACCCGGACCTGGCCGGCGGCGGTGAAGGCGCCGTTGCCGAAGGTGAAGGCGGCGTCGCCCGGGCCGGCGCCGTTGGCGTCGATCGCCGACAGGTCGATCTTGTCGCCGGTGCTGAAGTCGGTGATCGTGTCCCTGCCCGCCGCCGCGACGGTGCTGTCGCCGATGGCCAGATAGACGAAGCGGTCGTTGCCGGCGCCGCCCTTCAGCGTGTCGGCGCCGCCGCCGCCGGTGAGCACGTCGTCGCCCGCCAGGCCCCACAGCGTGTTGGCGCCGGCATCGCCGGTGATGCTGTCGGCGAAGCCAGAGCCCATCACCTGCTCGATGCCGGTCAGGGTGTCGCCCTGGGCATCGCCGCCGCTGGAGGCGCCGCCGAGCACCACGGTCACGCCGGCCGCCGAGCCGGCATAGCTGGCGGTGTCGATGCCGTTGCCGCCGGTGAGGGTGTCAGCCCCGGCCCCGCCTTCGAGAATATCGTTGCCGTCGCCGCCGTCGAGGTTGTCGGTCCCGGCGCCGCCGGTGATGCTGTCGTTGCCCTCTTCGCCGAAAGCGCTGTCGTTGCCGGTCCCGCCATCGATGGAGTCGTTGCCGGTGCCGCCGGAGAGCCTGTCGGTCCCATCGCCGCCGACCAGCCGGTCGGCGCCGTCCCGGCCGTTCAGGATGTCGTCACCCGCCTCGCCCGACAGCGCGTCGTCGCCGGCGCGGCCGTCGATCAGGTCGGCACCGCCCTCGCCGCCGATGATGTTGCGGCCGGCGTCGCCGGACAGGGTGTCGCTGAAGCTCGAGCCGTAGAGGTTCTCGATGCTGTTCAGCACATCGCCTGTGGCGTCGCCGCTGAAGAGCAAATTGCTCTGTATGTCGACGAAGACCTCGGCGCTCGATCCCTGGTAGTTGGCGAAGTCCGAGCCGGCGCCGCCGTTGAGAGTGTCGCCGCCGGCGCCGCCGCGGAGGGTGTCGTCGCCGGCGCCGCCATTGATGGTGTCGATGCCGTCGAAGCCGTACAGCCGGTCGGCCTGGGTCGACCCGGTGATGGTGTCGTTGCCGGAGAAGATGATGGCCAGCGCCGCCAGCTCGCCGCCGGGGGTGAGGAAGCCCGAGGCGACATCCGCCAGCGGCGTGCTCATGCCGGTGATGGTGAAGATCGGGGTGGCCGCCGGATTGTTGTAGGTCAGGCTGTCGACGGTGCCGCCGAAGGTGTTCGGAAGGGTGAACGACATTCCGGTGCCGGTGACCTCCAGCTGCCCGGGGTCGTTGAAGAAGAAGATGCTGAAGGTCTGGTTGATGAACGGGAAGGCGACGCCCGGGGCCGCGATCTGCGACAACGTGCCGAACTGGATGCCGTTGCCGTTCAAGCCGGTGCCGTTGGGCACGGTGAAAACCGCCATGAAATGCCCTTTCCTAACGATACATGGCCCGATCTTCGGAATTCGCGACCATTTGCCACGGTGAAAACCGCCATGAAATGCCCTTTCCTAACGATACATGGCCCGATCTTCGGAATTCGCGACCATTTGCGACCATCATGGGCCGGGACCGGCCTAATTCGAGCAGGCTCCAGCGCCTCCGGCAAGAACGCAACAAAACACGAGATCGATGGAACTAAATTCCGGTGGATGCTCGGCTTGGCCAGCATCAGCCAGAAGATCGCCAGCACGGCAATGAAGGCAGGCCAGCCCAGGAAGAACCATAGGCGGAGAGCGTCGTGATAGGCCTTCGGAAGGGCCTGTCCGGATGCAACGGCCTCTTCCGCCAGCCTCGCCGCCCGGAGCTGCAGCCAGACCACCGGCAACCAGCATGCGACGGTCAGGGCGTGGATCGTGCCGATCCCCGGCACCACCAAGCCGCACCGGCTGGAGGAGAACGTCGGCGCCGCGGCGGTCGCGCTGTCGGCGGAGGAGCTGCGTGACATCGAGGATGCGGTGTCCGCCGTCGAGATCCAGGGCGCCCGCTATCCGGAGCATCTTCCGCGGCTGGTCGGCCGCTGATCCGGAATCGCTGCGGCCTGGCGGGTGTCCGCCGGGCCGCGGCTCAGAACTCCTCGGTCTCGGCGATGTCGGCCAGCCGCTCGCGGTCCAGCACCACCAGGGCGCTGCCCTCGCGGCCGAGGATGCCCTCGCCGATCCAGCGGCCGATCTGGACATTGACCTTCGACCGGCTGGCGCCGATCAGCAGGCCCAGGTCGCGCTGCGACAGCCGGCGCGGCAGCCGCGATGCCCGGCCCGGCCCGGCCATCCGCGCGGCCTCGGTCTCGACCAGGGTCAGGAACAGCCGGGCCAGACGGGCCGGCAGGTTCAAGAGCGCCACCCCCTCCAGTTGGTCGCTGGTCCGGCGCAGCCGGGTGGTCAGCAGCTCCATCATCTGCAGGCAGGCCTCGGGCGACTGCTTCAGCATCCGCCGCAGGTCGCGCCCGTCGATGATCTGCAGCCGGCACTCGCCCAGCGCCACGGCGTCGGCGCTGCGGCCCCGCCCGTCCAGCGCCGAGACCTCGCCGAACATCTCGCCGGCATGCAGGATGCCGAGCAGGATCTCGCGCCCCTGGCGGGAGATCAGGCGCAGCGCCACCCGGCCGGACAGGACGACCATGATGCTGTCGCCCGGGTCGCCGCGCAGGAAGATGGTGTCGCCGTCGTCGTAGCGCCGCTCGGTCAGCCGCATCGGAATGGCGTCCTGGATGGCCGGCAGGCCGGCCGAAGGGCGGGGCTCGCCGGCGGGGCGGGCCGAGGCCCATGACATGACAAAGTTCACGGTCAGCTCCAGAGATGGCGGGCCGGCGGCGCGGTCCGGGACGCGGGCCCCGCACGGCCCGTGTCCCGGCGCTCCCGGCCGGTGATCCATTGAGTTCCGCGGCGGCGACGGCTTGTCTCCGCCCTCCGTCGGAGGGCTCGGCGGCGACGGGGTTCGACCCCCGCTGCCCGGCGCTCCGTGATGCTTGCAATTGTCCGCAACCGGGCCGGTGGGCTCAATACACCAGAAATGAGGTATCGGGGCCTGGGTCGGTCAGCGGCCGCCGGCTTCCGCCTGCAGCCAGCCGACGAACCGCCGCACCGGCTGCCAGTCGGCGAGGCTGGGCAGGGTCACGGCGTAGTGGCTCCAGTTGGTCGGGATCTCGTCGTCCAGCAGCCGCAACAGGCGGCCGGTCCGCAGATCCCCCTCGACCAGCGTCTTGCGGGCGATGGCGACGCCCAGCCCGTTGACCGCGGCCTCCAGCGCCAGTAGCGAGCCGGTCAGGTTCATGCCGTCATTGACCAGCTCCAGCGGCAGGCCGTGGGTCTCGAACCAGTGCTGCCAATGGGCGCCGCTCTGGTCGTCGCGGGCGGTGGTGTCGATCAGCCGGTCCAGGCGCAGGATGTCGGCCGGCGCCGCGACCGGACCGTGCGCGGCGACGTAGCCCGGGCTGGCGACCGGGAAGATGGCGTCGGCCATCAGCCGCTCGACCCGCAGGTTGGGATAGCCGCCGCCGCCGAAGCGCAGGGCGATGTCGACGGCCCGCTGCGACAGGTCGGCCAGCGCCAGGTCGGCGATGATGTCGATGTCGATCTCGGGGTGCAGCGCGCGGAACCGGTGCAGCCGCGGCGCCAGCCAGCGCACGGCGTGCGACGGGATGGCGCTGACCCGCAGCCGGGGTCGGCCCCTGCGGTCGACGCTGGCCACAGTGCGGCGGACCTCTTGCAGCGCCCGGCCCATGCCGGCGGCCAGGCCCTCGCCCTCGACGGTCAGCTCGACCCGCCGGACATGCCGCACCAGCAGCGCCACGCCGAGATCCGCCTCCAGATCGGCGACCCGGTGGCTCAGGGCGCTGGCGGTGACGGCCAGCTCCTCCGCAGCGCGCTTGAAGCTGCCGAGCCGGGCCACGGCCTCGAAGGCGCGCAGGGAATCGAGCGGCGGCAGCCGTCTCATCGCCGGCGATCCTTCGTCCTGGCCGGATGGATTGCGAGTGTCGCCAGCCCCATGGATGAGCCCGCCTCACGCATTGACGTGGAAATGATCGCTTGTCCGGCACCGCGTGCCAAGTCATAGCCGTGTATGGGGGTCGGTCCGCACGGATGACGCCGCGGGCCGGGCCGGACCCTGCGGGCTTCGCCAGGCCGCGCATGTGACGAACGTAACATTGGGGCCGGGTTCCTACGCGTCATGATGCATGGACTGGGGCGCCGACGCCCGGCACCAGCCGCGGTCCGACGGCGCCGCAACCCGACGGAGCTGATGTTCGATCGATCCGATCCTTTCGTGGCCACCCCGACTCCGCCGTCCGGCCGCCGCCGGTTGCGGGCCGATCCGCGCATCCCGCCGACATCCCTGCCGGACGAGGACGACGTTGGCCGGCTGGTCGGCGGGGTCTACGACGCCGCGCTGGGGGAGGACGAGTGGTCTTCCGTGCTGAAGCGGATGCTGCGCCTGCTGGGCGGCGAATCCACTGCGCTGCACCCGACGTTGTCGCCCTCCGCGCGCGACGGATCGGTGCGGGTCGGCTGCGACCCCGATTTCACGCCGCTGTACAATGAATATTACCACCGCATCGTCCCGCTGATGCCGCTGGCGCCCGGGCTGCGCCGCGCCTGCGTCTTCATGGGCGGCGCGGCGATGCCGGAGCAGGCGTTCCTGCGCAGCGAGTTCTACAACGACTACGTCCGCCCCCAGGGCAAGCGCAGCTTCATGTTCTGGATCGACGCCGACGGCCGGGGCCTGCGCTCGCACCTCTCCTTCTGGCGGTCGCGGCTTCGGCCCGATTGGGCGGAGCCGGAGCTTCGGGTGCTCGGCGCGGTCGGGGCGCATCTCGGCCGGGCGCTGGAGATCCAGCGCCGTCTCGCCGAGGCGGCGCGGCGCCGGCCTGCCGCCATCAACGGCGGCCTGCTGGCGCCGCAGGAGCGCGCCTGCCTGGCCGGTGTCGCCCGCGGCGCGTCCAGCAAGCTGATCGGGCGCGTGTTGGGCCTGTCGATGCACACGGTCGATGCCTATCTCGCCTCGGCCCGGCGCAAGCTGAAAGCGGCCAGCCGCAGCGAGGCCGTGGCTATGGCGCTGGCCGCGGGGTTGCTCGATGTCTGACCAGGCCCGGCCTCCGGGCGAGGGCGATGTCGCGGCCCTGATCGCCCAGGCCTATGACGCCGCCCTGGGCCGCGAAGCCTGGCCGGATGTGCTGCTGCGCCTGGCAGTTCTGCTCGGCGGCGATTCCGCGGCGACGCTGCACCCGACCGGAGCGCCGCTGCCGCAGGACGCGGCCGTCCGGATCCACGTCGATCCCGGCTACGTGCCGCTCTACAACGCGCATTACCACGGCACCTGGCCGGTGCTGCCGGCGCTGCGGCGGCTGCCGGCCGGTGCCGTGTTCGCCGATCGCATGGTGGTGCCCGAGTCCGACTTCCGGCGCAGCGAGTTCTACAACGACTATGCCCGGCCGCAGGGCCGGCACAGCGGGCTGTACTGGATCGACGTCGGTCCGGATGGCCTGGGCGCCCATCTCTCGGTCTGGCGGACACGGCGCCGGCCGGATTGGAGCGAGGCGGAGATCCGGCTGCTGTGGCAGATCGGCCCGCATCTCCGCCGGGCGCTGACGATCGGGCAGCGGCTGGCCAACCTGGCGCAGCCCCGGCCATCGGCCGCCATCGCCGTCGACCCCGGTGTCGTCGCGCCGCGCGAGCTGGACTGCCTGTCCTGGGTCGCCCGCGGCGCGTCCAGCAAGCAGATCGCCCGCCAGCTCGGCCTGTCGATGCACACGGTCAACACCTATCTCGCCTCGGCCAAGCGCAAGCTGAAGGCCAGCAGCCGCAGCGAGGCTGTGGCCACGGCGCTGCAGCTGGGCCTGATCCAGGCCTGACGGCTGTTCCCCGCGACACAGGCGCGGCTGCCGGCCCCTGCTAGACAGCGTCCGAACCATCGGCTGATGCGGGAGGATGCCGTGATCTGGATCGAGGCGTTCGGTTATGCCGGGACCGGCTTCACCATCCTGGCCTATTCGATGCGGCGGCTGCTGCCGCTGCGCGTCGTCGCCATCCTCAGCAGCGCCAGCCTCCTGATCTATGCCGGGCTGATCGGCAGCGCGCCATTGATGCTGATGGAGGCGGTGCTGCTGCCGATCAACGCCTGGCGCCTGATCGAGCTGGTCCGCCCGGCGCCGGCGGATGGGGAACGCCCGATGCAGCGGCCCGTGGTCCCCGGCCGGCTGCGCTGAGTCCGCCGCGGCTGCCGGCCTGTTCCCCCGGGGACATCGGGCCGACGCGGACGCTGATACGACAGTCGCAGCTCCCGGCATTCGATCGACGGAGAAGACCATCATGGCTGCTGTTCCAGGCACCGACGCGCAGGAGGTGATCCACACCGCGTCCGACGGTATCGAGATTCCGTCCGGCTTCATCGACGTCGCGGCCGCGTCCGACGGGGACGATATTCTCGACGGCGCCGGCGGCGACGACCGGCTGTTCGGCGGCGGGGGCGACGACATCCTGATCGGCGGGGCCGGCGCCGACCGGCTGAGCGGCGGCGCCGGGATCGACACGATCCGGTACGACGGCGCCACCGGGTTGCTGGTCGACTTGGCGGGGCTGATCGCCAATGGCGGCGACGCCCTAGGCGACGTGCTGGCCGGCGATATCGAGAACGTCATCGGCAGCACCGTCCGCGACGTCCTGCTCGGCTCCGGCCTGGATAACGCCCTGTCCGGCGCGGGCGGTGATGACGAGCTTGCCGGCCGGGCGGGCGACGACATGCTGGACGGCGGGAACGGCAACGATCTCCTGGTCGGCGGTGACGGGGCCGACACCTTCATCGGCGGCGCCGGCATCGACACCCTGGCCTTCGACGGCACCGCGGGGGTGGGGGTCGACCTGTCGGCGCTGACGGCCGGGAACGGCCAGGCTCAGGGCGACGTGATCGGCGCCGACATCGAGAATCTGAGCGGCGGCAGCGGCGACGACGATTTCACCGGCTCCGGCGGGGCCAACCTGCTGTCCGGCGGTATCGGCGACGACACGCTCCGCGGCATGGCCGGCGGCGATACCCTCGACGGCAGCGTCGGCGATGACATCCTGGTCGGCGGGGCCGGGGGCGACCTGATGGACGGCGATGCCGGCATCGACACCATCTCCTATGCCGACAGCACCGCCGCGGTGGTGGTCAGCCTGGGCACCGGCCAGGGCGCCGGCGGCTTCGCCGAGGGCGACCGCTTCTCGCTGGTCGAGAACATCACCGGCAGCGCCTTCGCCGACCGGCTGACCGGCGTATCCGGCGCCAACCTGCTGCAAGGCCTGGGCGGCAATGATACCCTGAATGGCGCATCGGGCGGCGACACCCTCGACGGCGGCGCCGGCACCGACCTCGCCACCTATTTCGGCGCCGCCGATGCGGTGACGGTCGATCTGGCGGCCGGGACCGGCAGCCGCGGCGACGCCGGCGGCGACCGCTATCTCTCGATCGAGAACGTGCATGGCGGCCGGGGCGGCGACAGCCTGACCGGCGACGCCCAGGCCAATCTGCTGAATGGCTTCGAAGGCGGTGACACGCTCGGCGGCGGCGGCGGGGCCGACACGCTGATCGGCGGCGTCGGCCGGGATATCCTGACCGGCGGGACCGGGGCCGACCGCTTCACCTATGCCGCGATCGGCGACAGCGTGGTCGGGGCCAAGGCCGACCGGATCACCGATTTCAGCCATGCCGAGGGCGACCGCATCGACCTGTCGGGCATCGACGCCAACACGGTGTTGGCCGGCGACCAGGCGTTCAGCTTCATCGGCGGCGGCCTCTACACCGGCGTCGCCGGGCAGCTCCGCTTCGCCGTCACCGCCCCTGGGGTCGTCACCGTCGTCGGCGATGTCGGCGGCGACGGCATCTCCGACTTCCACATCCAGCTCGCCGGCACGGTGACGCTGGTCGCCGCCGACTTCGTGCTCTGAGCCGGGAGGAGACCATGGCACGCACCACCACCGATCGCGACGACGTTCCCGGCTGGGACATTCCGGGGCCGGCCTCGATGGACCGCCCGACACCCCGGCGCCGGCTGCGCCTGCTTCGCCCGAGGAGCGGGGTCGTGGCGCTGGGTCTGGCCGTCAGCCATCTGATGACCAAGCCGGCCTTCGCGGCGCTGACCTTCGGCAACTGGTCGCGCGTGCTGGTCGGGCAGATCAACCGCGGCCACTACCATTTCGTGGTCGACGAGTCCGGCCGGGTGGCCGGCTTCCTCGGCTGGGCCGAGACCAGCGAGCAGGGCGCCGAATCCTGGCTGGCCGGCCGCGACCTGCCGGATGCCGCGGCCCGCGACGGCGACTGCATGGTCATCAACGCCTGGGCGGCGGACGATGCCGCGGTCAACCACCTGCTGCTGGCGGCCGCGCGCCGCGCCGGACAGGGCAAGCGGCTGGTCTACTTCAAGCGCCACTACAAGGACGGCCGCACCCGCCCGATGCGCCTGTCCGTCAACGGCTTCGTCGCCGGCCATCTCGGCCGCAGCGAAGGCTGACACCCCGTATCGGCGCCTGCCGCCCGGCCGCGCCGACCCAATCCCATACCCACAGGAGGACACTCATGGCCAACGTCACCGGCGGCAACGCGAACGACATCATCCACGTCCCGTTCGACAACACGGCCATCCCGCTCGGCTTCAACGAGATCGCGGGGGCCACCAATGATGCCGACGTCCTCGATGGCGCCGGCGGCAACGACCGCCTGATCGGCGGCGGCGGCAATGATATCCTGCGTGGCGGGATCGGCAGCGACAACCTGAACGGCGGAAGCGGGATCGACACCGCCTCCTACTCCACCAGCGCGGAGTCGGTGATCGTCGACCTGGCAGAGGGGGGCGGATCTGCCGGCGATGCCAGGGGCGATGGCTTCTCCTCGATCGAGAATGTCGACGGGTCGGGCTTCGTAGACCTCCTCGTCGGCGATGGCGGGGGCAATCAGCTCAAGGGCCTGGCCGGCAACGATATCCTGATCGGGGCGGGCGGCGACGACGTCCTGGTCGGCGTGGACGGCGACGATGAGCTCCAGGGCGGCGCCGGGGCGGACGAGTTCAGCGGCGGCCTCGGCATCGACACCATCCGCTACTTCGCCAGCGACGTCGATGGCAACGGCGATCTCGAAGGCGTCAGCATGACCATCGGCGGCACCGGCACCTTCGGCGAGGCCGCAGCATGACCATCGGCGGCACCGGCACCTTCGGCGAGGCCGATGGCGACACGATCTTGGACGACATCGAGAACGTCATCGGCACCGTGGCGGGCGACGATCTGGTCGGATCCGCCTTCGACAACAGGCTCGACGGCGGCGGGGGCAATGACGATCTCGCGGGTGGCGATGGCAACGACACGTTGAATGGTGAGGACGGCAACGACGACCTCGCCGGCGGGGCCGGGGGGGACGAGCTGCAAGGCGGCAACGGCAACGACGACCTCGCCGGCGGGGCCGGCGGGGATCGTCTCTTCGGCGGCGCAGGCGTCGACACGATCATCTACAACGGCTCCGAGGGTGTCGTGGTCAACCTGACGACGCTGACGACCGGGGGCGGGGAAGCCCAGGACGATGTGCTCGGCGGTGATATCGAGAACATCCGCGGCGGCAATGGGATCGACATCCTGACGGGGTCGGGCGTGGCCAATGTCCTCTCCGGCGGCGGCGGCCATGACGGCCTGGTGGGCCAGGCCGGCGACGATGTGCTGAACGGAGGCGATGGCGACGATTTCCTGATCGGCGGCGAGGGGGCGGACACGCTCAGCGGCGGCTCCGGCATCGACTTCATCGGGTATGACGGCACCGTCGGCGTGACCGTCGACCTGACGGCGCGGATCGCCAGGGACGGCGAGGCGCAGGGCGACGTGCTCGACGCCAACCACGGCATCGAGGGCATCGTGGGCAGCCAAGGCGGCGACACGCTGACGGGATCGGCCGTGGACAACTTGTTCTCCGGCGAGGCCGGAAACGACAAGCTCAGCGGGATGGCGGGAAACGACAACCTGATCGGCGGATCCGGCGACGATATTCTCCGCGGCGGCGCGGGGGCCGACACGCTGGATGGCGGGACGGGCATCGACACGGCCAGCTACTTCACCGGCTCGGCCGGGGTCGTGGTCAGCCTGGTCACCGGCAAGGGCAGCGCCGGCGACGCCCTGGACGATACGCTGACCGGGATCGAGAACCTCAACGGCAGCCAGGGCGGCGACAGCCTGGTCGGCAACATCGGCGCCAATGTGCTGCAGGGCTTCGGCGGCAACGACGTGCTGACGGGGGGCGGCGGCAAGGATACGCTCACCGGCGGGCTTGGCGCCGATCGCTTCGTCTATGGCAGCGTCACCCAGAGCGTGGTTGGCGCGAATGCCGACCGGATCACCGATTTCAGCCATGCCCAGGGCGACCGCATCGACCTGTCGGGGATCGACGCCAGCGCGATCGCGGCCGGGAACCAGGCGTTCAGCTTCATCGGCTCCGGCCTCTACACCGGCGTCGCCGGGCAGCTGCGCTTCGCAGTGACCGACGGCGTCACCACCATCGCCGGCGACGTCAACGGCGACAAGGTCTCCGACTTCCACATCCAGCTCGGCGACGCGCCGGCGCCGGTTGCCGCCGACTTCGTGCTCTGACGCGGCGTGGTCCCGGGGGCGGTATCCCGCCCTCGGCGTCGCGACGGCGGCGATCGGCATGCGTTCGGAGAGGCGCTCATGACCACAGCCCAGGACTGGCGCAGGGTCTATCATTTCTGGTTCCCGGACGGCCTCGACGAGGCCGATCTGGAGGCGCATCTGCGGCTGCATGGCTGGTGGTTCGGCGGCGGCGTCAACTCTGCGCTGATGCCGCTGGCCCCGCTGCTGGCGACGGCCCGCACCGGCGGTCTCGATGCCTGGCTCGGCACGCCGCCCGGGCGGCTGGCGCTGATCCTGGTGCTGGACCAGTTCCCGCGGAGCCTGTTCGCCGACCGGCGCGAGGCCTATGCCGATGACGCCGCCGCCCTGCGGATCGCCCAGGAGGGGCTGGTGAACGGCCATTACGACGCCCTGTCCAAGCCGTGGGAGCAGATCTTCTTCCTGCTTCCTTTGGCCCATGCGGAAGGCCCGGACCACCGGTCCCGGCTGAAGCAGGTGGTGGCGATGGTCGCGCTGGTGGCGGCCGAGGCGCCGGAGCGGCTGCGGCCGCTGTACCGGTTCCATGTCGGCCAGGCGCGGTCCCGTCTCGAGATCATCTCCCGCTTCGGCCGGTTTCCGCACCGCAACCCGATCCTCGGCCGTGCCTCGACGCCGGAGGAAGCGGCCTGGCTGGCCCAGGCCGATCTCGTCCATCTCCAGCGCCCGGCCGGGCTGAAACCGTCGTGAGCGGCGCTGTTCCCCGGGTGACAGCCGGGTGGACACGAATCCCCTAGAGCTGAAGCACGCCACACTCATCATCAAGGACACGACCATGGCTTTCATCACCGGAACGGACGGCAGGGACTTCATCCATGTCGCCGGCGACGGGCTGACGCCGCCGACCTCCAGCTTCATCGACAACCCCGGGGCCACCGGCGATGCCGACACCATCAATGCCGGGGAGAACAGCGACATCGTCTTCGGCGGCGGCGGCGGTGACACCCTGAAAGGCCTCGGCGGCGATGATCAGCTCCATGGCCAGGCCGGCGACGACTCGCTCGATGGCGGCGCCAACAGCGATCTGCTGATCGGCGACGAGGGCAATGATTCCCTGAGTGGTGGCGATGCCAATGACCGGCTGATCGGCGGAGCCGGGGGGGACCAACTGAGCGGTGGCGCTGGCCGCGACGTGATCGACTTTGTCGGGTCGATTGGCGTGACCGTGAACCTGACCGCCGGGACCGCCGCGAACGGCGAGGCCCAGGGCGACACGCTTGCCAACGACATCGAGGACATCGACGGCAGCGACGGCGGCGACAATCTCACCGGCTCGGCCGTGGCCAACGAACTCGTGGGCGACGCCGGGAACGACACCCTCCAGGGGCTCGGCGGCAATGATGAACTGATGGGTGATGCCGGCGACGACACCCTGCTGGGCGGCGATGGTGACGACTCGCTCACCGGCGGCGCCGGGAAGGACGCCCTGAATGGCGGCGCCGGCATCGACACGGTCGTGTTCGAAGGTCCCGCCGGGGTGGTGGTGAACCTACAGGCCAACACCGTCACCGGCGGCGACGGCGACACCATCTCCGGCTTCGAGAACGTCAACGGATCCTTCGGCAATGACACTCTGGTTGGTGCCAATGGAGTCAACGCCCTTCTCGGCGGTGGCGGCGATGACCGGATCGCGGGCCTCGGCGGGAACGATACCTTGGGGGGTGTCAGCGGCGACGACCTGCTGCGCGGCGGCGCCGGTGCGGACACGCTGGACGGCGGCCAAGGCATCGACACCGCCACCTACAGCGACAGCGCCTCCGGGGTGACGGTCAGCCTGGTCTTCAACGCCGTCAACAGCGGCGCCGACGCGGCCGGTGACACCCTGCAGCAGATCGAGAACCTGCAGGGTAGCGCCTTCGCCGACACCCTGACCGGGACCGACACGGACAACCTGCTGCGGGGCGAGGCCGGCAACGACAAGCTCGACGGCGGGACCCTCGACGACACGCTGGTCGGCGGCGCCGGCGCCGACCAGTTGATCGGCGGCTTCGGCCTCGACACCGCCGCCTATGACGACGGCAGCGTCGCGGTGGTGGTCGACCTTGGCGCCAACACAGCGAGCGGCGGCAACGCCGCGGGCGACACGCTGAGCGGCATCGAGAACCTCACCGGCAGCCCGGGCGACGACCGGCTGACCGGTTCGGACATCAAGAACGTCCTGCAGGGTGGGGCCGGCAACGACATCCTCCGCGGCGGCGCCGGGGGCGATGAGCTGGACGGCGGCGACGGCATCGATCTCGCCACCTATTTCGGCGCCACCGTCGGGGTAAAGGTCAATCTCGGCGACAACAGCCTCGAAAGCGGCGGCGAGGCCGGGCAGGACCGCCTGATCAGCATCGAGAACGTCAATGGCAGCAACGCCGGCGACACCCTCACCGGCAATGCCGTCGCCAATGTCCTCAACGGCTTCGACGGCAACGACCTGCTCCGGGGCAACGCCGGCAAGGACACGCTCTCGGGCGGCCTCGGCGCCGACCGCTTCATCTACGGCGCGAAAGAAGACAGCGGCCTGGGGGCCAATGCCGACCGGATCGTCGATTTCAGCCACGCCCAGGGCGATAGGATCGACCTGTCCGGCATCGACGCCAACCTGAAGGTGTTCGGCAACCAGGGTTTCACCTTCATCGGCAACGGCCTGTTCACCGGCGTCGCCGGACAGCTGCGCTTCGCCGTCAGCGCGCCCGGCGTGACCACCATCGCCGGCGACGTCACCGGCGACGGCGTCTCCGACTTCCACATCCAGCTCACCGGCCAGATCAGCCTGGTGACCGCGGATTTCGTGCTGTAGCGGCCGGGCCGGCCTGGCGCCGACCCATCCACCCGATCGAGGAAGGAACCATCATGGCGAGCATCGTGGGCACCACGGGCCGGGATTTCATCCATGCTCCCGGCATCGGGCCGGGGCCGGGTGATTTCACCGACATCCTGGCCACCAACTCGGGCGACATCATCAACACCGGCGGCGGCAGCGATTTCGTCAGGGCCGGCGCCGGCGACGACATCATCAAGGGCGCGGGCGGCGACGACATCCTGTCGGGAGGCGCCGGCAAGGACCACTTCTTCGGCGGCGAAGGCTTCGACACCGTGCTCTACGACACCAGCGCCGAGGGTGTGCTCGCGACCATCGGCGGTACCGGCGGCTTCGGCGATGCCCAGGGCGACGTGATCGAGCTCGATATCGAAGCGCTGGTCGGCTCGCGCTTCGGCGACGTCCTGGTCGGCGCCGGCGGGGACGACACGCTGAAGGGTGCCGGCGGAAGCGATATCCTGGCCGGCGGCGACGGCATCGATCTGCTGCAGGGAGGGGCTGACAACGACACGCTGCAGGGCGGTGCCGGCGGGGACAAGCTCGACGGCGGCGACGGCAACGACACCATCCAGTACTCCGGCCCGGTCGGGGTGACCGTGAACCTGTTCACGCTGGAGACCGCAAACGGCGAGGCCGCGGGCGATAGCATCGTCGCGGTCGAGAATGTCTGGGGCACCGATGCCGGCGACCGGCTGACCGGCTCGGCCGATGGCAATGTGCTGCGGGGCTTCGGCGGGGCCGACGACCTCGTCGGCCTCGCCGGCAACGACAGGCTCGAGGGCGGCGACCAGAACGACGACCTGACCGGCGGCGCCGGCGGCGACACGCTGATCGGCGGCAACGGCACCGACGAGGTCCACTATGGCGGCACCGTCGGCGTGATCGTGGACCTGATCCACGGCACCGGGCGGCAGGGCGAGGCTCAGGGCGACGTGCTCATCGGCATCGAGGATGTCGCCGCCACGGCGGGCGACGACGTCGTGACCGGCTCGGAGGCGAGTAACCGGCTTCTCGGCAATTCCGGCAGCGACATCCTGATCGGGTTGGGCGGCGGCGACACGCTCGATGGCGGCAGCAACGACGACCAACTGCTCGGCGCGGAGGGCGATGACATCCTCGTCGGCGGCGTAGGAGGTGACCGCCTGGTTGGCGGCGCCGGGGCCGACCGGCTGACCGGCGGCATCGACGCCGACCGCTTCGTCTATGCCGCGGTCGGCGACAGCATGTTCGGCGCGGCCACGGCCGACCGGATCACCGATTTCAGCCATGCCCAGGGCGACCGCATTGACCTGTCGGCGATCGACGCAGACATCACGGTCGCGGGCAACCAGGCGTTCCACTTCATCGGCCCCAGCCAGTTCACCGGCCATGCCGGCGAGCTCCACGTCCTGGTCAGCTCGGCCACCAGCGTCACCATCGAAGGCGACGTCAACGGCGATGCCGTGGCGGATCTCTATATCGAGCTCGACGGCCTGCTGTTCTTCGAGGCGGCGGACTTCGTCCTCTAGCCCGCGGGCGCCGCAATGCCGGCCTCGCTTGCGGATGTTCCGCAGGCAACAGGCCGGCCGTCGCGGATCGCATAGACCTGAGGCAGCAGCCATTCCCAGCAGGAGAATGATCGTGACGAACTTCAACGGCGACGACACCGGCGAGACCATTATCGGCACCACCGGCGACGACATGATCTTCGGCTTCGGCGGTGATGACGTCCTGCTCGGCGGCGAAGGCCGGGACATTCTGCAGGGCGGCCGGGGCATCGACTGGCTCTATGGCGGCAAGGGCGTCGATACGGCGTCCTACACCGACAGCTTCGCCGGCATCTGGGCGGCGATCGGCGATATCGGCCTGGGTGGCACCGCGGATCGCGACCACATCACCCCGGATATCGAGAATATCTGGGGATCGACCTTCGACGACACGCTGATCGGGTCGGCCGCCGACAACAACCTGCAGGGCCTCTACGGCGAGGACTTCCTGTTCGGCCGCGACGGCAACGACACGCTCCAGGGCGGCGCGGGCGTCGACTATCTTTACGGCGGGGCCGGGGATGACTGGCTGCAGGGCGGTGCCGGGGCCGACCATCTCTACGGCGAGGGCGGGGTCGACTCGGTCAGCTATTCCGGCTCGCCCAGCGCCGGCACGGCCGGCGTGACCGTCGATCTCAAGGCCGGCGTCGGCCATCACGGGGATGCCGAGTACGACGTCTATTTCGGCATCGAGAATGTCGAGGGGTCGAGCCATGACGATTTCGTCTCCGGCACCGACGGCGCGAACCGGCTGTCGGGCGGCTTCGGCCTGGACTGGCTGATCGGCAACGGCGGCAACGACCAGTTGCTCGGCGGTTTCGGCAACGACATCCTGATCGGCGGCGATGGCGCCGACCGGATCGAGGGCGGAGAGGGGCGCGACCTGCTGTTCGGCGGCGCCGACGCCGACACCCTGGTCGGGGGGGGCGGGCCCGACGACCTGCACGGTGGGGACGGCACCGACACCATCGTCTTCGAGGGCAGCATCGGGGTGACGGTGAACCTCTCGACCAACACCGCGCGCTATGGCGAAGCCGAGGGCGATACCCTCTATGGCGATGTCGAGAACATCAACGGCACCGGCGCCGGCGACAGTCTGACCGGCTCCGCCACGGCCAATTTTCTCAAGGGCCTGGGCGGGGCTGATTCGCTGCACGGCCTCGGCGGCGATGACACCCTCTTCGGCGGTGATGGCGCCGACGTGCTGGAGGGCGGGGCCGGGGGCGACTACCTGAGCGGCGGCATCGGCATCGATACCATCGTCTACAATGGCGCCGTCGGGGTGACGGTGAACCTGACCACCCTGACGGCCTTGGGTGGCGAAAGCTCGGGCGACACGATCGCGGGCGACATCGAGAACGTCAACGGCACCAGCGCCGGCGACACGCTCTCCGGCTCCGCCATCGTCAACCAGCTGAAGGGTTTCGGCGGGGACGACGTCCTGGCCGGGCGGGGCGGCGACGACATCCTGAATGGCGGCGCCGGACTCGACATCCTGGACGGCGGGACCGAGGCGGATGCGCTGTATGGCGGCGCGGACCGGGACACGCTGACCGGCGGCACCGGGGCCGACCGTTTCGCCTTCTCCGCCATCGGCGACAGCATGGCGGGGGCGGGCGCCGACCGGATCACCGATTTCAGCCACGCCCAGGGCGACCGCATCGACCTGTCGGCGATCGACGCCGACACCGGCGTGGCCGGCAACCAGGGCTTCACCTTCATCGGCGCAGCGGCTTTCCACCACATCGCCGGCGAGTTGCGGGCCGCGCAGGCGGCCGGGATCACCACGGTCAGCGGCGACGTCAATGGCGACGGCCTCGCCGACTTCGCCATCACGCTGGCCGGGACGATCGTCCTGGCCGCGCCGGATTTCGCGCTCTAGCACGCGCCGGCCCGCCCTCGGACAGGAGAGATCATGGCCGACATGGACCATCCCTGCGACACCGCGCTGCTGGCCGAGCCGGGCGGCGATCCCGGCGGGGCAGGGCCGCCGCGCTGGAGCAGCCATCCGCTGGAGCCTGACAGCGATGCCATGGCCGAGATGGGGCAGGCGGTGCTGCGCCGCGCCATCGCCTTCGCCGAAAGCCTGCCGGACCGGCACACCGCCACCGGCGACGAGACGCCGCCGGAGCTGATCCGGGCGATGCTGGCGCCGCCGCCGGAAGGTCCGGGCGAGCTCGAGCCGCTGCTCGACCGGCTCGACCAGGCCTCGGCCTATGCCTATGAGACGGGAAGCCCCGGCTTCTTCGCCTATGTCCCGGGCGGCGGCCTGTTCACCTCGGCGGTGGCCGACCTCTACAACAGCGTCACCAACCGCTATGTCGGCCATGTCTTCGCCGCTCCGGCGATGGTGGCGCTGGAGCAGGGCATGGTGCGCTGGCTGGCCGGGCTGTGCGGCCTGCCGGAGGGCGGCGGCGGGCTCTTGCTGACCGGCGGGTCGATGGCCACGCTCTGCGCCGTGATCGCCGCCCGCCATGCCGCGCTGGGCGAGGACCTGGCCGGCGGCACGCTCTATGTCAGCGCCGAGACCCACCATTCGGTCGCCAAGGCGGCGCGGTTGGCCGGCCTGGCCGCGGCAGCGGTCCGCATCGTCCCCTGCGACACCTCGCTGAGCCTGGACCTGGAAGCCCTGGCCGGCATGATCGCCGACGACCGCGCGGCCGGGAAACGGCCCTTCCTGCTGGTGGGCACCGCCGGCACCACCAATACCGGCGCCATCGACCCGCTGCCGGAGCTGGCGACGATCGCGCAGCGCGAGGGGCTGTGGTTCCACATCGACGGAGCCTATGGCGGCATGTTCCGCCTGACCCGGCGCGGCCAGGCCCGGCTGCGCGGCATGGAGCTGGCCGATTCCATCACCCTCGATCAGCACAAGACGATGTTCCTGCCCTTCGGCGCCAGCGCCCTGGTGGTGCGCGAGCCGCACCGCCTGGCGGCGGCCTACCAGGCGGACGCCGCCTATCTGGCCGGCATGGATGGCGGCCTGGGCCTGCCCGACTTCTCCGATCTCGGGCCGGAGCTGACCCGGGGGATGCGCGGGCTGCGGATGTGGCTGCCGCTGCATCTGCACGGCGTCGGCGCCTTCCGCGACGCGCTGGACGAGAAGCTGGACCTGGCGCAGTTCGCATACCGCCAGCTGCTGGACGAGCCGGCGCTGGAGCTGCCCTGGCAGCCGCCGCTCAGCATCGTCGCCTTCCGCATGCGGCCGGCCGGCCGGGGCCTCGAGGCCATGCGGCGAGCGAACCAGGCCAGCGAGGCGCTGCTCGAGCGGATCAATGCCGGCGGCCGGGTCCGCCTGTCCGGCACCAGCATCGACGGCCGCGTCACGCTCCGGCTCTGCATCGTCGTGCATCGCGCCCATGCCGACCGGGTGGCCGAGGCGATCCAGATCATCCGCGCCGCCGTGCGCGCCGTGCAACCCATCCTCGCCCCCTGACCGGGAGACCCGTCATGCGCAAGACCCTGCTTCCCATCCTGCTGTGCCTCACCTTGCCGGCCGCCTCCATCGCCCGCGGCCAGGAGGCCGCCGACGCGGCATTGTGCCGGACCGTCGGCGGCACCGGCAGCCTGGAGGCCGAGCTGCTGTTCGGCCGCAACATCGAAGGCAAGGGCACGGTGACCAACGCCCAGTGGTCGGACTTCCTGGGCCAGGAGGTCACGCCGCGCTTCCCGGACGGGCTGACGGTGTTCGAGGCCACCGGCCAGTGGCGCGACAGCGAGACCAGCAGGATCGTGCACGAGCCGTCCTTCATCGTCATGATCCTGGCGCCGAACGCGCCTGACACGCTGACCCGCCTCTCCGAGATTCGCACCGCCTACAAGATCCGCTTCCGCCAGCAGTCGGTCGGGCTAACCCTGTCCCCGACCTGCGTCGACTTCTGAGGCCGGCCATGGCCAGTCGGATCGTGGATGGACAGGTCATGGGCCGACGGGCCACGGGCAGGCGGGCCGCCGCTACGGCGATCGCGGGCTGGCGGGACGTCTACGAGGCTTGGTTTCCGCCGGGGCTGGAGGACGCCGACCTCGCGGTCCAGCGGGCCGCGGTGAACCGGTGGTTCCGCGGCCGGGCCGATGCCGTGCCGGCGAGCCTCGCCCCGATGGTGGCGGCCGCCCGCGCCGGCCGGCTGGACCACTGGACCGTGACGCCGGTCGGGCAGCTGCTGCTGATCCTGCTGGCCGACCCGGTCGCGCGCATCCTGCTCGCCGGCCGGCCCGAGGCCTTCGCCGGCGAGGGGGTGGCCCTGCGGCTGGCCGAGGACGGGCTGCGCCGCGGCCATTACGAGGCGCTGGTCAGGCCCTGGGAGAAGATCTTCTTCCTGATGCCGCTGGCCGAGGCGGAAGGGCCGCGCCACCCGGTGCGGCTGGAGCGGGCGGCGGCGCTGGCCGAGCAACTGGTGGCGGAGGTGCCGGGGCCGCAGCAGCCGCTCTACTGGTTTGCGCTCGGCCAGATCCGGGCGTATCAAGACCAGATCGCCCGCTTCAGCCGCTTCCCGCAGCGCAATGCCGTCCTCGGTCGGCCCTCGACCCGGGCAGAGTTCGACCATCTGCACTCCGTGGATTCCGGCCGTCGGCGGTGGCCCGACCGCCAGGTGCCGACGGCCCAGCCACCCCAGTGGCGGCTCTCCGGCTGCTGATCCCGCATGGCCGCCGGCGGTCCTGACCGCAGAACCTTGCAGCGGCCGCTCCGCACCTATTCCACAAAGATCTGCACCGGCCGCGACTCGCCGTCCTGCAGCGGCATGCGCAGCTGGAAGCGGTGGGCGCCGGGCGTCAGCTCCAGTACACCGCCTCGTCCGGCCGCGCGGTGCGGAACGGGAGGGTGTCGACATACCAGACCGTCTGGGTCCGGTCTTGGGACACCGAGCGGGCCGACTTCACCTATGATCACCAAGCCGACGCCTATCTCTGTCCCGCCGGCAAGATGCTCAGGTCCCCAGGTGACCTATCGGAAGTGCCGGGCAGATCTCGAATCGCGACCGACGCGCGCGCCACCAGCCTGGTAGGAAGCACCACGTGCCGAGCGGGGCCGCCATATCCTTTCAGCCTGGAGACGAGGAGCTCGGCCACCGCCGTGCCGAGTTGATGGACCGGCTGATCGATGACGGTGACCGGTGGGCTGGTGACGCTGGTCCAGTCGGCGTCATGAAAGGTGATCAGCGACAGGTCGTCGGGGATGGACAGGCGGAGCTCGCGCGCGACCTTGAAGATCTCGAGCGCGATCAGGCTGTCGGACGCGAGGACGGCGGTCGGGGGCTCGGGCGATTTCAAGAGGTTCATCACCAACGTCCGCGTCTCCCCACGCCCATTCGCCCCGAGCCAGACCGATCGTCCCGGCGAGGGGACCCGGGCCGTCTCGCAGGCCCTCAGAAAGCCTTCGATGCGGTGCCGCACGGAGGCGGTGTGGATGTCGGCGAGGTCGCGATAGGTGTGCTCCGGCGTGTCGCAGGCGGTGACGTAGGCAAGGCGGCGATGGCCGTGCTCGATCAGCAGGCGGGTCGCGGCCTCGGCCGCCTCGCGGTCATCGCCCGTAACCGTGTCGACCGCCAGCTCCGGAACGGCGCGGTCGAGCAGGGCGAGCGGCCGCCCGGAGCGCTGGGCCTCCCTTAGATGGTCGATCTCGCGAGAGCGCGACGGCGCGACGATCAGCCCGTCGACCCGTTTGGCGATGAGCGTGCGGATGGCGTCCTTCTCGGCCGCGATGTCCTCGCCGGAATTGGCGAGGATCACCGTGTATCCGGCGACGCGCGCCACATCGCTGATGCCGCGGACCGCGGCGCTGAAGAATGGGTTCTCGATGTCCCCGACCACCACGCCGATCGCGCCCGATCGGCCTGTCGTCATGCTGCGCGCGAGCTCGTTGGGCCGATAGTCGAGCGCCTTCGCCGCCGCCAGCACCTTCTCGCGCACAGCGTCGCTGACGATGCCGTAGCCACCGAGAACCCGGGCCGCCGTGGCTTTCGAGACACCCGCCGCGCGCGCGACGTCGGCGACGGTGACGGACGGCTTCACGAGCGATGGCTGTTCCATCGGGCTGCTCTACAGGAGAGATTGACGAAGGGTCAATGTGGCTCTAACAATTTCGAGAAGAGACCGGTCTCATAAAAAAGAGACCGGTCTCTCAAGGAAAGAGATCGGTCTCAACGACCGAAATACGAGTCCGGCGCTGCGGCCGGGCATGGGCAGGCTGGCGGAACACGCAACGGAGGGAGACATGAGGAATTTCGTGGCGATGCTGACAATGGGGGCGCGGGCGCTGGCCGCTGCTCTGGCTTTGGGCGGTTCGATCGCGGGGCCGGCCCTCGCCGAAACCAATGCCTATGGCCTGATCGACCCGACGGTGATCACCGTCGGCACCATGGGCGACGCCAAGCCGTACACCTTCATGACGGCGGACGGGCAGTTCACCGGCTTCGACATCGAGCTGTTCCTCAACGTGGCCGAGCGGATCGGCTTCAAGAAGGACCAGGTCGTCTTCACTGGCCAGGAATTCTCCGCCCTGATGCCGTCGGTCGCCAACGGCCGCTTCGACGTGGCGGTGGCGGCGATCGGCACCACCGAGGCGCGGAAGAAGACGATCGATTTCTCTGACGGCTATCTCGCCGGCTATCTGTCGGTCCTGACCTCCGACCCGAAGGTCACCGATGCCGGCCAACTCGCCGGCAAGCGGCTCGGCGTGGTCCAGGGCACGCTGCAGGAGATCTACGCAGCCAAGAACTTCACCTCGACCGATCTGGTGAAGTTCCCCGACAACAACTCCGCGGTCGCCGCCCTCAACAACGGCACGGTCGACGCGCACTTCCTCGACTACGAGGCGGCCAAGGACTACACGGGCCGTTATCCCGCTCTGAAGATCGCCGTCAACATCCCCAGTTTCGACGCCCCGGCCGGCTTCGTCATCCGCAAGGGCAACGACGCGCTGCGCACCGCGCTGAACCAGGGGCTGCACGCGGCGATGCAGGACGGCACCTGGGAAAGGCTGTACCAGAAGTGGTTCCCGGGCTCGCCGATGCCGGACCAGTACCTGCCCAAGAAGTAAGCCAGATTCTGCCCGGCCGCTGCGGCCGGGCAGGATCCCTGCCGCCAAAGACCCGGGAAAAGACGGCTCCGCATGGACTGGATCGAAAACCTGCGCCGCAGCTTCCTCGATTGGGACGCGATGGGCGAAGTGCTGCCCATGATGATCGCGGTCGGGCTGAGAAACACGCTGATCCTGGCCTTCGCCTCGACCGTGCTCGGCGTCGCCATCGGCATGGCCCTGGCGCTGTGCGGCATCTCGCGGTCGCCCTGGCTGCGGATCCCGGCGCGGATCTACACCGATGTCTTCCGCGGGCTTCCGGCCATCGTCACCATCCTGCTGATCGGACAAGGCTTGGCCCGCGCGGGGCGGGAGCTGTTCGGACCGTCACCCTATCCGCTCGGCATCCTCGCCCTCGGGCTGATCGCCGGCGCCTATATCGGCGAGATCTTCCGCGCCGGCATCCAGAGCGTCGACCGCGGCCAGATGGACGCGTGCCGGGCCCTGAGCATGAGCTACGGCCAGGCGATGCGGCTGATCATCGTGCCGCAGGGTATCCGGCGGGTGCTGCCCGCCCTGGTGAACCAGTTCATCGGCAATGTGAAGGATTCCAGCCTGGTCTATTTCCTGGGCCTGCTGGCATCCGAGCGCGAGATCTTCCGCATCGGCCAGGACCAGGCGGTGGTCACCGGCAACTTGTCGCCGCTGCTGCTGGCCGGCGTGTTCTACCTGCTGATCACCGTGCCGCTGACCCATCTGGTCAACTGGATCGACACCCGGCTGCGCGTCGGCCGAAGCCTGTCCGGGGCGGGGACCAGCGGTTTGGTCGAGGTCGGCGAACTCAAGGGTGTCGCGAGCGGCGATACGGACACACGCTTCAACGGCGGCAGCCTGGCCGTGCGCGGCCTCAGCATGGCCTATGGCGAGCACGAGGTGCTGAAGGATGTCGACCTCACCGTGCGGGCCGGATCGGTCACCTGCGTCATCGGCCCGTCCGGCTCCGGCAAGTCGACACTGCTGCGCTGCCTGAACCGGCTGGTGGAGATCAAGGGCGGGGACATCCTGCTCGACGGCGACAGCATCCTCGGCATGAAGCCGGACCGGCTGCGCCGCCGGATCGGCATGGTGTTCCAGCAGTTCAATCTGTTCCCCGACCACACCGCGCTGGAGAACGTCGCGCTGTCGCTGACCCGGATCAAGCGCTTGCCCAAGGCCGCCGCGGACCGGATCGCCAAGGCGCGGCTGGCCGAGGTCGGGCTTGCCGGCCGCCAGCATCACCGCCCGTCGCGGCTGTCGGGCGGCCAGCAGCAGCGCGTCGCGATCGCCCGGGCCCTGGCGATGGAGCCCGAGGTCATCCTGTTCGACGAGGTCACCAGCGCGCTCGACCCGGAGCTGGTGAAGGGCGTCCTCACTTTGATGGCCGATCTCGGCCGGCGCGGCATGACCATGGTGGTCGTCACCCATGAGATGGGCTTCGCCCGGCGCGTCGCCGACCAGGTCGTCTTCATGGACGAAGGCCGGGTGGTCGAGGCCGGGCCACCCGAGGCGATTTTCGACCGGCCGCAGAGCGAGCGGCTCAAGCGCTTCCTGGCGGAAGTCCTCTAATCAGGCGAAAGATCGTGATGAAGAACAGAGTCTCGAACGTCGTCGTCATCGGCGCCGGCATCTTCGGCGTCTCCACCGCCGTTCAGCTCGCCCGGCGCGGCGTGGCGACCGTGCTGGTGAATGACGGGCCGGTCGCGAACGGCGCCTCCGGCCGCTCGCTGTCCTGGCTCAACTCGTCGCGCTGGCGCTCGGACGCCTATCACCGGCTGCGCATGGCCGGCCTCGACCGCTACCGCACCCTGGCGCATCAGCATCCGGACGCGGACTGGCTGCGATTCGACGGCGGCCTGACCTGGGACGCCGATGACGACGCCAACCGGATCGAGGCGGCGTATCGCCATGAGGTGTCGCTGGCCTATGACGCGCAGCATCTGGCGGCCGCGCAGGTGCCGGCGGTGACGCCCGGCGTCGATATCTCCGCGATCACGCCGCAGGGCGCGATCTTCAATCCCGGCGAGGGCTGGGTCGACCTGCCGAGCCTGATCCGCCTCCTGGTGGCGGAGTTCCAGGAGCGCGGCGGCCGGCTCGTCACCGAGGCCGGGGCGGCGCGAGTGCTCATCGAGGACGGCCGCGCCGTCGGCGTCGCGATGGCGCGGGGAGGGGAGATCCGGGCGGATGCCGTGCTGCTCGCCACCGGCCCGTCGGTCCCGCGCATGGCCGCCGAGGCCGGGCAGAGGATCG
>JAEKLZ010000350.1 GCA_019508225.1 Inquilinus limosus | reverse complement strand
TCGGCGGCATCAAGCTCGGCCTCGAATTCTTCATGGCCGCGGGGCCGGACGGGGTGCGGGCGGTCCGGCCCACCGGCGTGCCGCTGTTCCTCGACATCAAGCTGCACGACATCCCCAACACCGTGGCCGGCGCCATCCGCTCGGTGGTGCCGCTGTCGCCGGCCTACATCACCCTCCACGCCTCCGGCGGCCGGGCGATGATGCAGGCGGCGGCCGAGGCCGCGGAGAGGGAGGCGGAGAAGCTGGGCATTCCCCGGCCGAAGCTGCTCGGCGTCACCGTGCTGACCAGCCTCGACGTCGCCGATCTCGATGCGGTCGGGCAGGGGATGGAGGTCGCCGGCCAGGTCGAGCGCCTGGCCAGGCTGGCCGAATCGAGCGGCCTGGACGGCATCGTCTGCGCCCCGACCGAGATCGCCCGGCTGCGCCGGATCCTCAAGCCCACCACGGTGCTGATGGTGCCCGGCATCCGTCCGGCCGGATCCGCCGCCGGCGACCAGAAGCGGGTGATGACGCCGCAGGAGGCGATGGCGGCCGGGGCCACCCATCTGGTCATCGGCCGGCCGATCACCGGCGCCGCCGACCCGGCTGCCGCGGCGCGCGCGATCGCCACCGAGCTGGGCCTGGCGCTTGATGCCGAGGCCGCGGCCCCCACATCTCCTGTGCCATGACCATCATCGACGCCAAGATCTGCGGCATCCGCACCCCCGAGGTGCTGGAGGCCGCGGCGAAGCACGGGGCCCGCTGGGTCGGCTTCAACTTCTACCCGCCCAGCCCGCGCTCGGTGGCGCCGGACCTGGGCGCCGAGCTGGCGCGCATGGTGCCGACCGGGCTGCGCAGCGTCGGCCTGTTCGTCGACCCGACCGAGGACGAGCTCGGCGCCGTGCTGGGCCGGGTGCCGCTCGACGTGATCCAGCTGCACGGCTCCGAGACGCCGGAACGGGTGGCCGAGATCCGCGGCCGCTGGGCCATGCCGGTGATGAAGGCGATCAAGATCGCGACGGTCGAGGACCTGGACGGGGTCGCGGCCTATGAGGCGGTGGCCGACCGGCTGCTGTTCGACGCCAAGCCGCCGAAGGGCGTCGCCTCGCTGCCGGGCGGCAACGGCCTGGCCTTCGACTGGTCGATCCTGTCCGGCCGGACCTGGTCCAAGCCCTGGATGCTGGCCGGCGGCCTGACCGAGGCCAATGTCGCCGAGGCGGTGGCCCGCACCGGCGCCACCACGGTCGACGTCGCCTCCAGCATCGAGGAGCGGCCCGGCCACAAGACGCCGGAGCGGGTGGAGCGCTTCCTCGCCGCCGTCCGGGCTCTGGCCGGCGCCAAGGCCTGATCCTCCGCCCTGCGCTCCCTGCGGGTCTGGGCTGCGCGCGCCTCGGGCATTCGCCACAAATGTTTGGCGCGGGCATCGGTCGCCGCTAAGGTCACGGCTCCTCCGCCCCATTCTTGCCACGATTTGTGCCCGGGAGCCGCCCCGCTTGACCGAGACCGCACCCTTCCAGCCCCGTCCGAACAGCTTCCGCACGGGCCCGGACGAGAATGGCCGCTTCGGCCTCTATGGCGGCCGTTTCGTCGCCGAGACGCTGATGCCGCTGATCCTGGAGGTCGAGAAGGCCTACGCCTCCGCCCGCAAGGACGCCGAATTCGCCAACGAGCTGCGCTACTACCTGACGCATTACGTCGGCCGGCCCAGCCCGCTCTACTTCGCCGAGCGGATCACCGAGCATCTCGGCGGCGCCCGCGTCTACTTCAAGCGCGAGGAGCTGAACCACACCGGCGCGCACAAGATCAACAACTGCATGGGCCAGATCCTGCTGGCCCGGCGCATGGGCAAGACCCGGATCATCGCCGAGACCGGCGCCGGCCAGCACGGCGTCGCCACCGCCACGGTCTGCGCCCTGTTCGGCCTGCCCTGCACCATCTACATGGGCGAGGTCGACATCGAGCGGCAGAAGCCGAACGTGTTCCGGATGAAGCTGCTGGGCGCCGAGGTGGTGCCCGTCGTCTCCGGCAGCCGCACGCTGAAGGACGCGATGAACGAGGCCCTGCGCGACTGGGTCACCAATGTCGAGGACACCTTCTACATCATCGGCACGGTGGCCGGCCCGCACCCCTATCCGCTGCTGGTGCGCGACTTCCAGTCGGTGATCGGCAACGAGACGCGCGACCAGATCATGCAGGCCGAAGGCCGCATGCCGGACACGCTGGTGGCGGCGGTCGGCGGCGGGTCCAACGCCATCGGCCTGTTCCACCCCTTCCTCGACATGCCGGAGATCGCGATCCACGGCGTCGAGGCGGCGGGCCACGGCGTCGACACCGGCAAGCACGCGGCGTCGCTGACCGGCGGCCGCCCGGGCGTGCTGCACGGCAACCGCACCTATCTCTTGCAGACCGAGGACGGCCAGATCGAGGAGGCGCATTCGATCTCCGCCGGCCTCGACTATCCCGGCATCGGGCCGGAGCATGCCTGGCTGCATGATGTCGGCCGGGTGCAGTATTCCGCGGTCACCGACAAGGAAGCGCTGGAGGCGTTCCAGCTCTGCGCCAAGCTCGAAGGCATCATCCCGGCGCTCGAATCGGCGCATGCCCTGGCGCATGTGATGAAGATCGCGCCGGATCTGCCCAAGGACAACCTGCTCGTCATGTGCCTCAGCGGCCGCGGCGACAAGGACATCTTCACCGTCGCCGACGCGCTCGGAGTGCAGATCTGATGACCCGCATCACGGCGCGATTCGCCGAGCTGAAGGCGCAGAACCGGGCCGCCCTGGTCACCTTCGTCACCGCCGGCGACCCGGATGCCGAGACCAGCTTCAAGATCCTGGAGGGCCTGCCCAAGGCCGGCGCCGACCTGATCGAGATCGGCATGCCCTTCACCGACCCGATGGCCGACGGCCCGGCGATCCAGGCGGCCGGCCTGCGCGCCCTGGCCGCCGGCATGACGCTGCCGAAGACGCTGGATCTGGTCCGCCGTTTCCGCGCGGGCGACCAGGCCACGCCGGTCGTGCTGATGGGCTACTACAACCCGATCTACTCCTACGGCGTCGAGCGCTTCCTGGCCGATGCCAAGGCCGCCGGGGTGGACGGGCTGATCGTGGTCGACCTGCCGCCGGAGGAGGATGCCGAGCTGTGCCTGCCGGCGCTGGCGACGGGGATCGACTTCATCCGCCTGGCGACGCCGACCACCGACGACGCCCGGCTGCCGGCGGTGCTGAAGAACACCTCGGGCTTCATCTACTACGTCTCGGTCACCGGCATCACCGGCGCGGCCGCGGCCGACGCCTCGGTGGTGCAGCCGGCGGTCGACCGGCTGAAGCGCCACACCGACCTGCCGGTGGCGGTCGGCTTCGGCATCCGCACGCCGGAGGCCGCGGCCGCCATCGCCCGCATCGCCGATGCCGCGGTGGTCGGCTCCGCCATCGTCGAGGAGATCCGCCACTCGCTCCACGCCGACGGCCGCCCGACCGTGGCCTCGGTCGAATCGCCCCTGGCCCTGGTCCGCCGCCTGGCCGAGGGCGTGCGCGGGGCGCGGTGACGCCTCGCGACTATCGCCATCCCATTCCCGTCATCCCCGCGAAAGCGGGGATCTCGTCTCGTCGTCTGGATAGAGATTCCCGCTTTCGCGGGAATGACGTTTGAAGAAAAACGGACGGTTCCGAAAACCGTCGCTGGCGGAATGGCCGGTCAGATTTTGGACGAGGGCCATCCCGTCGAGCAGATGTCCTCGATCGACAGCCCTGGCGTTCCGGGTTCGGTGAGGCAACCGAAGAAGTCCTCGATGGTGCTGGTCGGCTTCGCCGACCGAGTTTCCGTGTTGCCGTCGGCCGGTTGGCCGGCCTTGGTCTCATCATTGTCGAATTCCGGCCAGACGAGGGCGTCGTCGCCGGCTTCGGCAAGGCGCCGGGCATCATCTGCCCAACCGGCTCGCGGATTCTCCCGGCTCGGCACGATGATCAGACGGCCCGTCTCGACGACCATGTCTACGTCGTCGCCAGCCTTGGCCCCGATTTCCGCCAGCAGGGGCTCGGGAATGATAACCCCTGCGGCGTTTCCCATTTTCCGGACGATGCCGCGCATTGTCGTCGACTTCATTGGCCACCTGTCGCCGCCACGATAGCATCGGCGCTCGTTTGCTGCGACGCGTTCCGGCCGGAGATGCCGGGGACCGAAATGCCGGCCCCCAACATTGCGCCACAATGGCAGCGCCTCCTGGCGGTGATCTGCGTCTCCGGCCCGCCGGTGCGGACCAGGCCAGGGCTTGCTGGGGGAGGGGTTGCCATGGTGATGAGGGGCTGTGTCGGTGCTGCCGTCCTGATCGTCGCGCTCGCGGCCTGCGCGGCAACGCCCGTTGCGCAGGGACCTGAAGCCGGTCCCGGGGCCGGGCCCGGGACGGTCTCGTCGGGACCCGCCGTGTCCTGGCAGGGCCATCAGCTCCGCGAGGTCACGTCGCTCGCGGCGCTTCCGGCCTCGATTCGCCGGGCGCTGGGGGCGGACAGCACGGGGCTGGATGGCATGGCCGATAGGGGCCAGCGGTTCAACGTCGGGGATGCCGTGGTCGAACCGCTGCCGATGCGGCGCTTCATCACCGCCGGCCATGACGGCGACACGTGGCTCGCCGCCTTCGAGCAGGGCGGGATCGTCCATTCCGTCACGGCCGTCGAGATCTCCGGCGGCGTTGTGCGGCGGGGCTGGTCGCTGGTCTGCTGCATGACGACGCTGGCGGAGGTGGTGCGGCAGGTTTCAGCGGCGCCGTCCAACGCCATGTTCGTGCCGAAGCCGTAGAGGCGGG
>JAEKLZ010000226.1 GCA_019508225.1 Inquilinus limosus | reverse complement strand
ACCGCCCGCCGCCCGGGCGGGCTGACCGACCTGTCCGCCGACGCCACCAGGGACATCGGCGCCGCGCTGCGGGGCCTGCTGGCGGATGTCTTCGCCCTGTACCTGAAAACGAAGAACTTCCACTGGCACATGAGCGGGTCGCATTTCCGCGACTACCACCTGCTGCTGGACGAGCATGGCGACCAGCTGTTCGCGATGACCGATGATATCGCGGAGCGTGGCCGCAAGATCGGCGCGCCGACGCTGCGGTCGATCGGCGACATCGCCCGGCACCAGCGCATCCCCGACAACGATGCCGATTTCGTCGAGCCGCAGGACATGCTGGCCGAGCTGCGCGACGACAATCTGCGCCTGACCCAGGCGATGCGGCAGGTCCACAACACCTGCGACGAGTATGGCGACGTCGCCACGGCCAGCCTGCTCGAGAACTGGATCGACGAGACCGAGCGCCGCACCTGGTTCCTCTACGAGGCCTCGCACCGGCCGCCCGGCTCGAACAGCTGATCTCCGGCAGAGGCCGGCCGCCGATCGCGGCCGGCTTCTCTGCCGGACGCAGCGCGGTCATAATCCGGGTCTAGAATGCAGCCGGAGTGGGGGAGAGGCGGCATGCGACGGTTCCAGCGCTTCCTGCTGTGCGCGCTCGGCGCGATCGCGATCTGGCCGGCGGCGGCGCCCGCCCAGGATGGCTGGGGCTGGTCGACCATCATCCCGTCGGTGACGGGCACCGACACGCTGGGCCAGGCCCTGCGCCAGGGGATGCAGGAGCCGCACCCGCAGGCCGGCGCCGCAGCGGCCGAGGCAGCCGGTTTCCGCTACACCCCGTCGCGCGAGCGCCGCGCCGCCAACCTGGCCGGTTTCGTGGCCCGCAGCCGGGCGGCTGATCCGCAGGGCGCGGACAACCTCGCCAAGGTGTTCGCCTCGACCGACGTCATCGAGCAGATGCGGGCGCCGCTCGACGCCGTCGGGCTGCGGATCGACGATGTCGCCGACGCCTATGCAGTGTGGTGGATCAATGCCTGGCAGGCCAGCCGCGGGGTCGATGACGACGTCAGCCGCGCCACCGCCCTGGCCGTCCGCAACCAGGCCGCCCGCGCCATGGCGGCGTCGGGGATGCTGCGCGAGGCGGACGATGCGGTGAAGCAGGAGACGGCCGAATCCCTCCTGATCCAGGCGGCGTTGATCGCCGACGCGCTGAAGCAGAGCCAGGGCAACCCGGAGCTGAGCCGCAAGGTCGCCGCGGCGGTGTCGCAGGGCGCGCGCGGCATGAGCATCGATCTGGCGAGCATGACGCTGACCGAGGCCGGCTTCGTCCCGGCCGAGTGAGCGGACGGCGCGCTACGCCGGGAACAGGTGTTTCGCCAGGAAGTCGATGAACACCCGCAGCTTGGGGGCGGGATAGCGGCTGGACGGCCACAGCAGGCGGAACACGCCCCCATGCTCGGTGTGCCCGGCCAGCACCACCGCCAGCCGGCCGTCCTCGATCTGGCGGCGGATGGCGAAATCCGGCAGGCAGGCGATGCCCAGGCCCTGCTCGGCCATGGCGATCAGCGGCTCGATCGTGTTCGCCACCGCGCTGCTCGGCAGCGCCACCTCCCGGCCGCCGCGGCGCAGCGGCCAGGGCTCGAACTTGCCGCTGGTGGCGAAGCGGTGCTGCAGGCAGGCATGGCCGGCCAGGTCCTCCGGCACCAGCGGCACGCCGCGCCGCGCAAGATAGCCGGGCGAGGCCACCAGCTGCAGCCGGAACCCGCCGAGGACGCGGCTCATCAGCCGGGAATCGCCGACCTCGCCGGCCCGGATCACGGCGTCGAAGCCCTCCTCGATCACATCGACCAGCCGGTCGGTGAAGTCGAGGTCCAGCTCGATCTCCGGATACTCCCGCATGAAGGCGCCCAGCGTCGGCGTCATCAGCATGCCGGCCAGCGGCAGGCTGACCCGCAGCCGGCCACGCGGCGCGCCCCGGGTCTGCGCCAGCTCCGCCTCCGCGGTCTCGATCTCGCTGAAGATCCGCCGGCAGCGCTCCAGGAACAGCGCGCCCTCCGGCGTCAGCGTCACCGAGCGGGTGGAGCGGTGCAGCAGCCGCACGCCCAGCCGCTCCTCCAGCCGCGCCACCGCCTTGCCGACGGCGGAGGAGGAGACGCCGAGCTGCCGCCCCGCCGCGGTGAAGCTGCGGGCATCGGCCGCCCGGACGAAGGCGTCGAGCGCGCCGAGGCTGTCGGTGGGCCGCATCGTCATTCCGGACATCTACCTCCAAAGTATCCGGAACTCCAGCCCAGTTCTCCGCAATGTGCGGCGGCGTCATCTTTCCGGCAGGCCATCATCCGAGGAGGCAGCCATGCCGCAAGACGCGCCGCAGCACCACGACCGGTTCCCATATTCCGCCATCGTCGACCGCCCGCCGTTGCGCTGGCCGAACGGGGCCCGGGTGGCGATCTGGGTGTCGCCGAACATCGAGCATTTCCGGTTCGACCGGCCGTCCAGCTCGATCAATCCGTTCACCGCCAACCTCGTCCCCGACGTGCTGAACTATTCCTGGCGCGACTACGGCGTCCGGGTCGGGATCTGGCGGCTGATGGAGTTGCTGGACAAGCACGGCGTCCGCGGCACCGCGCCGCTCAACGCCGACGTCGTCCGCCACTACCCGCGCATCATCGAGGCCGGGCAGGCGCTGGGCTGGGAGTGGATGGGCCACGGCATCACCAACTCCACCCTGATCCACGACCAGCCGGAGGCGGAGGAACGGGAGATCGTGCGGTCGGTCATCGACACCATCGGCCAGGCCACCGGCACCCGGCCGCGCGGCTGGTTGGGCCCGGCGCTGACGGAATCGCACCGCACCCTCGACCTGCTGGCCGAGGCCGGCATCGACTATGTCGCCGACTGGGTCAATGACGAGCAGCCCTATCCGATGCGGGTGAAGTCCGGGTCGATGCTGTCGCTGCCCTATTCGATCGAGATCAACGACTTCAACGCCTTCCTCTTCCAGGGCCAGTCGGGCGAGCAGTTCGCCGACACGATCCGGGAGCAGTTCGACGTGCTGTACGAGGACGGCGCCACGACCGGCCGGGTGATGGGCATCGCCCTGCACCCCTTCCTGATCGGCCACCCGCACCGGGCCCGGCATTTCGGCCGGGCGCTGGACCATATCGCTTCGCATCCCGATGTCTGGCTGGCCACCGGCAGCGAGATCGCCGACTGGTACCGGACGAATTGCGAGGGGATTTGACCGGCACGGATGGCCTGCCACCCGAACCCAAGGGGTGGCCTGCCACCCGAAGCCGAAGGCGTAGGGTGGCGTCCCCGGAGAGATTCGAACTCCCGACCCGCTGCTTAGGACGCAGCCGCTCTATCCGGCTGAGCTACGGGGACCCGGGCGCCGTTATAGCAAGCCGGCGGGGACGATGACACCCCCGCCGTGATGTCGCAGACGCCGGAAACGAAGAGGCCACCCGCGCTGCCGGCGAGGGTGGCCCCGATGCTGTCCGGTAAGGCGGAGGCGGCCTCGCCTCAATCCTCGACGAAGCTGCGCTGGAAGGCATGCACCAGCGGGTCGACCGCATATTGCAGGGCGGTGCGGGTGCCGGTTTGGATCGAGGCCTCGGCCGGCATTCCGGCGGAGAGGTTGACCTGCGGCGCCACCTTCTTCAGCAGGGCCGGGTCGACCTCGACCTTGGCCAGGAAGTAGGAGCGCCGGGTCTGCTCGTCCTGGGTGCTATCGGCGGCGACATAGATCACCGTGCCATCGATCCGCGGCATGTTGCGCTGGTGGTAGGCGGTGAAGCGGACCAGCGCCGACTGTCCCTCGCGCACCGAATCGATGTCGTTCGGCTGCACCTGCACGTCGATCACCAGCCGGTCGTTCTTCGGCACCAGCTCCAGGATCGGGGAGCCCGGCTGGATGACGCCGCCGAGCGTGTGGTACTTCAGGTTCACCACGATGCCGTCGACCGGCGCCAGGATGCGGGTGCGGCCGACCACGTCGCCGGCGGAGCGCATCTTCTCGTCCAGCTGGGCCAGCTCCTTCTGGGTGTTCGAGCGCTCCTCGGCGATCTTGTCGCGGAAGTCGCTCTCGAGCGCCAGCATCCGCATCTGGCTTTCGCCGACGGCCTGCTCGGCCTTGGCGATAGCGGAGATGTTGGAGGCGTTCACGCCCGAGATCCGGGCCTGTTCGCGCTGCAGCGCCAGCAGCCGGGGCTTCTCGTACAGCCCCTTGGCGACCAGCGGGGTGACGCCGTTGATCTCCTGCTGGATCAGCTCCAGCTGCGTCTGGCCGGAGGTGATCTGGGCGCGCAGCCCCTCGATGTCGGAGCGGCTCTGCTCGACGCGCTGCTGCAGCACCGATTTCTGGCCCGTGATCGACTCGCGGCGGGAGGTGAACTGCTCCTGCTGCGCCCGCACCAGGGCCGCGGCGCCCGGGTTCTTCGCCGCCTCGTCGAGCACCTCCTGCGGCATGACGAGCGTGGTCGCGCCGTTCTGCTCGGCGTCGAGCCGGGTCAGGGCCGCGATGTCGGCGAGGCGCTGCATGCGCACGGAATCATAGGTCGCCAGGTCGCGCGTGGCGTCCAGCACCAGCAGCGGGTCGCCGGCCTTGACCTCGGTGCCGTCCTTGACCAGCAGCTCGCGGATGATGCCGCCCTCGAGGTGCTGCACCGTGCGCTTGTTGCCTTCGGGGCTGACGACGCCGTTGGCGATCGCGGCGCTGGCCAGCGGAGAGACGGCGGCCCAGGCGCCGAAGCCGAACACGAAGACGCCGATCACGACGCCGCCGATCAGGCTCAGGCGGTTCAGGCCATACGCGTTGCGCTTCAGCGTCGCCGCGGTGTCATCCAGCGGAACGGGCAGGCGTGGGCTGCTGAGGACGGCTGGCGGCAGTGGCTGTCCAGGCTCCTGAGGCGTGAGCGACATTTTCAGTTCCCTTTGGCGCCGGCGTGGTCTCGGCGGCACGTGGTCCAGCAATGCGGGCCAGAACCTCGGCCCGCGGTCCAAGCAAGGCGATCTCGCCGTCGCGCATCACCAGGAGGCGGTCGGCATCGGCCAGGATCTGCGGACGGTGGGCGACGATGATCACCGTCGTGCCCTTGGCCTTCAGCCCGGCGATCGTGCCCATCAGCGCCGCCTCGCCATCCGCGTCGAGGTTCGAGTTGGGCTCGTCCAGCACCACCAGCTTGGGCTGGCCGAACACGGCGCGGGCCAGGCCGACGCGCTGGCGCTGGCCGCCCGACAGCGGCACGCCGCCATCGCCGATCGGGGTGTCGTAACCCTGCGGCAACCGGACGATCATGTCGTGCACGCCGGCCAGCTCCGCCGCCGCCACCACCTGGTCGGAGTCGACCTTGCCCATGCGGGCGATGTTCTCGGCCACCGTGCCGGGGAAGATGTCGACCACCTGGGGCAGGTAGCCGAGATGCGGTCCCAGCGTCTCCGGCGACCATTGCCCGAGATCGGCGCCGTCGAGGCGGACCGCGCCGTCGGTCGGCGGATAGATGCCGCACAGCAGCCGGCACAGCGTGCTCTTGCCCGAGGCGGACGGGCCGACCATGCCCAGCACCTCGCCATTCGCGATCTCGAAGCTGACGCGCTTGATGATCGGGGCCTTGCTGCCCGGCGCGACGAAGACCAGCTTGTCGATCTGCACCTTGCCCGACGGCGGCGGCAGGGTCAGGCCGTCCTTGCGCTTCGGCAGGGCGGTCAGGATCTTCTCGATCGATTCATAGGATTGGCGGGCGCTGATGAACTGGCGCCAGGAGCTGATCGCCTGCTCGACCGGGGCCAGGGCGCGGGACAGCAGCATCGAGCCGGCGATCATGCCGCCCGAGGTCAGCTCGCCATGCAGCAGCAGATAGGCGCCGACGCCCATGACGAAGCTCTGCACGAAGATGCGGACGAATTTCGAGGAGCCGCCGATGATCGACGACAGGTCGGAACTCTTCTCCTGGCCCTGCAGCGCCGCCTCGGCATCCTTGCGCCAGCGGCCGAGCAGCGCCGGCAGCATGCCCATGGCGCGCACGGTCTCGGCGCTGCGGATGGCGCCCTCGGCCTGGCGCTGGGCGATGACCTGCAGCTTGTTGGCGTCGGTGGTCGGGCCGCGCAGCATCTTCTCATTGGCCAGCGCCAGGCCGAACAGGATGAAGGCGGAGACCAGCGCGGTGACGCCGAGCGCCCAGTGCAGCAGGAACATGACGATGATGAAGACCGGCGCCCAGGGGGCGTCGAACAGCGGGCCGATCGACGGGCCGCCGATGAAGGCGCGGATCTGCGACAGGTCGCGCAGCGCCTGGCCGCCCACCGGCGCGCCCAGCACGGCGCCGTTCACCCCGGTCTCCACCAGCGTGCTGGCCAGCTTGCGCTCGAAGCGGGTGCCGATCCGGGCCAGCAGGGCCGAGCGCAGCCCGTCGATCCAGCCCAGGATGATGAAGGCGAAGGCGGCGATCAGGGTCAGGAACACCAGCGTCTCGATATGGGCGCTGCCCAGCACCCGGTCGAACAGCTGGTAGGAGTAGAGCGGCGACACCATCACCAGCAGGTTCATGACGAAGCTGAACCCGCCCGCCACCAGGAACCAGGGCCTGACGGATTGCAGGGCCTGGCGGGCGGCGCTCGGCGGTGTCGTGTCGGTCTTCGCCATAATGTCTTTTTCCCCTCGTCGGCCTGTCTGGCACCACCGCCCGCAACCGACTTTATATACCGTCGTATACTGATAGAGAAGCAGACCGCCCCGCTACCGGAAAGCGAACTGGAGTCCCTCAAGGACCCGTAATTGAATAATTCATTCCGAGCTTTGTAACTGTGTCACAGGTAACACCCATTGTCCCGACAGATTCAGTGTGGGGCATGGCAAAATTCTGACCGTTTCAAGACCGATCCTTCCCGCTTGGCGGCGGGGCCGAATGGAGTCTAGGATGGCCCCGATATGGAACAAAGAAGCAACATGGACTCCCTGGCCCGGCTGCAGACGGCGCAGGTCACGCGCGGGGTCCGCCGCTGGCTCGCCGCCGCCGGCCAGGCCAGCCTGGCGGAGTTCGGCCTGCCCGACGGGCGCCGGGCCGACATCCTCGCGGTCGACGGGGCAGGGGGCATCACCCTGGTCGAGGTCAAGGTCTCGATCGCCGATTTCCGCGGCGACCGCAAATGGCCGAACTATGCCGCCTATTGCGACCGGTTCTGCTTCGCCGTGCCGGAGGATTTCCCGCAGGAGCTGATCGGCCCGGAGTGCGGCCTGATCGTCGCCGACGGCTTCGACGCCGTGCTGCTGCGGCCGCCGCCGGAGCATCGCCTGCCGCCGCCGCGGCGCAAGGCGCTGGTGCTGGAGTTCGGCCGGGTCGCGGCGCAGCGCCTGCATCTGTTGGAGGATGAGGGCGCGCTGATCGGCTGGCGCGGCTCCGGCGCGATCTGACCCCGGCGCGGCGCCCGGCCGGATCGCCAGGGCGTCAAGCCTTGCGGCGGCGGCTCTTCGGCGCGGCGATGCTGGCCCGCGGCAGCAGCTGGTTCGGCAGCGTCGTCTTCAGGGGAACATCGGCGGCGTCGCCGTCCAGCAGTTGCAGCAGGATCTCCGCGGTCTTCGCGCCCAGGCTCGCCGTCGGCTGCCGGATGGTGGTCAGGGGCGGCTCGCAGAAGGCGCCGACGGCGGCGCCGTCGAAGCCGATGACCGACAGGTCGCCGGGCACGGCCGTGCCGTGCGACCGGACCGTGGCCATGAACGCGATCGCGGCGTCGTCCCAGCAGCTGACGGCCGCCGTCGGGCGCCGCTTCAGCGCCAGCCAGGCCCGGGCGGCGTCGATCCCGGTCTGGAAGCCGTTCTGGAACGAGGGGGTGCCGCCGTGGCGGATCACCGCCCGGCCTGGCAGGCCGGCGGCCGCCACCGCCTCGGCGAGGCCGCCGAACCGCTCGATCTCGTGATAATTGTCGTCCGGCCCGGCGATATAGAAGAACGACCGATGGCCCAGGCCGATCAGGCGCAGCGCCGCGTCGCGCACGGCATCGCGATCATCGGCGACCACGCTCGGAATGCCGGCGGCGCTGCGGTCGTGCAGCAGCGACACGATCGGGATGCCGGCGCCGGCGAGCGATCGCCGGCCGTAGGACGGCAGCTCCGATGATCCGAAGACGATCGCGCCGCGGACGATACCGGCGATCGCCAGGTCGGGAATGTGCTTTTCCGCCGCCGCCCGGCTGCGGCTGGCGATGACGAGGTTGAAGCCGGCATCCGAGAAGGTCGAGGCGGCGCTCTGCAGCACCTCGGAGGTGATCTGCGAAGCGTCGTTGGCGATCGCCGGTTCGGACAGCACCGCCATGACGATGTCGGACGTGCCGGCGCGCAGGCTCCGGGCGGTGGCGTTGGGGACATAGCCCAGCTGCTCGGCCGCCGCCACGATCCGGCCGCGCGTCGCCTCGTTGACCCGGCCGGGATTGGCGAGGGCGCGGCTGACGGTCGAGATGGCGACGCCCGCCAGCCTCGCGACATCGCGCATGAGAGGACCGAAAGCCTCCCGGCCGCCTGGGCTCCTGCCCATAATCCGATGCACTCTTTCCTGCCGCCGTGCCTGCCGATGACGGTGCTTCGGGCCGGGCCGGCGGCCAATATGGCCAATCGAAAGTCCCATTAGACCCGGGAAAAAAAGCAGTTGCAAAGAGGGGTAACGTTGCCATCATGCGGCAATCGATTGCCGGTGCTGCTTGGCGCGGTCAACCTAGCCACCGGCGCCGCCTCGGGTGGTGATGCCGCCGAGGACAGCTTCATCAGCATCGAGAATGCGTTTAGGCTACATCATATCAGGCGATATTTATGCCGATATTTTACAGTTGGCAGGAGTATTTATCGATCTAGTAGCGCATTATCGGAGAGCCTATAAATATATATCAAAGTATCGGCAACAAATGCCTTGCCATTGGTTTTGCATTTGCTAAAAAATCGGCTCGATAGGTGAATCATCCTGCCTATCTATGACATTTTTGTTTATCACCCGGGTCTTAAGTTAAATTTCCTGCGCTGATCGGCGCGCCGGTGGGAACGTTCCAACCGCCTCACGCGTGAGGGAGACAGGGCCGCGTCTGGCCTCCGGCGATGCGCCGAGCCCTTGATCCCGCACGGCAACACGGTTTTCAACGGAGACGACAGAACATGGCGATCATCAACGGCACGGCCGGTGCGGACAATCTGACCGCCACCGCCGACAACGACACCATCAACGGCCTGGACGGCAACGACAGGCTGATCGGCATGGAGGGCGACGACGTCGTCAATGGCGATGCGGGCGACGACGAGCTGCATGGCAGCTGGGGCAACGACACGCTGGTGGGCGGCGACGGCATCGACATCATCGCCTATCTGAACTCGGATGCCGCCGTCACCATCAATCTCGGCACCGGCCAGGCCGAGGGCGGCTTTGCCGCGGGCGACACGTTCTCCGGCGTCGAGGGCGTCAGCGGCAGCCAGCTGAACGACAATATCTGGGGCGATGCGGGCGGCAACACGCTCCTCGGCATCGAGGGCGACGACCGGATCATCGGCATGGCGGGCGACGACGTCATCAACGGCGGCGCCGGCAATGACGAATTGCATGGCAGTTGGGGGGCCGACACGCTGATCGGCGGGGACGGCCTCGACGTCACCGCGTATCTCAATTCGGATGCCGGCGTCACGGTCAACCTCGCCACCGGCACCGCGCAGGGCGGCTTCGCCGAGGGCGACACCTTCTCCGGCATCGAAGGCGTCAGCGGCAGCCAACTGAACGACGTCCTGACCGGCGACGCGGCCGCGAATGCCCTGAACGGCACCGAGGGCGATGACATCCTGAGCGGCGGCGCTGGCGCGGATGCGCTGGACGGCGGCGCCGACTCGGATTTCGCCAGCTATGAGGGCTCGGCCGCGCCGGTGACCGTGGACCTGGTGGCCGGCACCGGCATCGGCGGCGACGCCCAGGGCGACACGCTGACTGGCATCGAGCACCTGATCGGTTCCGGCTTCGACGATACCCTGACCGGCAACGACATCACCAACATCATCCGCGGCGGTGCCGGGGTCGACACCATCGGCGGCGGCGGCGGCAATGACTCGGTCGATGCCGGCACCGGCAACGACATCGTCGATGGCGGGGCCGGCGGCGATACGCTGTGGGGCGGCATCGGCGACGACCGGATCGACGGCGGTGATGGCAATGACCGCCTCCAGGGCGCGGCCGGGGCCGATGCCCTGACCGGCGGGGCCGGCATCGACACCGCGTCCTACACCTCCAGCCGGGCCGGGGTCACGGTGGACCTCGCGGCCGGGACCGGCAGCGGCGGCGACGCGCAGGGCGACACGCTGACGGGGATCGAGCAGCTGGAAGGATCCGGCGCGAACGACGTCCTGACCGGCGACGCCGGCAACAACGCCTTCTGGGGCGGCGCCGGCAACGATATCCTCGCCGGCGGCATCGGGGCCGATTTCCTGAAGGGCGGCGCCGGCAATGACAGCTTCGCCTACACCAGCATCGGCGACAGCACCGTGGCCGCGTCGGGCAAGGACACGATCGCGGACTTCACGACCGGCGACCGGATCGACCTGTCCGGCATCGACGCCGACGGCAACGAGGCCAATGGCAACAGCGCCTTCACCTTCGGCACCGGCGGATTCACCGGCGTCGCCGGTCAGCTGCGGGTAGTGGATTTCGGCGACGGTCGTCAGGGCGTCTATCTCGAGACCACCGGCGACAAGGTGCCGGATTCGATCATCACCGTCTATTCCGACCACGCCCTCACGGCGGCGGATTTCGTGCTGTAGCGAACCCCGGGGCCGGGCGCCGCAAGCGCCCGGCCCCTCCTCCTGCGGCAGGGAAGGTACCGGTGTCCGGGATGAGCATTGGCTTGTCGTACGATTCCCCTGGATTTTCGTCCTGGGCCGTCATTCCCTGTCTCCGGAGCTGCGAGGGAGGGGTCTCTGGCCTGCAGGCGAGCCGTCGTTTTGGCCTCTGTCTCCCAACATGGATTGATCGTTCCGGAGGCGCCGCGGCGCCTCTGACGCTTTCACGGAGACATTCATGGCTGAATTCAACGGCACACCCGGCGACGACACGCTCGACGGCGACAGCGCCGGCATCATCGACAATGACGTGATCAACGGCCTGGCCGGCAACGACACGCTCAGCGGCCTAGCCGGCAACGACACGCTCAATGGCGGGGCCGGCGACGACGTCCTCAACGGCGGCAGCGGCTCGGACGCCCTCAATGGCGGCGACGGCTTCGACATCGTCGACTATTCGGACGCCACCGGCGGGGTCCAGGTCGGCGTGGGCGGGCCTTCAACTGAGCCGCCGGGCGAAGCGGCGGGAGACATTTTCACGGGCATCGAGGGCATCATCGGAACGGCGTTCCGCGATATCCTGACCGGCAGCGCCGGCGATGATTGGCTCAGCGGCGGCCGTGGCGACGATACGATATTCGGCAGCCCCGGGGCGGATCGCATCGACGGTGGCGATGACGCTGACCACGTCGAATACACCTCCTCTGATGCCGGGGTGAACATCAACCTGCTCACCGGGGAAGTCTCGGGCGGCTTCGCCGAGGGCGATGTGCTTACCAACATCGTGTACTTCGTCGGCAGCGACGGTTTCAACGACGTGCTCATCGGCGATGCCAGCCAGAACAGCCTTTCCGGGGGCGGCGGCAACGACGTGATCGGCGCCGTCGGCGGCCAGGATCAGCTGATCGGCGGCGCCGGCGCCGACACTCTGGATTACAGCCATGGCAGCGTGGCGGTCACGGCCTCGCTGGCCACGAACACGGATTCCATCAGCGACAGCTTCTCCGGCTTCGAGAACGTGACCGGCTCCGCCCTGAACGACCATCTCTCCGGCGATGCCAATGCGAACGTGATCGACGGCGGCGCCGGCGACGACACGCTCGACGGCGGTGCCGGCATCGATACGCTCCACGGCGGTGCCGGCCTCGACGCGCTCGACGGCGGCGACGGGTCGGACTTCGCCAATTACCAGGGGTCAGCGGTGGCGGTGACAGTCGATCTGCTGGCCGGCACCGGCTCGGGCGGCGACGCCGAGGGCGACACGCTGACCAGCATCGAGAATCTCTACGGCTCCAGCAACGCCGACCACCTGACCGGCAACGATGCCCGCAACATCATCGGCGGCGAGCTCGGCAACGACACGCTCGTCGGCAATGGCGGCGACGACTCGCTCGACGGCGAGGCCGGCGACGACGCGCTCTCCGGCGGCGACGGCAATGACCGGTTGATCGGACGCGACGGCATCGACACCATCCACGGCGGCGTGGGGGCGGATTCGATCGACGGCGGCGCCGGCAACGACGTGGTCTTCGGCGAGGCCGGCGATGACAGCATCGCTGCCGGCGCCGGTGCCGACCAGATCGATGGTGGTGCCGGCAACGACACGATCGAGGCCGGGGCCGGGGCCGACGCCATCACCGGCGGGGCCGGCATCGACACCGCGTCCTATGCGGGTTCGGCCGGGGGCGTGACCGTCAGCCTCCAGGCCGGCACCGGCACCGGTGCCGCTGCCGAGGGCGACACCCTGACCGGGGTGGAGCAGGTGGTCGGATCCGCCTTCGCCGATAATCTCGGCGGCGACGCCGGCAACAACACCCTCTGGGGCGGCGCCGGAAACGACATCCTCGCCGGCGCGGCCGGGGCCGACGTGCTGAAGGGCGGGATAGGCAACGACAGCTTCGCCTACACCAGCATCGGCGACAGCACCGTGGCCGCGTCGGGCAAGGACACGATCGCGGACTTCACGACCGGCGACCGGATCGACCTGTCCGGCATCGATGCCGATGGCAACGAGGCCAATGGCGACACCGCCTTCACCTTCGGCACCGGCGGCTTCACCGGCGTCGCGGGACAGCTGCGGGTGGTGGATTTCGGCGACGGCCGCCAGGGCGTCTATCTCGAGACCACCGGCGACAAGGTGCCGGATGCGATCATCACCGTCTATTCCGACCACGCCCTCACGGCGGCGGATTTCGTGCTGTAGCGTATCCTCGGCCCAGGCGCCGCAAGCGCCCGGGCCGCTCCGTCCCGTCCGCCGACCGTCGCGGATTCCCGGCGCTCCGACTGTGAACGCAATGTTTCGTTGCGTTCGCCCGCGATTCTCGTTCATGATACGTTCCATGAATGAGCCGCAATCCGACTCCGGCGAGATCAAGCCGACCGATCCCGACCTGAAATGGACAGGATGGGCTCTGGACACGCTGCGCGAGGCGGTCGCGATCGACATGCAGAGCAAGCGGTCCACCGCGACGCGGCAGATGGCGACGCCCCTGACGCCGGAGACGCCCGATTTTGCGCTGATGCAGTCGCGGCTGACCCGTTCGGTGCGGTTGTCGATCGCCATGACCGAGCGGATCCGCGCCGATTATCTGATGCGCCGGGAGAAACGCCGCGAGTCGGGCGAGCAGGAGCGCCGCCGGCAGCGCCGCGACCAGGTGGTCGAGGCCGCCGTCCGGGCGGTCGCCAACCCCGAGCAGGATTGGGACGTCGATTGCGTGCGCTCGCAGGTGCGCGAGAAGCTGACCGAGGACGAGATCCTGGACGAGCAGCTGGACACGCTGTCGCCGGAGGAATTCGTGCAGGCGGTCTGCCGCAAGATCGGCCGCCCGCCGCCCTCGATCCCGCTGCCGCAGGTCTGGGACGACGAGGCGGCGACCGATGACGCCCCGCCGGTGATGATCGCCGGCCGCAAGCCCGCGGCGGGTTGGCCTCGCCCCATCGCCGCGTCCGTCACCGGCCGGCATGTGCCGGGGATGCCGGAACCGGACAGCAGCTGAGGGTTGCTGGGCCCGACTGCGTAGGTTGGGTTCGCCTGTGGGCGAACCCAACATCCCGCCGTCTCGCACCTCTGTTGGGTTCGCTCGCCGCGAACCCAACCTACGAAGCCGGTCCTTTTGCCTCTCCCGTTTGCGGAGAGGCCGGAGGCGCTTGCGCCTCCAGGTGAGGGCTCTTTGTCGAGGCCGCCAGCCCTCATTCGGCCTTCGCTGCGCGAGCTCGACCTCTCCTCCTCGGGCTTGACCCGGCGAGAGGCGGGAGAGGCAAGGCGATGAGCCGGCAGACCCCCGGACGCCGATAGGATGGTAATAACAATCCGGTATGCGTTCGGGTGGTTCCCGTCGCGCACAAATCCATGTATGTCGTGGGGTCGCATCGGGCCGCGTCGTCCAGCCTTGCAACCCCGAATCAGAGTGGCGCTATGCTGAGAACCCGTCCTCGCAGTTTTGTTTTCGGTGCCCTGGCCGGGCTTGTTCTTGCGGCCGGCGTCGCCCTGCCGGGAACGGCCTCGGCGCAGAATGTGCAGTACATCTCCTCCAGTCGCGACTGGCATGCCTTCCAGTTCACCGAGAACGGCGGCAAGGCCTGCTACATCGCCAGCAAGCCGACCAAGTCCGAGCCCGCCAATGTCCGCCATGGCGACGTCTTCATCCTGGTCACCAACCGGCCGGCGGAGAAGCAGAAGAACGTCGTCAGCCTGCAGGTCGGCTACACGCTGAAGCAGGGCGCCGACGTCACCCTGACGATCGGCGGCAAGAACTTCCAGCTGTTCACCGACGGCAACACCGCCTGGTCGCGCGACGCGGCGGCGGATGACGCGCTGGTCAACGCGATGAAGGGCGGCTCGACCCTGACGGTCAAGGCCACCTCCTCGCGCGGCACCGGCACCAACTACACCTTCTCCCTCGCCGGCATCTCGGCGGCGCTGGGCGAGATCAACAAAGCCTGCGGCGCCTGACCGCGGGCTTCTCTCACACGCGGTCGTCAGACCGCATCCATTGATGTAAAAACAGCGCGGCCCCTTCCCTTGGGGAGGGGCCGTCGCCATTTGAAGGCCCGTCCGAGAATGCGCTGGGGCGAGTCGGCTGGTGGTGAGGTCGAGAACCGGCGCGCAGCGGACGTTTGAGTCCGTGAGCACCGGAAGCGGAGATATCGCCGCCAGACGGCCGCTCCAGTAGCATTATAGGATGGGCTTTCAGGGTCCTCCGGAGGTCCCATGGGTATTGAGACGCACGCCACCACCTTCGCGCCGCCCGCGCCCCGCGCCGACGGCCGCATCAACCTGGTCGGGCTCGACCGTGCCGAGCTGGCGGAGACGCTGGCGGGGATGGGCGAGCCGGCATTCCGCGCGCGCCAGCTGTTCGG
>JAEKLZ010000225.1 GCA_019508225.1 Inquilinus limosus | reverse complement strand
CGTCCGGTCCTGGCCGGTGCCGTCGCGCCGCATGGTCAGGAACCCCGGCAGGGCCGGCGCTACCACCGTGTCCCACAGCCGCTCGACATCGCGGAAGCCCATCAGCCGCGCGGTCGGCCGGACCTCGTCATGGGCGGCCAGCAGCTCCCGTGCCCGGTCCACCAGCCACGCCGCCTGGCGCGCCACCATCGCCTCGCCGTCGCGGCGGCTGGACTGCGGCGCGTCCGGCCCCATGGCGAAATGCGGCCCCGGCGCCCCCTCCGACGGCAGGCGCGAGCTGTCGACGCAGTCCGGCTCGACCGCCCAGAGCTGCGAGGTCTCGATCCGCCCGGCATGGTCGCCGCGCGACGGCCCCTGCCCGTCGATGCCCTCGCGGTCGGCCTCGAAATCCGGCAGCGACAGCAGCCGGGCGCCGATATGGGGCTGCACCAGCCCGATCATGGTCTTCAGATCGCGGTAGTTCTGGCCGTAATGGCCGGTCAGCAGGATCACCGCCTTGAAGCCGATGCGGTCGGCGGCGCGCAGCTGGTAGCAGATGTTCTTGAAATGCTGCCAGGGCGGCAGCGCCGTCAGCCAGTCGCGCGCCACCTCGCCGACATGGGTGCGGGACCAGATGGCGTAGTCGCCGACCTCGTGGATGTGCCAGTAGTCCGGCGGCGCGACGATGCCGCCGCCGCGCCGGGCCGCGGCGCAGGCGATGCCGTGCGCCTTCAGCGCGTCCAGCCCGACCGCGTTGTGCGGCCCGTGCGGCTCGCACAGGCCGTAGGTCAAGTACAAGACCGGCGCCTCGGCGAAGCGGCGCTCCAGCTGATCGGGGAACATCCGCTCCCAGCGGACCTCGTCCATCGCATCCCTCCGTTCGCGACCCGCGACGGCGGGGCGGCTGGTCAAGTGTCGGCGCTGCCGCGCAGCCGGTCGAGCGCCGCTGACAGGTCGCGCGCCAGATGATCGCGGTCGGACGGCGCCAGGAAGCCGCCGATGGCAAAGCGCTGTCCGTGGCTGGTCAGGGTGATCCGGTTCTGCCCGACCTCGCTGCGGTCGACCGCGACCCGCAGCCAGTAGGGCTGCAGCTCGATCCGGTGCGACACGCCGCGATGGTCGCCATGCTCGATCACCAGCCGCTCGGCGGTCAGGCGCAGGCATTCCCAGCTGCGTTCGGCCCGGCGCAGATTCGACCGCATCAGGAAGAACAGCAGCAGGGCGTCGAGCCCGTAGAAGCCGAACACCGGCCAGGCGCCGAGCATCAGGAACAGCACGCCGTTGAACAGGCTGGTGACGCCGACCACGCCGATCACCAGCCAGAAGCCGATCGGCCCCAGGCTGCGCTTCGGCCGCAGCAGCCGCTCGAACAGGACCGGGTCCTCTGCGGCGCCGCCATAGGTGCCGATCCGGGTGAGGCTGCTACTGCGCATGGCCATGAGCATAATCCTCGGGAAGGGCATGGCAATGGCCGATGGCGCGGTCCGTGAGGCCTCGCTAGGCTGCCGCCCATGAAGCCAGCCGCGATCGACACCTTCTACGCCCGACTCGCCGCCCGCATGCCGGAGCCGAAGACCGAGCTGCAATACAGCAGCCCCTTCACCCTGCTGGTCGCGGTGGTGCTGTCGGCCCAGGCCACCGATGTCGGGGTGAACAAGGCGACCGGGCCACTGTTCGCCGTGGCCGATACCCCGGCGAAGATCGTAGCGCTGGGGGTGGAGGGGCTGTCGCGCTACATCCGCACCATCGGCCTCTACAACATGAAGGCGAAGAACGTCATCGCCCTGTCGCAGATCCTGCTGAACCAGCATGGCGGCGAGGTGCCGCGGGACCGGGCGGCGCTGGAGGCGCTGCCGGGGGTCGGCCGCAAGACCGCCAATGTGGTGCTGAACGTCGCTTTCGGCGAGCCGACCATCGCCGTCGACACCCACATCTTCCGGGTCGGCAACCGCACCGGCCTGGCCCGGGGCAAGACGCCGGACGCGGTGGAGAAGGTGCTGGAGCGGGTGACGCCGGACCGCTGGAAGCTGCACGCGCATCACTGGCTGATCCTGCACGGCCGCTACACCTGCAAGGCGCGCAGACCGCTGTGCGAGGTCTGCGTCGTCGCCGATCTGTGCGAATGGCCGGAGAAGACGATCCCCACTTGAAACACAGCGAAGGCTGCCTCCCCGGGGGACGGGGAGGCAGTCTTCCATCCGCCCGGCCGGACCGGCGGGTCCACCCCGGGCGAAACGCGCTATTTCAGGACGAAGTCGCTGGCGCTGAGATCGGCCGCGTGCACGCCTTCGAACAGGATCTGGTTGCCGTGGCCGAGATCCAGCACGGCGCCGGCCGAGCTGTCGCTGAGATGCGCCAGCGGGTCGAAATGCGCGCCGAAGCCGAGCAGGTCGATCACGTCCTGGTTGGCCGAAAAGTCGGTGATGGTGTCCTGCCCGCTCTCGATGGCGTGGAACACGAAGTGGTCGGCGCCGCCATTGCCGGTGAGGGTGTCGCTGCCGGTGCCGCCCTCGATCCGGTCGCCGGCATTGCCACCGATGATCACGTCGTTGCCGGCGTCGCCGAACAGCTGGTCGGCGCCGGTCGCCGCCGCGGCGGTGGTGGTGAAGGCCTGAATGACATCGTCGCCGGTGCCGCCATGGCTGATGTCGGCCGCGGTGTCGCTGCCGATGATCCGGTCGTTGCCCGCCCCGCCGAAGACGGTGTCGCCGACCGCGTCGTTCCAGGCGATGACGTCGTCGCCGGCATCGCCGAAGACGGTGTCGTGCCCGGCCATGCCGCCGATATGGTCGCTGCCGGCGCCGCCATGGACGATGTCGTCGCCGGCCCCGGTGTTGATGGTGTCGTCGCCCGCGCCGCCGGACAGGCGGTCGGCCCCACCGCCGCCGGCGAGATTGTCGTCGCCATTGCCGCCGATGAGGCGGTCGGCGGCGTCGCCCCCGATCAGGGTGTCGGAGCCGTCGCCGCCGAACAGCTGGTCGCCCGCGGTCGCCGCCGCGGCGGTGGTGGTGAAGGCCTGGATGACATCGTCGCCGGCGCCGCCATGGCTGATATCCGCGGCGGTGTCGCTGCCGATGATGCGGTCATCGCCATTGCCGCCGAACACGGTGTCGCCGGTCGGATCGTTCCAGGCGATGACGTCGTTGCCGTCGCCGCCGAAGACCAGGTCGTGCCCGGCCATGCCGCCGATGGAGTCATCGCCGGTGCCACCGAGGACGACATTGTCACCGGCACCGGTGTTGATGGAATCATTGCCGGCGCCGCCGAGGAGATGGTCGTTCCCCCCGCCGCCGGCGATGGTGTCGTCTCCGCCCTCTCCGAGCAGAGTATCGGCCTGATCTGTGCCGGTCAGCGCATCGGCGCCGCCGGTCCCATGGACTGTGGTCATGGACTGCTCCCGAAGATGTCACAACGAGAGCATCAGGGTCCGGCAGGCGGGTTACCTGCCGATGTCAGGGCGGACCAGTCGCGTTGCAGGTGAAAGCGGATCGCGACGGCGGCCGTCGCGATCCATGGCTTCAGGCGGTGGATCCCGCCCGCTGGCTCGCCGCGCGGCCCGGCCCGGTCAGGACCGCCAGATGGGCCCGCATGATGCCGAACTTCTTGACGACCGAGGTGCCGCTCTCGATGTCGTGGAACAGCTCCTGCCGGTCCGACAGGGCATCGATCATGCGGTCGGCATAGGTCTGCCGCGGCCGGGCGCGGGCGACCGACCGCAGATGGGCCAGCCCGTCCGGATCGGCCAGGCCGGCGCCGAAGGAATCCGTGATCTCCCCGGCCAGCGCGGCCTCGAACCAGGGCAGCAGGCGGGGATGGGTCAGGACCGCGCCGAACAGCGGGTCGCCGCGATAGCCGTGCCAGCGCGTGGTCAGGCGCCGGGCCTCGTCGTCGCCGACGCTGGCCATGTCCTTGAACGAGCTGCCGCCGCCATGCCGGGTGACGGCGGCGACGCGTTCGGCCGAGCGCAGCCCCAGCCGGTCCGCCACGCGCTGCCGGTAATCCCCGTCCAGGACCCAGGCGTTGTAGCCGATCAGGGACAGGCCCGGCACGGCGCCTTCGGCATAGGCCTTGAGCCAGTCGCGCTCGGCGAAGAGCTGGCGCAGGATCATTACCAGGTCCAGCTGCGCCAGCCGCTTGCGGTGCATCAGGCTGGCGGTGAGGTTCAGCGGGTCGCGCAGGAACAGCAGGTCCACCCGCCGGCCGCCGGTCGCACGCTGCATCTGCCAGGCGGCCTCGAGCCCCAGCCGCGTCACGCCCTCATAGTTGAAGATCGTGGTGCCGCCCGCGCCCTTGCCGCGCGCTGTCGGGCTGCTGACCGCGCGCAGATGCGCCCGGATCGGCTCGCCGATCACGACGTTGTTGACGAAGGCGGCCGGCGCCTCACGGTTCTGCCGCAACCAGCGGACGAAGGCGTGGTGGCCGGATCGCTTGGTGGAAATGACGTTGACGAATTCGAGAGTCATCGTCGCCCCGCTCTCCCTCGGTCGGACGGATGAAGGTCCCTGCCATGCCGTTCCGGGCGGCGGACCACGCCGCCGCCGGCCGGCCTGGAGCCGGCGCGAACATCCTTACAGGAAAGTAAAGAAGGGCAGAACCATCTTGTTCGCCGCAGACACAGGATCAGGTCCCCATCCCGCCGCCGGTCAGCAGGTCATGGCCCGCATCGCCGCGCCGGTCAGGCCGGCGGATCGGCAATCTCGTCATAGCCCAGATTGAGGAACTCGATCAGGCACAGGCCGTGCCCGAAGGGGTCGGCCAGCGGCGCCAGCCTGCCCCAGACCGCGGTGCGGATCCCGCCCTCGGCCACAGCGCCGGCCGCGACCGCCCGTGCCAGCGCCGCCGCGACATTGTCCACCACCACGTCGAGATGCACCGGCGTCCAGTGCCGGGTATAGTCGCGGCGGCTGTCGCCGGCGCCGACCGTGCCGGCCGCCTTGGCCAGCAGGTACAGGGGGGCGGGCCAGCCGGTCAGTTCCACCACCTCGCCGCCGAAGCGGCGCCCCACCGTGAGGCCGAAGGCCGCGGTGTAGAAGGCGACGCCGGCCTTGAGGTCCGGCACGTCGATGTTGACCAGCAGCGCCATGACGTTCCCTCCCCGTGCCGCCCTTGCTACCGCGCCAGCGCCTCCGCCTCGATGGCGCCGAGCGCGGCGGCGAAATCGGTCATGTCGGCGGTCAGCCGGGCCAGGCCCTTGGTCGGCGACAGCGTCGCCTCGTCCATGTAGAGGGCCCGGTTCAGCTCGACCTGCAGGGCGTGGATGCCGGCGCGCGGCCGGCCGTAATGCCGGGTGGTGAAGCCGCCGGCATAGGGGGTGTTGCGGGTGACGGCATAGCCGCGGCCGGCCAGCCACTGCTCCGCCGCCTCGGTCACCGCCGGAGCGCAGGAACTGCCGTAGCAGTCGCCCAGCACCACGTCGACGGCGCGGCCGCCGGGGGTTCGCGAGGCACCCTGCGACGGCATCGAATGGGCGTCGATCAGCACGGCGTGGCCGAATTCGGCGCGGGTCTCGTCAACCAGCTGGCGCAGCGTCGCGTGATAGGGGGTGTAGTGCCGCTCCACCCGCTCCACCGCCTCGGCGAAGCGCAGCTTGCCGCGGTAGATGTCCTTCCCCTGGGCGACGATGCGGGCGATGGTGCCGAGCCCGGCGACGACGCGGGGCGAGCGGGTGTTGACCCAGGCCGGCAGCGCGTCGTCGAACATCTCGGGGTCGAGCTCGTAGGCCTCGCGGTTGACGTCGAGGAAGGCGCGCGGGAACAGGGCGCGCAGCAGGGGGGCGCCACGGTCCGGCACCTGGCCGAAGATCTCGTCGACGAAGCCATCCTCGGAGCGGCGCAGCGTGTGGGGGTCGAGCTTCGCTGCGGCCAGGAAAGATGGCGGATAGTCCCGGCCGCTATGCGGCGAGGCGACCACGACCGGGAGGCGCCGATCCCGCGGCAGGGCGACCGCCACCGCGTCGGACGCCGGCGACTGCGAGGCGACTTGACCATCCATCCCACCGTCATATCCCAGCGCCCCGGCACTGTCGACGGCGGCCGTCGGCGGGCCCGATGGGCCTGGCGTCCGGCGGGCTTGGTTTGACGCTTGCACGCCCCGGTCGATGATGCTACATCGGCGCTCCCGCGGACGACCGGCTTCGGTCGTCCTTCCCGGTGCCGGGCGCGTAGCTCAGCGGGAGAGCACTACGTTGACATCGTAGGGGTCACAGGTTCAATCCCTGTCGCGCCCACCACCGGACCTCCAGGACATCAAAGGATTTAGGGTCTCTTCCCCTCCTGGGGATGCGCCGTTCCGCGCAGGAACGTGCTGACGAGCCGATCACCACCCACATCTTCAGCCCAGGCTGTTCGTATCTGCTCAGCGACATGGTGTTCGAGGTGAAGGAGAGCCTGATCGCCGACTACCGCCAACTGCCAGGTGGACGATCCAGAGCAGGCGGCCAGGCTGGACCTGCCCAACCCGTTCTGGGCGCTCGACTGGGGCTTCGTTCTGGCCCGGGTGGGCTAGGTTGAAGCCATAGTATGCGATATGTATCACTACACACCTGTGGTTGACGTCATCGGCGGAGTGTGTATCAATCCACACATGAAGAGCGGCGACATCATCGGGGCGCTGACAGCGGATGGCTGGTACGAGGTCGGCCGGAAAGGCAGCCACCTCCAGATGAAGCATCCGTCCAAGCCAGGCCGCGTGACGGTCCCGCATCCGAAGAAGGACATACCTATCGGCACGCTTCGGAGCATCGAGAAGCAGGCCGGCATCAAGTTGAGGTGAGCCATGCGCCACTACATCGCGCTGATCCACAAGGAGCCCGGCAGCGACTACGGCGTCTCCTTTCCCGATCTGCCGGGCCTGGTCACGGCCGGCACGGATCTGGACGAAGCCCGCGCCATGGCGGAGGAGGCCCTGGCCCTGCATCTCGAAGGTATGGCCGAGGATGGCGATGCTGTTCCCGAGCCCTCCAGCCTGGAGGATATCATGGCTGATGCCGAGAACCGGGACGGCGTCGCGGTGCTTGTGCCGGCCCCGCAACAAGCGGTGAGATCAGTGCGGGTCAACATCACCGTTCCGGAGGACGTGCTGGCCGAAATCGACCGCTATGCCGAGGGGCATGGCTTCACCCGATCCGGCTTCCTGGTCCGGGCCGCTCGCGATGCTATCGCAGGCGACCGGCTGGAGACGGCAGCCTGACACGGTTGTCAGGACCGGGCGCCGGCCGTCGGATCCACCTCCAGAATTCCCACCCGCGACTCGATTTCCACGGCCGAGACCACCCCCGCCGCCTGCTCGATCTCGCGGAAGCAGCGATACATGCCGTCGTTGAAGCGGATGTCGTCGAACACCAGGATCCAGGGGCTGGCGATGCGGGCGAGCAGCAGCTCGGCCTGCGCCTTGACGATGTCGCCGACATGGATGCCGTCGATGAAGGCGATGCCCGGCCGGTCGAAGCGGATCCCCGTCGCCGCGAACCCGGCCTCGAAGGTCTCGGCGACAGCGGTGAAGCGCGGGCTGATCGCGGCCAGGTTGGCGCGGGCGATCTCCTGCCACTGCCGGTTCGGGTCGAAGGTGACCAGCCGGCCGCGGCGGTTGGCCGACAGACCGGCCAGCCAGTACATGCCGGAGACGCCGAAGGCGGTGCCGATCTCGACCACCGTCCAGGGCCGGAAGCCGCGCACCAGCTGGACATAGACCCGGCCGTATTTGTGGCTGGTGCGGACGCTGTTGCTGGACCGCGTGAAGCTGTCCTCGGGCGCCGTGAAGTCGCGATAGCCCTCCCACAGCGCCAGCGGCCCCATCTCCTGCGTCAGCCGGGCGCGCTCGGCGATCCGCCGCTCCTTGCCGAAGGGGCGGGGGCGGATCAGCTCCGCCACCCGGTCCTCCGTCAGGAACGCCGCATCCCGCTTCCGGCGGACGACCGCCAGCGGCCCCTGCGTGGGTTCCCCCATCAGGCCGCGAGCGGGAACGGGCAGGCCTGGCGCAGCGCCGCCAGGTCGGGCATCCGCTCGGGCACATAGGTGCACAGCCGCGCATGGTCGGGGGTGACCGTGCCCAGCTCCGCCAAGTCGAAGGGCGCCACATCCTTCAGCCCGACCGAGGCGAAATAATCCTCGAACTTGGTGTTGCCGCCCGGGATCTGGGTCTCGCTGGTCGACATCACCGCCCAGCCGACCGGGATGCCGTAGGCCTGCGCCACGATCAGCCCGTGCAGCGAGGTCGAGATGATGTGCTCGCACTCCGAGATCTCGTCGAGGAAGGCCTCGATGCCGTCATAGGAGCCGCGCATGATGTCGATCACCTTGACGTCCGGATGGACCTCGAGCGGCGCCGCGACATGGGTGAAGTGCCGGATCAGGCCGAGCTTGTGCTTCTTGGTGCCCTTCGGCTTGTAGAGTTCCGGCAGCAGCAGGGCGACGTCGCCATAAACCTGCGGGCACTTGCCGCCGCTATCCAGCACCAGGCGCCGGGTCAGCGGGCCGCGCACCGCCTTGTACACCGCCTGCGGGTGCAGCTTGTCGGTCAGCCGCGGGCTGCCCGTACCCCAGACCGGCGTGCCCTTCTTGGCGAATTTGATCACCGAGCCGATGACGAGGGCCCCGCTGCCCGCCGCCACCCAGCGCGGCGCGCGGCCGGTCAGCTTCTCGACGATGTAGGGGTTCAGGATGTCGCCGAAATTGCCGGGATAGGGCTGCTCCATCCACCACAGCTGCGGCCGCTGCTTCAAGGGCAGCCCGCCGGCCTTGGCCCGCTCCTCCAGCCCCAGCCGCAGCATCCGGCCCTGGGCGAAGGCCTTGGCCTTGGCGGTGCCGCGCTCGGCCAGCTCATGGGCGTAGCGCTGGCCTTCCTCCGGCAGATGGAACTCGATGCAGAAATCCACGACGCGCTGCAGCAGGGTGGACAGGCGGTCGCCGTACTCACCGTCCTGCCGCAGCTGGCCGATCCGGCCCTCATACAGCGCCAGGGCCGCCTGCTCGCCCTCCTGCCGGCGGGCGACGCGGGCCAGGGTGTTCAGCGGGTCGTCCTGCGACGGGTCCAGCTCGGTCATCTTCTTCAGATAGACCGCCGCGTTCTGCATCTTGCCGGCCTTCAGCTCCTGCTCGGAGATGGCCTTGAGCACGCGGTACTGGCGCGACGGCTCCAGGATCGGCGCGTCGTGCTGCGCCACCTCCTTGACGAAGTCGCGGACATTGCCGCTGTCGCCGAACGAGAACCAGGCGTCCGCGGCGCCCAGCTTCTCGCCCCAGGCCAGCCGCTTCGGCGGCAGCAGCGTGATCTGCAGCTGCTCGGAATGCGCCCGCCAGGCCTCCTCGAAGAAATAGTCGTCGGTGCCGCGCTCCTTGCTGGTCTTCTCCAGCTCCACCAGCTGCTCCAGCAGCCGCCGCACCGGGGGCGTGTAGTTGAAGAACAGGAACCCGGGGTGAAACGTGCGGGCGAAGATGAACGGGTCGTATTCCCGGAAGTACTTGAAGTTCCTCAGGAAGGCCGCGAAGTCGCTCTCGCAGGACAGGAACGGGTCGGGCCGCTTGATAATACGGGTGTCGATGTCGACCCAGATGATCGGCCGCTTGTACTCTTCCAGCTTGCGGGAATAGTAGTTGACCTTGTAGCGGCAGATATCGGCCCAGCTGGCATCCGGGCCGAGCTTCACCTCCTCGAAATCATGCTCGATGTCGAGCTTCTTGCAGTCCTCGGCGAGGTTGTAGGCGGAATCGTAATAATACTGCTTCCCGCCATAGAAGCTGACGACAACGGCTTCCTTAGCCATGGTTCGATTCCTCGAGCTGCAGCAGCAGGGTGGTCTCGTCAAGCTGGGCGATCTCGTAGATCGGCCGCTCGACCAGGTCGGAGTCGCCGAAAGTGAAGATGCGGCGGCCCTCGCGGGCGATCTCGGAGCCCAGATAGGCCTCGATCGCGTTGCGCACCGCCGGCAGGTCGGGGGCCTCGAGGATGACATGCGGCGAGCGCGACCGGATGGCGCGGATGCAGTCCGCCCGGTCCTTGGCCGACTGGCCCGACAGGCGCAGCCGCACCAGGGTGGCGTCGTCGCAGGCCTTGGACAGCAGCGTCGCGTCGCCGGCGTCGCACAGCTCGATCGCCGGCCCGTCGCCCTGGCCGTTCAGGGCCTGGTATTGCTGCAGGATCGGCTCGCCCTTGCTCTTCTCATAGGCCACCGACACCGATCCCGCCTTGGAGACCAGGCTGCCGAAGGCCGAGGCGAAGTAGAGGAAGCCGGGGTCGAGGTCGACCACCTTGTCGCCCGGCTTCAGCACCTTGGCAGCGCAGGCCAGCGTGCTGTTGCGCCAGCGCCGGGCCTCGATCTCCTGCAGCTCGACCTCGGCGCCGTCGACCGGCACGGCGAGCTGGATCGAATCCGATGTCCTGACCACGACATGATCCGGCAGCACGATCTCCTGATTCTTCGCCGGCTCCGCGGCAGCGGGCGGCGTGTCCGCCGCGTCGAACGCCACGGCCTTCGCGGCGGGGGCCTTCACGGCGGGAGCCGGCTTGAGGTCGATCGCCGGCATCTCGACCGCGACGGCCGGCCTGCGGTCGAAGGCGGCGGCGAACTGGTCGACATTGTCGCGCGCGCCGCCGATCGCCGCCGCCCGCTCGTCGTCGCCGACCGGCTGCACGAACTCGATGGCGTCGCCGATCCGCATGTTGCGATTGGCGTGGTCCAGCAGGATCGCGGCCCGGGTCAGCGACGGGAACCGCTCGGCCAGGGCCCGGCCGCTCTTGCTGGTCGGGCCGCAGACCTGGACCAGCGGCGTCCGCCCCATCACCGAGAACAGCAGCCCGTGGAAGCGCGAGCTGACCACGAGCCCGGCGGAACCGTAGAGATCCATGATCGCCGAGACGTCGTAATCCACCGCCTTGACCACCTGGATCTCGCGCCGCTGCCGCAGCCGCTCGTAGATCGCCTCGTCGTCGACCGAATGGACGATGCCGATCACCTTGTTATACCCAGTGCCGAGGGCATCGATCGTCTCGTCGAGATAGGCGTCGATGGTGCTGTCGCGCTTGGCCAGCCAGCTCTCCAGGCTGTGGCTCAGCGACAGCACGGCCAAGCCGGGGTCGCGCCGGACCGGCACCGGCCGCGGCCCGTCCGCCAGCAGCAGCGCCAGGTCGCCGGTGGTGTGGACGTTCTTCAGCCCGACCGTCTCGGTCAGCAGGGTGGCGTCGCTGCGCTCCCGCACCGTGACCAGCCGCGCCAGGGACAGCGCGTCCTTGAAGGCGGCGGCGCCGAGTGTCGTCCGGATGCCCTGGGTGCCGACGCCGAGCACGGCGGAGGGGATGCCGCGCTCATAGGCGTAGCGGATCGGCGCGGTGTAGTTCGAGACGTTGCTGAAGCTGCTGTCGTAAAGCAGCCCGCCGCCGCCGACCACCAGCAGGTCGGCGCTGTCGATCACGGCATAGTCCGGATTGGGGCCGACCAGGGCGACATCGTCGAAGCCGTTGCGGTACAGCACCTCGCGGGCGCCGAAGCTGACCGCGTCGTCGCCGACATTGCCGACGCCGAAGGCGGAGACCACCACCGCCCGCTTCCCGGTCCCACGCGGCTGCCGAACGCCGGTGTCGCGCTTGACATAGTCCAGCACCGGCTGGGCGTGGCGGCGCCGGGTGACGTCCAGCACCGACGGCTTGGTGCCGGCGGCGTGCCGGGCGAAGACGACGAACACCTCGTTGGCATGCAGCAGGTCGCCATGGATCACCAGCGCCTGCAGCACCTGCCGCGGCAGGCGGGGCATCAGCCCCTTGTGCACGATGGCATAGTCCGGGATCGGTGATTTCAGCTGCGTCACCGCGCTGTACGGAATGATCCTGGCCTTGGCCAGGGCATTCGACAGGGCTTCGAACAGGTAGTCCGGAACGAGGACTTCATCGCCCGACGCCAGCTTCAGCGCCGCGATCATGTCCTTGTGGTGTTTATCCACTGGGCCCCTCCAGGAAACGGTTGGAGAAGGGGTCTCGGGCAGCTTTCCAGGAGTCCGGCGGAGCGCGGACAAAGGTTTCCACGTCCCGCCGGACCTTGGCCGGGCGGGTGAGTGGCCGTCATCTCTGGAAAGCGCGGAAGTCGGCGCTACGGGGCGTCGTGTCTCGGACTGGGACGCCGGCGGTCGCTCGTTTCCATCCTGATTCCCCTTCACTCACGCAAACGGCCACCCACCGGCCGTCCGGACAAGCCGGGACAGACCGATATCGCGCGACCGCTTCCCCGGGATCTGGTCCCGGAACAGGCGCAGGGGCGTCGAAGCACCATGCGCCCGGCAGGCTGAACGCCTTGCCTTGGGGTTAGTCGGCCGCAGGCCACCTCATCTTTTTGACATCGTTCATGCTGCAGCGCAACCAGTAATTCGTCTGCTCATTGCGTCGGTAATATTGATAATAATTTATCTTATTGCCATCTATTGCCTTGGCATGCTGCACAATTTTTGTTCATTCTTCATCGAGATACAAGGCTCAGGGCCCTATACTAAAATTCTCCGGCCGATGCGACAATCTTGCAGCGATCGCCTTTGCGGCGAAAGGTATCAGTCCTGGCCGTCAGCGCAGAAATACAGCAGACACTGCGCATATATGGATCTCGACGCCGATTCACAGGTTCTGAAATCGTGACGCCGCACCATGCGCTGCGCGGTATCCGATGATAGCAGATTTTATAGACTCTGCGGCAGCCGACAAGATTCCGATCTCTCAGGCCGCCGCCTTGCGTTCCAGGCGCCGGATCGCGTCGGCGAGCGGCCGGGCGGCATCGTCGTAACCGTCCCAGGCGGAGCCCTTCGCCAGCAGGGCCGGCGCGGTGCGCAGCGTGTAGCGCTTGGGGTCGAGCCCCTTGCGCACCTGGTCCCAGGTCAGCGGCATCGACACCGTCGCCCCCGGGCGGGCGCGCGGCGACAGCGGCGCCACCGCGGTCGACATCCGGTCGTTGCGCAGGTAGTCGAGGAAGATCCGGCCCTGGCGCTTGTTCTTCGCCATGTTGACCACGTAGCGGTCCGGCCTGTCGGCGGCCAGGCGCACACAGACCTCCTTGGCGAAGCCCTTGGCCGTCGCCCAGTCCGGGCCGCCGGCGCGCGGCGCGGCCAGCGGCGTCACCACATGCAGCCCCTTGCCGCCGGTGGTCTTGCAGAAGGGCACGAGGCCGACCGCCTCCAGCCGGTCCTTCAGCTCGCGCGCCGCCTCGATCACCGCGTCGAAGCCGAGGCCGGGGCCGGGGTCGAGGTCGAACACCAGCCGGCCGGGGCGGTCGGGCACCCCCGGCCAGCAGTTCCAGGGATGCAGCTCCAGCCCGCCGGACTGCGCCACCGCCGCCAGCCCTTCGATCCGGTCGATCTGGATGTACGGCTTGCGGTCGCCCGCCACCTTGACCAGCGAGATCAGGCTGGACGTGCCGGGCATGGCGTGGCGCTGGAAGAAGATCTGGCCGCCGATCCCGTCCGGCGCGCGCAGCACCGAGCAGGGCCGGCCCTTGATGTGCGGCAGCATCCAGGGGCCGACCGCCTCCAGATACTGCGCCAGGTTGTGCTTGGTCACCGGCTCGCCGTCGCCGGCATCGGGCCACAGCGCCTTGTCGGCCTTGGACAGGGCCACACCCATCACCGTCGCCTTGCCGCCGGTACGGCGCGGCGCCGGCCTGGCCGCCCTGGATGATTTGGCGGGAGCCGGCTCCGCCAGCTCGGTCTCGGCGGCCGGCGCCGGGGTCTCGGCCTCGACCTCCTCCGCCGGCTTGTCCTCGCGCAGCCCCTTGAACGAGGCCTGGCGGACCATGCCGGAGCCGGTCCAGCCGGCGAATTCGATCTCGGCCACCAGCTCCGGCCGGGCCCAATGCACGTTCCGCTCCTTCCGCGGCGCGCCGGGGCCGGTGAAGGGGGATTTGTCCGTCTCGACCGCCTTCAGCCGCGGCAGCAGCCGCTCCACCTTGGCGGCGCCGTAGCCGGTGCCGACCCGGCCGATATGGACCAGGTGGTCGCCGCGATGGACGCCGACGAGCAGTGAGCGGAAGCGGTTGCCGGTGGTCGACCAGCCGCCGATCACCACCTCCTCGCCGCCGCGGCACTTGGCCTTGGTCCAACGGTCGCTGCGGCCGGACTGGTAGGCGGCGTCGAGCCGCTTGGAGATGATGCCTTCGAGATGCAGCTGGCAGGCGGAGCGCAGCACCGCCTCTCCCGCCTCCTCGAAATGATCGACATAGCGGATGGTCGAGGTGGCGTCGCAGCCCTGCGTCTCCAGCAATTCGCGCAGCCGCGCCTTGCGCTGCGACAGCGGCTCGGGCCGCCAGTCGCGGTCGCCCTCATGCAGCAGGTCGAAGGCGAAGAAGATCAGGTCGCGGCTGCGCCCTTCCGACAGCGCCACCTGCAGGGCGGGGAAGTTCGGATGGCCATGCTCGTCCAGCGCCACCGCCTCGCCGTCGATGATACCGTCCGGCCAGCCCTTGGCGGCATCGCCGATGGCCTGGAAGCGATGGGTCCAGTCCAGTCCCTTGCGCGTCTTCAGCGTGGCCGCGCCGCCCTCGACCCGCAGCTGCAGGCGATAGCCGTCGAATTTGATCTCATGCGCCCAGCCTGATCCGCCGGGCGGCCGGTCGACCGACACGCACAGCTCCGGCGGAATGAAGTCCGGCATCGCCGAGGCGGATTTCGCGGCCCGGCGGCGTGGCGCCAGCGTCTTGGCCGCCGCCGCCTCCGGCTTGGCGGCGGAGTCCCAGACCGCGTCCGCCCGCACCGTCTTCCGGCCGCCCAGCATGAAGGGCTTCGGGCCGCGGCCTCGCCCGGCCGCGATCTCGGCCATGGCGCGGCCGGAGGCGACGGACCGGTCCTCGGCCAGAACCGCGTCGCCGTCGGCCTCGACCGCGTGCTCGTCGCGATGCTTGATCAGCAGCCAGTTGCTGCGCTTGCCACGGGTGCGGTCCCGCTTCAGCCGCACCAGCTGGACCGAGCCGCCGCCATACTGGCCCTTGGGGATCGTGCCCTCGAAATCGCCATAGGCCAGCGGATGGTCCTCGACCTCGACCGCCAGGCGCTTGTCATGCGGGTCGAGCGACGGCCCCTTGGTCACCGCCCAGGACTTGAACACGCCGTCGAGCTCCAGACGCAAATCGTAATGCAGGCGGGTCGCCGCATGCTTCTGGATGACGAAGCGCAGCCGGTTGGACGCCGCCACGCCGGCGGCGCCGCTGGGTTCGGCCGTCTTCTCGAAGTCGCGCTTGCGCCGGTAGGTCGACAGGCTGTCCTTGGCCATCACCTTCGCCCGAAAGTTGCGTCGCCTTGGGGAACGATGCGCGCGACGAGGCGGTTCCGGAAGATCGCTTTAGCGTGGCGCCCAGTCGCCCTCGCGGACCCCGGGCGCGGCCAACAGCTTTTCCACGGCCGGCGGCACGCCGTTCTCGGCCAGGTAGCCGCGCCAGAACACATCGTAGCGCAGGGTCCGGATCCCGGCCGCGGGCTGCACGGTGATCGAGCTGGCGACGATGCGGAAGCCTGCCTGCTCCAGCGCCGTCTCGATCTCGCGGGCGCCCAGCCGCTCCTGCTCCACGGTCAGGCTCAGCCGCGCCTTGCGCTGCTGCCTAACCCGGTCCTCCAGCCATTTCAGACCCGACAGCACGACCAGGCCGATGCCGAAGGCGATGCCGCCCAGGATCAGCTCCCCGGCGCCGAAGCAGAGGCCCATCACCGTGACGAACCACAGCGTCGCCGCCGTGGTCACGCCCAGCACCAGGTTGCCGCGCTGCAGGATGGCGCCGCCGCCGATGAAGCCGATGCCGGACAGGATGCCGAGCGGCAGGCGCATCACATCCATCTGGACGAAGGAATCGCCGGTCTTGCCGGTGGTGTCGAGCAGGAGGTTGGCCAGCACCATCGAGAAGGCGGCGGCCAGACAGACCAGCAGATGCGTGCGCAGCCCGGCCGGCCGGCCATGCGCGCCCCGGTCCCAGCCGATGATCGCGCCGGCGATGGTGGCCAGCGCCAGCCGCAGCAAAAGGTCGGGCCAGGTCGGGAACAGCGGCATCGGCGAAGCCTTGCGAAGAAACAGTGATTCAGGAACCTGATGCGGCGCCCGGCCGTTCCTTCCGGGACCGATCCGCTGCCGAGGACGAGATGGCGCCGCGCGCGACCTGGAAAGGCACGTTGAAGTTGGGCTTCCTGTCCTGCCCGGTGGGGCTGTACACCGCCGTCGGCGAGGGCGACGAGATCCATTTCAACATGGTCAACCGCCGCACCGGCCACCGGCTGAAGCGCCTGTTCGTCGATGCCGAGACCGGCAAACCGGTGGAACGCGACCAGCAGGTGAAAGGCTACGAGGTCGACACCGACCGCTATGTCGTGCTGACCGAGGAGGAGATCGAGGCCGCGATCCCCGACAGCACCAAGACCATCGAGATCGAGAGCTTCGTGCCGCGCGACCAGGTCGACCGCGTCGCCATCGAGCGGCCCTATTACCTGGCCCCGGCCGATGGGGTGGGAGCCGAGGCCTTCGCGGTGATCCGGGCGGCCTGCGAGAAGGCGGGCGCGGTCGGCATCGGCCGCACCGTGCTGTTCCGGCGCGACCGGGTGGTGATGCTGTGCCCGGAGGGGCCGGGCTTCCTGGCCAACCTGCTGCACTTCGAATACGAGATGCGCGACGAGGCCCAGGCCTTCAACGACATCCCGACCATCAAGATCGCCGGCGAGATGCTGGACCTGGCCAAGCACATCATCGGCCAGAAGAAGGGCAAGTTCGAGCCGGACAAGTTCGAGGACCGCTACGAGACCGCGCTGATGGAGCTGATCCGGGCCAAGCAGCGCGGCGAGACGATCAAGCCGCCGGCGGCGCCGAAGCGCGGCCAGGTCATCGACCTGATGGCCGCTTTGCGCGAGAGTGCCGGGGTTTCGGGCAAGTCCGGCCGCAAGACGGCAGCGAAGAGCACGTCCGCGACCAAGGCCAAGCGCAAGGCCCCGGCCGCCCGCACGCCACGGCGGAAGGCGGGCTGATCAAGAGAAGAGCGAATGTATTGCCTCTCCCGCTTGCGGGAGAGGCAACACGTTGATTCATCGTAGAGAATGAGATCGCTATAGCCTTAACCTCGAATAATGTTCATGCTATGTTCCATGGACATGGCCCAGACCAGCTCCGAACCGACCCGGCCGACCGATCCCGACATGCTGTGGACCGTCTGGGCGCTGCATCTGGTGCGCGAGGCGGCCGAGATGGACATGCGCGTCAAGCGGATGACCGAGCGGCAGCAGGAAAGGGCGTCGTCGGACTCGCCGCTCGATTTCGGGCTGATCCAGTCGCGGCTGTCCCGTTCGCTGCGGCTGTCGGTCGCCATGGCCGAGCGGATCCGCACCGATTATCTGCTGCGCCGGGGCGAGCGCGAGGCCTCGGGCGAGCAGCAGCGCCGCCGACAGAAGCGGGAGCAGATCGCCGACACCGTCGTCAAGGCGATCGCGACGCCCCTGGATGGCGAGGGCGCCGAGCATCTCCGGTCGGTGGTGTGGGAAAAGCTGGTCGAGGACGAGATCCTGGACATGCAGCTCGACACCCTGTCGCCGGAGGCGTTCGTCCAGGCGGTCTGCCGCAAGCTCGGCCGCCCGCCGCCCGGGATCCCGCTGCCGCAGGGTTGTGGCGAGGGGACTGAGATGGCGACCGCTGACGGCGCGCCGGCGGAGACCGCCGAGGCTGCCAGTCACGAGCCCATGGAGGGCTGGTCCGTGGAGCCGGACGAGTCCGCCGCCGGCCGGGCCATGCCGAGGCCATCGAGACCGGACAGCAGCTGAGCGCCGCGCCTCCACCCCTCTTACCAAACACCGCCCTGCCCAGCCTTCCACACTCCCCCTCCCCTTGCGGGAGGGGGTAGGGGGAGGGGTCTGCGCGCGGTCCGCCGCGAAAGGGCGTGGCCGGATGATATGCAGGCGACACCGGCCCCGGCTGCACCAACCCCCTCCCCCTGCCCCCCTCCCGCAAAGGAGAGGGGGAGGATGGAAGGGATGGGTCAGCTCAAATGGCGATGGTCGGGAGAGGCCACGTGAAAGCCGCTCCGCTCGGAGCCTTGTCCACCTCTGAAGAGAAGGAGGGCCCCCCTACTTCCGCGGCCGCAGGGTCGGGAACAGGATGACGTCGCGGATCGAGGCCGAGTTGGTCACCAGCATCACCAGCCGGTCGATGCCGATGCCCATGCCGCCGCTCGGCGGCAGGCCGTATTCCAGCGCGGTGACGTAGTCGCGGTCCATCATCTGGGCCTCGTCGTCGCCGGCGTCGCGCGCCGCCACCTGGGCGGCGAAGCGCTCATACTGGTCCTGCGGGTCGCTGAGCTCGGAGAAGGCGTTGGCGATCTCCCAGCCATTGGCATAGGTCTCGAACCGCTCGGTCAGGCGCGGGTCGCTGCGATGCGCCTTGGCCAGCGGCGAGATCTCCTTCGGCATGTCGGTGACATGGGTCGGCTGGATCAGCGTGTGCTCGACCGTCTCGCCGAACACCAGCTCCACCACCTGGCCCCAATTCTCCTTGCCGGAGACCTTGAGCTGCAGGCCCTTCGCCGCCTCCCGCGCCGCCTCGGCGCCCTCGATCTGCAGGAAGTCGACGCCGGTCGCCTCGCGCACCAGCTCGGTCATCGGGGCGCGGCGGTACTGGCCGCCGAACTCGATCGAATGCTCGCCGAAGGTCACCGTGGTGCCGCCGGTCGCAGCCTTCGCCGCCGCCGCGAAGATGTCCTCGGCCAGCGCCATCATGTCGGTGTAGTCGGCATAGGCCTGGTACAGCTCGAGCATCGTGAACTCGGGATTGTGCCGGGTCGAGATGCCCTCGTTGCGGAAGTTGCGGTTGATCTCGAACACCCGCTCCGACACGCCGCCGACGATCAGCCGCTTCAGGTACAGCTCCGGCGCGATGCGCAGGTACAGGTCCATGTCGAGCGTGTTGTGATGCGTCACGAACGGCTTGGCCGAGGCGCCGCCCAGGATCGGGTGCAGCATCGGCGTCTCGACCTCGAGGAAGCCGCGATCCTCCAGCAGGCGGCGGATGTCGCTGACGATCCGGCTGCGGGCGCGGAAGGTCTCGCGGCTCTCCTCGCTCATGATCAGGTCGAGATAGCGCTGGCGGTAGCGAGCCTCGACATCGGTCAGGCCGTGATACTTCTCCGGCAGCGGCAGCAGCGTCTTGGCCAGCAGCGTGACGTGCCGGACGTTGATGGTCAGCTCGCCGCGCTTGGTGCGGCGGATGAAGCCCTCGACGCCGATCAGGTCGCCGATGTCGAGCAGCCCGACCAGCTCCAGCGTCGCCGGGTCGGCATAGTCCTTGTGGCAGAACACCTGGATCTTGCCGCCGGCGTCGTGCAGGTCGATGAACATGCCGCTGTTGCGGTAGGCCCGGATGCGGCCGGCGATGCGGACCACATCCTCCGGCTTCTCCGCCTCGGCCTGCAGCTCGGCATAGCGCGCCTGCAGCCCGGCGGCGTCGGCCGTCTTCTCGTAGTGATAGGGGTAGGGGTCGATCCCCTTCGCCCGCAGCGCCCGCAGTTTCTCCAGCCGCGGCGTCTTCAGCGGGTTGTCGGCATCGTCGTGCGGGGCGCGGACGCTCTCGACGCTGTCGGACATGATCGGACTCCAGGGGCAGGGAAACACAAGGCGGACAAACGGTGGATCGCGTCCTCTACCCGCCGCATCCCGGGGGTGCAAGCCGGTTCCACGCATGGCGCCCCCTTCCTCACAAGGGGCGATGGTTTTCGGTATCCGATTGTTTCACACCTGTTTATGAGAAATCAGAGTCATACTTGCGTATTGAAGCCGGCACAGCACCGACCGGCGGCCGAGAGCAGTGAGGGCGTTCGAGATGAGAGAGAGCGTGTGCCGGATGGTGATGGCGGCGACCGTCGCCGCGATCGGTCTGGCGGCCTGCACCGATGTCACTCCCTGGGCCTATCCGACCGAGCCCGAGACCGCGCAGCGGCCCGTGCCGGTCGCGACCGCCCCCCTGCCCGAGCCGCAGCCGGCGCCGCCGGCCTACACCGCGCCGCGGGTGATCGCCGCCGCGCCCGCGCCGGTGGCGCCGCCCCCGCCGGCCGTGACCTACGCCCCGCCGCGCACCGTCGTCGCGCCACCGCCGGTCGTCGCCGCGGCAGCGCCCGTCATCGCCGCGCCCGCCCCGGCCGTCACCTATGCCCCGCCCCGGGCGGCCGCGGCCCCGCCACGGCCGGTGGTCGGCGCGGCTCCGCCGGTGACGGTCGCGGCGGCCCAGCCCCGCATGGTCGAGCCGGCGCGCATGGTCCAGCCGCGCGTGACTCAGCCGGCGTCCGTAGCCCCGGCCCGGGCGGCGCCGGTGGTGGTGGCCCAGGCGCCCGCCGTGGTGGTCTCCGCGCCCGCCGCCACCACGGTCTATGTCCCGGCCCAGCCGATGCTGACCGAGAAGAGCGGCCTGATCGACTTCGTGCTGACGGATGCCTCCGGCCGCCCCGAAGGCGCGATCCTGAAGGACAAGACCGTGATCCGCTTCTCGCCGGCCCTCGCCGCGGCGATGGACCCGGACCGCAGCCGCCTGGCCCCCGGCCGGCCGCTGGTGGTGCGCGGCACCGTCTCGGGCGGCCGCCGGAACCCCGGCCTGCAGGCGGTCGAGATGGGCACCGACATCTACTCGATGGTGACGCTCGGCTACTGACGGTCGACGCCGGCACAGCAACGGCCGCCGCGACGGACGGGCACGATTCGGCGCGCCGGGGTGTAGACAGGATCCCGAGACCGCCGCACGGACCAGAGACCGGATGACCCAGGACCAGATCGCGATCGTCGCCCTGCTGGCCGCGACGCTGGCCTTGTTCGTGTGGAACCGCATCCGCTTCGACCTGGTGGCGGTCGGGGCGCTGCTGGCCGCGGTGCTGCTGGGGCTGGTCGAGGCCGACGACGCTTTCTCCGGCTTCGGCAACCCCGCCGTGATCACCGTCGCCGCGGTGCTGGTGATCGGCCGGGCACTGGCCCTGTCCGGCGCGGTCGACCGCATGGTCGCCGCCCTGGCGCGCGTCGCCGGCGGCCGCTTCGCCCAGATGGCGGTGCTGTGCGGCTTCGGCGCCCTGCTCTCGGCCTTCATGAACAATGTCGGGGCGCTGGCGCTGGTGCTGCCGGTGGCGATCCAGGGCGCCCGCGGCGCCGGCTATTCGCCCTCGGCGATCCTGATGCCGCTGTCCTTCGCCACGCTTCTGGGCGGCACCGTCACCCTGATCGGCACGCCGCCGAACCTGCTGATCTCGGCCTTCCGCGAGAAGGCGATGGGCGAGCCGTACCACCTGTTCGACTTCGCCCCGGTCGGCCTGGCGCTGACCGCCGCCGGCCTCGCCTACATGCTGCTGGTCGGTTGGCGGCTGATCCCGTCCACCCGCCGCGGCCGGCGGGCGGAGGAGGAGAGCTTCGAGATCAGCCGCTACGCCACCGAGGTCGAGGTCACCTCGAAGTCGAAGATGGCCGGGCGCTCGGTGATGGCCTTCGAGGAGGCGCAGAAGGGCCGGATCGTCGTGCTCGGCATCGTCCGCGGCAAGCGCCGCGTTGCCGGGCTGATCCGGCTGGAACATCTGGCGCCCGGCGACCTGCTGATGGTGCAGGCCGACACCCAGGCGCTGGAGCAGGCGCTGGGCGATGGCGACATCACCCTGGCGGCCGAGCATCCGCCCGAGGCCGGCGGGCTGGGCGACCTGGTCACCGCCGAGGCGGTGGTGCCGGCCAATGCCTGGATCCGGGGCGCCAGCCCGGCCGATCTCGACCTGCGCCGCCGCCACGGGGTGAACCTGCTGGCGGTGTCGCGGCACGGCCATCCGGTGAAGCGGCGGCTGCGCGACATCGCCATCGAGGCCGGCGACGTGCTGCTGCTGCAGGGCGACGCCGACACCCTGCCGGACACGCTGCAGGCGCTGGGCTGCCTGCCGCTGGCCCAGCGCCGGCTGACCCTGCGCAGCCGCAACCTGTGGCTGCCGCTGGCCCTGTTCGTCGCCGCCATCGCCGCCACCGCGACCGGCCATGTCCCGGCCACCATCGCCTTCGCTTTGGCGGTGATGGGCATGCTGGCCGCCCGCGCCATCCCGCTGCGCGACCTCTACACCGCGATCGACTGGCCGGTGGTCGTGCTGCTGGGCGCCATGATCCCGGTGGGCGGCGCGCTGGAGACCACCGGCACGGCGGTCCTGGCCGTGGTGCTGGCCGCGACCATGGCCGTCACCCCGATGCTGAACAACGCCGCGACCGTGGTGATCATGGCGCCGATCGTGATCGGCATCGCCCAGCAGCTCGGCCTCAGCCCCGACCCGTTCCTGATCGCCGTGGCGATCGGCGCCAGCTGCGACTTCCTGACCCCGTTCGGCCACCAGAACAACACCCTCATCATGGGCCCGGGCGGCTATGAGGTGTCGGACTTCTGGCGCGTCGGCCTGCCGCTCGACGCCATCATCATCGTCGTCTCGGTTCTCCTGATCCCGATCGTCTGGCCCTTCACCGCGTGAGACAGCCTCTCCCCCCTCTCCCGATCGACGCGGTCCTGCCGCCGCTGCGCGCCGCCTTGGCCGGGCACGGCCGCGCCGTGCTGCAGGCGCCGCCCGGCGCCGGCAAGACCACGCGGGTGCCGTTGGCGCTGCTGGGCGAGCCCTGGCTGGGCGCCGGCAAGGTGGTGATGCTGGAGCCGCGGCGGATCGCCGCCCGCGCCGCCGCCGGGCACATGGCCTCGCTGCTGGGCGAGAAGGCCGGCGACACCGTCGGCTACCGCATCCGCATGGACCGCAAGATCGGCCCGACCACCCGGATCGAGGTGGTGACCGAAGGCATCCTGACCCGGATGCTGCAGGACGACCCGGCGCTGGAGGGCGTCGGCGCGGTGATCTTCGACGAGTTCCACGAGCGCAGCCTGAACGCCGATCTGGGCCTGGCCCTGGCGCTGGAGACCGCCGAGCTGCGCGGCGACCTGCGCCTGCTGGTGATGTCGGCGACGCTGGATGGCGAACCGGTGGCGCGCCTACTGGGCGACGCGCCGGTCGTTACCTCCGAGGGCCGGGCGTACCCGGTCGAAACGCATCATCGCCCGGCCCGCCCCGGCGAGGCGATCGAGGATTCGGTCGCCCGGGCGGTGCGCGACGCGCTGGCGGAGGAGACGGGCAGCCTGCTGGTGTTCCTGCCCGGCGCCCGCGAGATCCGGCGGGTGCAGGCGAAGCTGTCCGGCCTCGGCGACGGCGTGACGGTGACGCCGCTCTATGGTGGCCACCAACATCGCCGAGACCAGCCTGACCATCGAGGGCGTGCGGGTGGTGATCGACAGCGGCCTGGCCCGGGCGCCGCGCTTCGACCCGCGCACCGGCATGAGCCGGCTGGAGACGGTGACCATCGCCCGCGCCGCTGCCGACCAGCGCCGCGGCCGCGCCGGGCGAACGGAGCCGGGCGTGTGCTGGCGCCTGTGGGCCAAGGCCGGCGAGGGTGCCATGGCGCCGTTCGACCCGCCGGAGATCCTGGTCGCCGACCTGGCGCCGCTGGCGCTGGAGCTCGCGCTCTGGGGCAGCGACCTGGCCTGGCTGGACCCGCCGCCGGCCGCAGCGCTGGCCCAGGCGCGGACCCTGCTGGCCGATCTCGGCGCCATCGACGCGGACGGCCGGCCGACGGCCCATGGCAAGGCGATGGCCCGGCTGCCGCTGCACCCGCGCCTGGCCCATATGGTCCTGCGCGCCAAGGCCGAAGGCGTCGGCGGCACGGCGGCGGAGCTGGCGGCAATCCTGGAAGGCCGCCGCCCCTCGCCGGAGACCGATCTGCGCAGCTCGATCGAGCTGCTGCATCGCGATCGCGGCGACCCGGCGGTCGCCCGGCTGCGCGAGGCGGCGCGCGACATCGCCCGGCGTTTCGGCCTCGGCCCCGGCGGCGGGGCGGGGGATGCCGGCGCCCTGCTGGCCCTGGCCTATCCCGACCGCGTGGCCAGGCGCCGCCCCGGCGGGCGCGGCAGCTTCCTGCTGGCCAATGGCCGCGGCGCGGCCCTGCGGGACAGCGACCCGCTGGCCGGCGCCGACTATCTGGCCATCGCCGAGACGGACGATGCCGGGCGCGAGGCCCGCATCCTCGCCGCCGCGCCGCTGGACGACGCGACGCTCGAGGCGGTGCTGGGCGACCGCATCGCCTGGGTCGAGACCGTCGCCTGGGACGCGACCGAGCAGGCCGTCGCCGCCCGCCGCCAGCGCCGGCTGGGGGCGCTGGTGCTGGCCGATGCGGCGCTGCCGAATCCGGATCCCGCGGCCGTCACGGCGACGCTGCTGGAGGGGGTGCGGCGGCTCGGCCTCGACGCCCTGCCCTGGCGCGACGGTGCCGTGGCGCTGCGCCGGCGCGCCGGCTTCGCCCGGGCGCTGGAGGGCGAGGCCTGGCCCGACTGGTCGGATGCCGCGCTGACCGAGACGCTGGCGGACTGGCTGGGGCCGCATCTCAACGGGATGCGGCGGCGCACCGACCTCGACCGCCTCGACCTGGCCCAGATCCTGTCGACGGCGCTGGGCTGGGAGCGGCAGCGCGCGCTGGACGCCCTGGCGCCGGCGGCGATCCCGATTCCCAGCGGCCGCCGCGCGGCCCTGGACTATGCCGACCCGGCCCAGCCGGTGCTGGCGGTCAAACTGCAGGAGATGTTCGGCCAGGCAGAGACGCCGCGCGTCGGCAACGGAAGGGTGCCGGTGGCGATCCATCTGCTGTCGCCGGCCGGCCGGCCGCTGCAGGTCACCCGCGACCTCGCCGGCTTCTGGGCCGGCAGCTATGCCGAGGTGCGTAAGGACATGCGCGGCCGCTACCCGCGCCACCCCTGGCCCGACGACCCGCTGGCTGCACCGGCCACGGCGCGGGCCAAGCCGCGAGGGACCTGAACACCATGGCTGATCCGTCGCTGGACACCGCCGTCGCCGCCAGCCCGGCCGCCGATGTCGCCGGCCGCGACCGGCTGACCATCGCCCGGATCCTGCGGGTCAACCATGCCGGCGAATACGGCGCGATCCGGATCTATGGCGCGCAGATCGCCGTCGCCCGTTGGCTATGGCCGGATCTGGCGCCGCGCCTGGAGAAGATGCGCGCCGACGAGATCCGGCACTGCCGCCTGTTCCGAGGCGCCATGCCGACCCGCGGCTCGCGCCCCTGCCGGGTGATGCAGCTGTGGAGCCTGGGCGGCTTCGTCCTCGGCTTCGCCACCGCACTGGCGGGCCGACGGACGGTCTGGATCTGCACCGCCGCGGTGGAGGCCGCGGTGCACCGCCATCTCGGCGACCAGCTGCATTTCCTCGCCGGCAAGGATGACGGGGTCGGCGCCATCATCCGCGACATCAACCTGGAGGAGATCGACCACCTGCGCACGGCCGAGGCCGAACTGGGCCCCG
>JAEKLZ010000349.1 GCA_019508225.1 Inquilinus limosus | reverse complement strand
TTCCACGATATCGGCGGCGTGTTCCATCATGCCGATGGAAGGGGCGTGGCCGCCGGCCCGAATCCGCAGCGCAAGAGCTACGCCTCATACGCCTCCTTCAGCGATCCCGACGGCAATAGCTGGGTGTTCCAGGAGGTGACCACGCGATTGTCCGGAGACATCGAACCAGGCGACGCGCGGTTCACCCGCGAGGTCGTGGACGCGGTCCGGCATACGGCAGGCGGAGGGTGAAATGGATCTCGATCGGACGATCGTCATCACCGGCGCGTCGGAGGAGATCGGCGCGAGCCTCGTCGGCACCTTTCTCGATCGCGGCTACAACGTCGTCGCGACGTCTTCGGAGATCGGCCGGTCTGCAGGAAACCTGCGGTCGGACCGGCTGGCCTGCGTCGCCGGGGATATCGCGGATCCGGACACGGCCAGGATCGTCGCCAAGACCGCGGTGGCGCGCTTCGGAAGGATCGACGCATTGATCAACGGCGCGGGGATCTTCTTCACGAAGCCGTTCATCGACTACACGGTCGAGGACTACCGCCATCTCGTGTCGACGAACCTCGACGGGTTTCTGCACCTCACCCAGCTGGTCGTCCGGCAGATGCTGGCGCAGGGGACCGGCGGAAGCATCGTCACCATCACCTCCCCAGCGGGTGGCCAGGCCAGCCCCGGCGTCAATGCATCTGTCGCGATCATCACCTCGAGCGGTGTTGAGGCGGCCTCCAAGACCATCGCGATGGAGCACGCGCGGGATGGAATTCGCGTCAATGTCGTGGCCCCCGGCATCGATGCCATGCCGTCTCGAACGGCCAATCAGGAAATCCTGCTCGAGACGCTGCCGGCGACGCACGGCCCTTCCATGTCGAAGGAGCTCATCGATGCCGTCGTCTTCCTGACCGAGGCGCCGCAGATTACCGGCAAGGTGCTGCACGTCGACCGCGAACCAGTCGACAGATGGTGAGTCCGAGACCGGTATCGGCGGTATCAGCTGCTTGCCCGGAGCTCCTGCAGCAGCTCCTGCGCGACCATGAGATCGTGCGTGTCCTGCCCTTCGGCGAAGCGATCGTAGATAGGCGCCAGCAGCGCGAGCGCCTCGCCGGCCCGATTCTGATCCTTCCACAGCCGCGCGAGGCTCGTCGCGGTCCGCAACTCCCACGCGATCGTCTGCTGCCGGCGGGCCCATTCGAGCGATCGGTGATAGTACAGCTCGGCCTCGCGTTGCCCATCGGGCGCACCGTGGGACAGGATCAGCTCGCCTTTGATCCTGAGGATCTCGGCGAAATACCATCGCTCGTCATTCTGCTCGGATCGCGCCAGGGCTTCGTCGATCGCCGCCAATCCCTCGACGATGTTTCCGGCCCGCCCGAGGGCGGAGGCGAACTCGCTCTGGAAGACGATGTAATAGACGCCGTACTGGATCTCGCGGAACTCCGCCAGGGCGGCCTCGAGTTCGGCCAGCCCGCCATCGAGGTCACCGCGCTCGATGAGCAGGACGCCTCGGAAGCACCGGCCCCAGCCTTGCCAGAAACCGAGCCCTTCGGCCGCGTTGTCGATCAGCATCGAGACATAGTGCTCGACCAGCGGCAGATCGCCGACGAACAGGGCCACGGGGCAGGCGGCGTGAACCAGGACCTGGCAAAGGGTGAGGGGATCGTTCCCAGAGGCGGCGCCGTCGACAATGCTCTTGACCAGGAGCACGGCCTGCTTCGGCCGGCCCTGCAGCCACAGAATCCGCGCCAGAAAGCATCGGGCCATTGCGCGTTGGTCGAAGACAAAACGGTTCAGCTGGGCGCCGATGACCGGAACCTCGTATCTGCCCAGCATGCGTTCGATGGTGTGGCGCGCCTCGGCCTGGTCGCCCAGAAGATGCAGGATATAGCCGACCATCCGGTCTCCGACCAGGATGCCGAGCTTGTCGCCCGCGCCGGCGGCAAGCTCGGAAAACCTCCGTGCGAGCGCCAGCGCCTCGCGGAACTCGCCCTTGTTCAGCAAGCCGGCCCACAGGCCCCACAGGGCTCGCAACTGGTAGTCGCGATTCTCCTGCCGTTCGGAGGTTTCGAGAGCCCGGTGCCATGCAGCCATGGTCTCCGACCCCAGGCCCTTCGTCTGCATCAAGGACCAGGCGCGCGCCGCGTGCAGGCGCATCTCCTGGTCCAGAGTCCGGCTGGTCTCGGGCGCCGCCAGGGCGCGGTCGACCCGTTCCTCGCATTCCCTGGTGAGCGAAAGATGAAACCAGAGCGGGATGGCGAGAACCGTCAATGCGACGCCCGTGGCCACATCGCCGATGGGCGAAAAGGTCCAGTCGAGCGCGGCTCTGACATTGTCGATGTTGTGCCGGTACCGTGGGAGCCAATCGGTTGCGGGCTCGCGCTCCCATTCCCCATAAGCCTGTTCGAGCAAAGCCCGATAGTGCTCGGCGTGGCGCTGGGCGAACCGGCCTCGTTCGCCGCATTCGTCGAGCTTGACCAGCGCATAGGCCCGGGTGGTGTCGAGCAGGCGGTAGAGCGCCACGGCCGCATCCAGGCTGGCCGTGACCAGGGATTTGGCGATCAGATCGGCGATCGCATCGACGATCTCGGACGGAGGCGTATCGCCGTCGGCCAGGACGGCGCTCGCCGATTCCATCGTGAACATGCCGGCGAACACGGCCAGGCGGCGGAGCACGACCTGCTGCAGCTCCGGCAGCAGGTCGTAGCTCCAGTCGAGCGTCGTGTGCAGGGTCTGATGGCGGGGCAGGGCGGTGCGGCGACCGCGCAGCAGCAGGCTGAAGCGCTCGTCCAGCCGTGCCGCGAGCCCGGCGATGCCGAACGTGTCGACCCGCCCCGCCACGATCTCGATGGCCAGCGCGATTCCGTCGAGGCGGCGGCAGATCTCGGCGACCAGCGGGGCCTCGGTGTCGCCGAGCTCGAAGGCGTCGAGGCATGCGGCGGCGCGTTCGACGAAGAGCTGAACCGAGGGAAACGCCAGGGCCTCGGCGGCCGTGAGCTCGGTGCCGCTCTGCGGAAAGGCCAGCGGCGCGAGCCGGTGCACGCGCTCGCCCTCGGATCGCAGGGCTTCCCGGCTCGTCGCCAGGATATGGACGCGCGGGGCTCCCTTCAGCACGTCCTCCGCCATCCTCGCGGCCGCTTCGACGAGGTGCTCGCAGTTGTCGAGCACGATCAGCAGGTGCTTTTCCCGCAGGAAGGAGATCACGGTCGACAGCGGCTTGTCCGAACCCATGCCGACCCCGAGGACGGTCGCCAGCGCGCCCGGCGCCAGCAGTGCATCGGAGAGAGGGGCGAGGTCGACGAAGCGAACACCGTCCTTGAAGCTGCCGGCCAGGGTGTCGGCGACGGCGACCGCGACGGTCGTCTTGCCGATGCCGCCAGCGCCGACGATGGTGACGAAGCGCTGACGGGTGATTTGCGCGGAGAGGGCGGCCACCGTGTCGGAACGGCCGACCATGCGCGTGAGCGGCATCGGCAGATCCTGCCGCGCCTCGATCGCCTCGATCTGCCGGTCGACATCGCCGAGCACGAGACCGCGATCGACGGGTGCTACGAAGCTGTAGCCGCGTCCCGGGATGTTGGCGATGAAGCGCTTCCCGGCCTGTCCGTCGCCGAGGGCGCGGCGCAGGGCCGCGACATGGACTTTCAGATTGCCCTCTTCCACGAAGGTGTTTGGCCATACGCGGTCGAGCAGCTCCTGCTTGCTCAGGACCTGGCCCGGCCGCTCCAGAAGGGCGACCAGGATGTCGCGGGCACGGCTGCCGAGGTGAACCGGTTTATCGCCTTCGAGCAGCAGCTGTTGTGCGGGCAGCAACCGAAAGCCGCCAAAGGCGATTTCGCTTGGCTTTTCGGCCTCGTACCCGGTCACTCTTCGCCCTTTCGGCTCGTAAGTCTGACGGCGCTTGCAAGACGCCCCACCCAAAGCCGTGCGGGCTCTGTCCTGGCCGGTCTCACCCGTATCGTCCCGCGATCGGCGGGCAGGGTCAACGCTCGGCGCCGACGACCAGAGGGGCAGGGCGCTCGCATTGCTCAGCCGCCAGAATCGTGGAATAATTTAATGTTGGACAAATATCAGAACCGGGGAGGCATTCAATGGTAATCCGGAAGGGGTATGAATTCCTCCGAGAGGGGGAGTTTTCTCCTCAATATTTAAGTAATATGGGCAGGCGCGACTTCATTGCGCGAAGTGTGACGGCGGGACTGGGCCTGGCCGGCGTCGGAGCCGTCACGAAGATGGGCATCGGCGCAGCCTATGCGGCGGACCGCCCGCTGACACCCACGGTCTACCAGTGGATCCAGAATTTCCACCCCGCGATCTCGGACGTGAACGCCAGGTTTCCGGGCATCAACAACCAGGTCGCGCCGGTCGAGGGATTCGGCATCGAACGCTTCGTCGCCGAGGCGAAAAACAAGGAAAGCACCTGGGATGTCTATGTCGGCCAGACTCCCTTCGTAGAGATGTCGGCCCTGGTCAAGGCCGATGTGATCGAGCCATGGGACAACTACATCCCGAAGGACGTGATCGATGATCTCATCCCCTCGATCCGCGAGGAATGCACGATCGACGGCAAGCTCTACAGCTGGCCGTTCGTGCTGGATGTCATCGGCACGGGCTGGCATTCTCCTGACGTCGGCCAAGACCATCGTGGACAAGCAGGCGGCGCCATGGGGGGCCACCTTCGACAGCCACGGCTGGCGCTCGCTGGCGCCGATCGCGCACAGCATGAGCCCCCATGTCTATACGCCGGAGGGCCTGTTCGACTTCACCAGCGAGCCGGCGATCGAGGCGCTGAAGCTGATGAAGCAGATCATGGCCGTCGCCAATCCCGACATTCTGCTCGAAGGCGCATCGGACGCGGGCGTCAACGGCACTCCGGACGAGGTCGCCTTCGCCGCCCAGCGCGTCGGTCTCTACTTCAAGTACTTCAATGCACCGTTGCGGATGGCAGCGAGCTGGGACGACCCCAAGGCACTGCATCTCGGTCCTTTGCCCAGATTCGCCAATGGCGAGGGTTCGACCGTGTTCTGGACCACCGGCTGCGCGTTGTTCAAATACGGCCAGAACAAGGA
>JAEKLZ010000348.1 GCA_019508225.1 Inquilinus limosus | reverse complement strand
ACTCGGCGCGGTTCATGGAAGATCCGCTCGCGATTCAGTGCAACCTGGTCGGCAACCCGCTGCATGAGGAGCAGCTGCAGATCGTCGGCATGCTGGGCGAGGTCTACGGCCTCAACACCGTGCTGGACGAGGACCGCGACCTGGTCTGCGTCACCTTCGGCGAGATCATCGCCAGCCACGCCGCGGCGGTCGATTTCGTCAGCGGCGCCACCCGCGTGCCGGTGCCGCGCAAGTTCAGGACGGTGGTCACGTCCTCGGCCGGCTATCCGCTGGACAAGACCTATTACCAGACCATCAAGGGCATGGTGACGCCGCTCGACATCCTGGCGCCGGGCGGCACGCTGATCATCGCCTCGGAATGCTCGGAGGGCTTCGGCTCGCCGGAGTTCCGCGACGCCCAGACCCGGCTGGTCGAGCTCGGGCCAGAGCGGTTCCTGGCGACGCTGACGGCGAAGTCGCTGGCCGAGATCGACGAATGGCAGACCGAGATGCAGCTGAAATCGCTGCGCCTCGGCCGGGTCGAGCTCTACACCACCGGCCTCGGCGCGGCCGAGCGCGGCATCACCGGCACGGCGCTGGTCGACGACCTCGACGCCGCCATCGCCGCCAGCGTGGCGCGCGCGAACGACCCCGCGGTGGCGATCATCCCGGAAGGCCCGTACGTCATCCCCTACCATGCAGGCTGAAGGTTCGCTCTCTTCCAGTCCCCCCTCCCCTTGCGGGAGGGGGGTAGGGGGAGGGGACTGCGCGCGTCCGCGCGCGAATGCGCAAGGAACAGGCTTGGCCATGGCGGCTAGGTCGACGGAGTTCAGGCGAGCCCCGACGGCGAAAACCCCCTCCCCCTATCCCCCTCCCGCGAGGGGAGGGGGGACTCGTTTGGCTTTGGGTTCGTCAGCCCGCCTTCGCCTCCGACCGCAGGGCGGCATAGCGGTCGCGGGCGCGGGCCAGGTGGACCCGCATCGCCCGGCGGGCGGCGGCGGCGTCGCCGGCGCGGATCGCGGCCAGGATCGCCTCGTGCTCCTGCCCGACCCGGCGCAGATGCCGCTCGCGCTCGGCCTGCGACAGAGCCGCGACCGGGATGCGCTGGCGCGGGATGACCACATTGAAGACGTCGAACACCCGGGCGAAATAGGCGTTGCCGGTGGCGGCCAGGATGGCGCGGTGGACCGCCAGGTCCTCGCCCAGCCCGACGGTCTCGGCATCGGCCCCCGGCGCCGAGATCGCGGCCAGGAACGCCGCCTGCGCCGCCTCGATCCGCGCCAGCTGCTCCGGATCGCGCCGCTCGGCGGCCAGGGCCGCGGCCTCGACCTCGATGCTCAGCCGCAGCTCCAGCACCTGCAGCACGTCGCCGATCGACTGCAGCTTCTCCGCATCGATGGCGAAGGACCGGGCCGGCACGGTCTCGGCCACGAAGGCGCCGAGGCCCTGGCGAGTGGTGATCAGGCCGCGGGCGCGCAGCGAGGCCAGGGCCTCGCGCACCACGGTGCGGCTGACCCCGGTGGCGGTGACGATGGCCTGTTCGGTCGGCAGGCGCTGGCCGGGGCCGAGGTCGCCGGACGTGATCTGCGCCTCCAGCGTCTCGACCAGGCCGGCGGTGAGATTGGGGGCCTTCCTGATCGCAGCGAAAGCCGAGGAATCCCCGCTCATATCATCCTTCACGTCACACGCTTCGCGACCGGCAGGATCGCAGTGCCGGCGGCCCGGCGCAAGGCTGGCGCCACGGCGGCCGCATTGTGAACCCGGCGGCAATCTGGAACAGTCCGGGCATGGAGCTGCATCTCGATCTGGTCGGCGGCCTGGCGGGCGACATGTTCATCGCCGCGATGCTCGACCTGTTCCCCGAGCACGAGGCCGGGCTGCACGGCAGCCTGGCCCGGACCGGTGGGCTGCTGGCCGGCGTCACCGCCCGGCTGGCGCCGCACAATGACGGCGTGCTGGCCGGACGGCGCTTCCTGGTCGAGCGACCGGGCGGGGCAGGGGGGCACGACCACGTCGCCTGGCGCCGGATCCGCGAGGGGCTGGAGGCATCGGATCTCGACCCCGCGGTTCGCGGGCATGCCATCGCCATCTTCCGCCACCTGGCCGAGGCCGAGGCGCGGGTGCATGGCGTGGCGGTCGAGGCGGTCAGCTTCCACGAGGTCGGGGCCTGGGATTCGATCGCCGACATCGTCGGGGCGGCGCATCTGATCGCTGCCGCCGGGGCGACCCGTTGGACCGTGGGCGCCGTCCCGCTCGGCTCCGGCCGGGTGCGCAGCGCGCATGGGCCGCTGCCGGTGCCGGCGCCGGCCACGGCGCTGCTGCTGCAGGGCTTCGCCGTGATCGATGACGGCGTCGGCGGAGAGCGCGTCACCCCGACCGGCGCCGCGATCCTGCGCCATCTCTGCGCCGACATGGCCCGGCCGGCGCAGCCGCGGATCCTGGGCGGCACCGGCATCGGCTTCGGCACCCGCATCCTGCCCGGCCTCAGCAACTGCGTCCGGGTGCTGCGCTTCGACCCGGTCGAGCAGGCGCCGGGCTTCGACACGGATGCGGTGCTGGTGGTGGAGTGCGAGATCGACGACCAGTCGGGCGAGGAGCTGGCGCTGGCGCTGGACCGCCTGCGGGCCCATCCGGCGGTGCTGGACGTGGTCCAGGCCCCGGTCTTCGGCAAGAAGGGACGGATGATGGCCCATCTCCGCCTGCTGGCGCGGCCGGAGGCGCGGGACGAGGTGCTGCGCCTGTGCTTCGCCGAGACCACGACGATCGGCCTGCGCCATTCCATCCAGGCCCGCGCGGTGCTGCCGCGGCGCATGGTCGAGGTCGAGGCCGGCGGCCGGACGGTGCGGGTCAAAGCGGTCGACCGGCCCGGCGGGCGCACGGCCAAGGCCGAGGCGGATGACGTGGCTGACCTGGACGGGCATGCGGCGCGCCAGGCCCGGCGGCGGGCGGCGGAGAAAGCGGTGGACGAGTCATGAGCGCGGATCGGATGCGGCTGGGGGATGTGCTGGACGGGCTTGGCCCCATCGCGGTGGCGGTCAGCGGCGGTGTCGACAGCATGACCCTGGCGGCGCTGGCGCATCGCCGGCGCCCCGGGGCCGTGACCATGGTCCATGCCGTGTCCCCGGCGGTGCCGCCGCTGGCGACGGCGCGGGTGCGCGACTGGGCCGGGCGCGAGGGCTGGGCCCTGACCGTGCTCGATGCCGGCGAGTTCGCCGATCCGCGCTATCGCGAGAACCCGGTGAACCGCTGCTACTTCTGCAAGACCAACCTGTATGGCGCCATCGCCGGGCGGGTCGCCGGCACCATCGTCTCCGGCACCAATCTCGACGATCTCGGCGAGTACCGGCCGGGGCTGGACGCGGCGCGCGAGCATGGCGTGCGCCACCCCTATGTCGAGGCCGGGATCGGCAAGGCCGGGCTGCGGGCCCTGGCGCGCGACCTCGGCCTCGGCGACCTGGCGGAGCTGCCGGCCTCGCCCTGCCTGTCGAGCCGGGTCGAGACCCTGATCCCGATCGAGCCCGAGATGCTGCGCACCATCGATGCCGTGGAGCAACTGGTCGCCAGCCGCCTGCGGCCGCGGACGGTGCGCTGCCGAATCCGAGCCGCCGGGCTGGTGGTCGAGCTGGACGCCGGCAGTCTGGCCGGGCTGGGCGAGGCCGGGGCGGCGGCGCTGGAGGCGTCGATCCGTGCCGTGCTGCCGGACGCCGCCGCGTCGCGGCCGCTGGCCTTCGCGCCGTACCGGGTCGGCAGCGCCTTCGTCGGGGTGCCGGGATGAGCCGGGACGAGGTCACCCTCGATTTCGGCCGCGGCGGCCGGATCGGGCAGGACGAGGCGATCTATTGCGGTGAGAAATCCGCGGCCCAGATCGCCACGATCCTGGACCTGGCCGAGGCGGCGGGCGCCGGCCTGCTGCTGACCCGGCTGGACGCGGCCAAGCTGGAGGCCCTTTCGCCGGGCCATCGCGGCGGCATCGATTACTGCCCGGTGTCGCGCACCGGATTCTTCGGTCCGCTGCGGCCGGTCGCGGCGACGGGGCAGGTGGCGATCCTGTCGGCCGGCACTTCCGACATCCCGGTGGCGCGCGAGGCGGAGCGCACCCTGCGCCATGCCGGCCACCAGGCCAGCCTGTTCAGCGATATCGGCGTGGCCGGGCTGTGGCGGCTGACCGACCGGCTGGACGAGATCCGCGCCCATCCGGTGGTGATCGTCGTCGCCGGCATGGATGCGGCGCTGGCCAGCGTCGTCGGCGGGCTGGTGGCCGGGCCGGTGATCTGCGTCCCGACCTCGGTCGGCTACGGCGTCGCCACGGGCGGCCGTGCCGCGCTGGATGCGATGCTGGCCAGCTGCGCCCCGGGCCTGGCGGTCTGCAACATCGACAACGGCTACGGCGCCGCCTGCGCCGCGCTGCGTCTGCTCAACGCCGCGCACCGGCTGCGGGAGCGGCCGTAGCTTCGCGGCGGGATGAGGTCAGGCCAGGGTCGTTCGATCGCCGCAAGGCGTGAGGTGTTGCCTCTCCCGCTTGCGCCACAGCATTTTTACATCGCCTCTTTTGAGTCCCCCTCCCCTCGCGGGAGGGGCTAGGGGGAGGGGGTTGTCGCCGTCGAGACCAGCCTGGACTCTAATGATCCGCCTCTGACCGCGGGACCTGTTCTCTGCGCATTCGCGCGCGGACGCGCGCAGACCCCTCCCCCTAGCCCCCTCCCGCAAGGGGAGGGGGGACAATGAAAAAAACGGTCAGACCATTCCGAAAAGGTCTGGGTCGACGGGACGATCCCGGAATCGCCCTCAGCTGCTGTCGAGCAGGGCCCCGGGGCCGTTCTCGAGGCAGATGTC
>JAEKLZ010000224.1 GCA_019508225.1 Inquilinus limosus | reverse complement strand
TTGACCGAGAACACGCCGTCGGAGCCGAGGCGTTCGAACGCGGCGTTGATCGCGAATTGCTGCATCAAGCTCATGGCCTGTTCCGGCGTTCGCAACCAGCGCCCTGCAGGCTGACGGCCCGGATGCAGCATGTCGAAGATCGCCCGACGTCCCGCTCCGGAGTACAGGTCGATCCTCTCTGACATCGGCGGATCGAGATAGGCGGTCAGGGCGGCCGGGACCTCGCCCCGGCGCAGCGCGGCCATCGCCCGCTCCAGATCCCGGATGTAGAAGCTGTTCAGGATGTCGATCTCAGGATCCCTGGCGGCGCTCTCGTCGTCGTCGCCATCGGCCGGTTGTTCACCGGCTTCGGAGTGCTCCGGGATGGCCTGATCCGCCGCCGGGTGAGATGGCTCTGGGCTCTCCGACGTCCTTTTCTTCCTTGTTGTCACTTGCAGCGCGGCGGCTTGGGAGTGCCTGGGAGCAAAGCCGGCCCAGTCCTGGAGCAGTCCGATGAGAGCGACGAGATCGGAGCCGCTCAGCCCCGCCCTCTCCTTGTCGCTCGCTGCCAGAAGCCGCTTGGTCTCGGCACCGCGCAGCCGCTCACCGAGGTCGGCAAAGGCATCGGCGCGGTTCTGGTCCGTCAGGGCGTCCCATTCGTCATGGTTGGCGCGCCCGATCGCCCATGGCACCGTCGACACCGAGACCGAGTCGAGGTCCGGCACGCCGCCCGGCGTCAGCTTCAGCCTGGCGAAGCAGGTGTCGCCGTCGGTATCGGCGCGTTCGGCATCTTCGTTTTCCTCATTCCCGGCGACGGTTTTGCTGCGAAGTCCTTTCGCGAGCTGGTCGATTTCCGCCTTGGCGAAGATCCCGAGATAGAGATTGAATCCTGCGATCTCCTCGTCCTCGCCGATGGAGACATCCCAGAGATCGATGGCGGTCTTCTCGGCCAGTCCGGCGGAAATGACCGCAACGCACTCACTTCTCTTTTCTTCAGTGACTTGCTTGAGGTCGAAGGGAATGAAGAACTCGATCCTGTGCCAATAAGCCAGAATCTCGAGAAGCTTTGCGGTCTCGGCTTCGGGCATGGCTGTTCTCCGCGGAAGAGATGGCTTGAAAGCGGCAGTGTGCTGCTGCTTCCTTACTGGCCACCGCTCTTCAGCACCAGCGGCGACAGGTCGGTGATCTGGTCCTTCAGCGCCGCGGCCAGCCCGGCCGGGCAGGCGGTGCCGACGCCGGACAGGCTGCACAGGCGCAGGTCGTTGATCTCGGCGCCGCCGGCGGCGATGGCCTCGGTGGACAGCGGCAGATGGGCCTTGTCATAGGCGGCCAGCGGCCAGATCCGGCGGGCGACGTAGATCGCCTCGCGGCCGATGGCGATGTGAAGCAGCTGCATCTCGCCCTGGCCGTCAGTCCGGCGCCCGGTGCAGCCGAGCGCGGTGCGGACGGTGCCGGCCGGGTCGGTCCGGACCTGGCCCTGGATCACGTCGTTGCAATCCTGCTTCAGCGCGTCCGCGCTCTCGCGGATGAAGTCGGCCGGGTCGCTGCCGCCCAGCCCACCGATCCGGGTCACGGTGATGCTGCCATCCGCGGCCAGCGCTGGGTCGGTCTTGCGCCACTCGACCACCGTGGTGCTGCCCTCGGTGCCGGCGAAGCTGCGGGACCAGCCGGCGGGTATGGTCAGGGCCAGGATCTCGCCATTGCCGCCGGGCAGGACCACCGTGCTGCCCGGTTCCGCCGCGGCCGCGCCGGACGCCGCCAGCGCGGCCAGCAGCGCCAGCGCCACGCCTCGAACCATCAATCTCATCCTGCTGCTCTCTCTCAGCCTGCCTCGGCGGCGGGGACGACGAAGCTGTCCATCACCCGCTTCTCGCCGGAATGCTCGAAGGCGATGGTCAGCTTGTCGCTGTCGACGCTGCGGACCTCGCCATAGCCGAACTTCTGGTGGAATACCCGGTCGCCGACATTGAACGCGCGGGCCGGGCGCGGCCGGGACTGCACCTCGTAGCCGCTGCCTTCGATCACCGTCGGGGCGCGGCGCATGAAGCCGCCCTGCGGCGGTGCCGTCCACAGCCGGGTCGGCGCCGTCTCGGCGAAGCGGCCATAGCCGGTGTCGCCGAAGCCGGTCTCGGAAGTGACCTCGACATGCGCGTCCGGCAGCTCGCCGATGAAGCGCGAGGGCAGGGCCGTCTGCCACTGCCCGTGGATGCGGCGGTTGGCGGCGGCGGAGACATAGGCCCGGCGCTTCGCCCGGGTCAGGCCGACATAGGCCAGGCGCCGCTCCTCCTCCAGGGCCGCGATGCCGCCATCGTCCAGGGCGCGCTGGTTCGGGAACACCCCTTCCTCCCAGCCCGGCAGGAAGACATGGGCGAACTCCAGCCCCTTGGCCGCGTGCAGGGTCATCAGCGTCGCCTGCTCGCCGGTCTTGCCCGTCTCGTTCTCCATCACCAGGCTGACATGCTCGAGAAACGCCTGGAGGGTCTCGAAATCCTCCATGGCGTTGATCAGTTCCTTCAGGTTGTCCAGCCGGCCCGGGGCCTCGGGCGATTTGTCGGCCTGCCACATGGCGGTGTAGCCGCTTTCGTCCAGCACGGTCTGGGCCAGCTCGACCTGCGAGGCCTGCTCCGCCAGGCGGCGCCAGCGCTCGAAATCGCCCATCAGGGCGCGCAAGGCCCCGCGCGGCTTCGGCTTCAGCTCGTCGGTCTCGATCAGCCGCAGGGTCGCCTCGGTCAAGGCCACGCCCTGGGCGCGGGCGACCGTGTGCAGCATCTGCACGGTGGCGTCGCCCAGGCCGCGCTTCGGCACGTTGACGATGCGCTCGAAGGCCAGGTCGTCATCCGGCTGCGCCACAACCCGCAGATAGGCGATGGCGTCGCGGATCTCCTGCCGCTCGTAGAAGCGCGGGCCGCCCACCACGCGGTAGGGCAGGCCGAGGGTCAGGAACCGCTCCTCGAACTCGCGCATCTGGAAGCCGGCGCGGACCAGCACCGCGACCTCGTTCAGCCCGACCTGCTGGCGCTGCAGCCGCTCGATCTCGTCGCCGACCCAGCGCGCCTCCTCCTCGCCGTCCCAGACGCTGCGGACGATGACGGTCTCGCCGCCTTCCGCCTCGGTGAACAGGGTCTTGCCCAGGCGGCCCTGATTGTGCGCGATCAACCCACCGGCCGCGCCCAGGATATGGCTGGTCGAGCGATAGTTCTGCTCCAGCCGGATCACGGCGGCGCCGGGGAAGTCCTGTTCGAAGCGCAGGATGTTGCCGATCTCGGCACCGCGCCAGGAATAGATCGACTGGTCGTCGTCGCCGACGCAGCACAGGTTGCGATGTTTCTGGGCCAGCAGGCGCAGCCACAGATACTGCGAGACGTTGGTGTCCTGGTACTCGTCGACCAGGATGTAGCGGAACCGGTCCTGATAGTCGGCCAGCACCTCCGCATGCTCCTGGAAGATGGTCAGGTTGTGCAGCAGCAGGTCGCCGAAATCGCAGGCGTTCAGCGTCCGCAGCCGCTCCTGATAGGCGATGTACAGCTGCAGCATGCGGCCCTGCGCCACCTCGCCGGCATCGGCCGGCTTCAGCTTGGCCGGGGTCAGGCCGCGATCCTTCCAGCGCTCGATCACGCCCAGCAGCACCCGTGCCGGCCAGCGCTTCGAATCGATGTTGTCGGCCTCGATCAGCTGCTTGATCAGCCGGATCTGGTCGTCGGTGTCGAGGATCGAGAAGTTCGAGCGCAGCCCCACCAGCTCGGCATGCCGACGCAGGATGCGGGCGGCCAAAGCGTGGAAGGTGCCCATCCACCAGCCCTCGGTCGGGGTGCCGAGCAGGTGGGCGACGCGCTCGCGCATCTCGCGGGCGGCGCGGTTGGTGAAGGTGACGGTCAGCACCTGGCTGGGCCAGGCCCGGCGGGTCGACAGGATGTGGGCCAGGCGGGTGGTCAGCACCCGCGTCTTGCCGGTGCCGGCCCCGGCCAGCACCAGCACCGGGCCGTCGACGGTTTCGACCGCCTGGCGCTGTGCCGGGTTCAGGTTCTGCAGGTACGGCGGCTCGAAGCCGGCCGGCATGTTCCGGGAAAGTTCGACCATGTGCTGTCTATAGCATGACCGGGCTGCGCCGAAACCGCTGGCGTCGGGTTGACGCAGGCCGGAGGCGCGTCGAGGATCGCCGCAACCCGAACCGAGAGCCTGCCATGACCGACCTCGTGATCCGCCCCGCCGAGCCCCGCGACGCCAAGGAGATCCTGGCGATGATCACCGAGCTGGCGGTGTTCGAGAAGGAGCCGGACGCCGTGCTGGCGACCGAGGCCGACCTGCTGCGCGACGGCTGGGGGCCGGCCCCGAAATTCGAGGCGCTGATGGCCGAGCGCGGCGGTCAGATCCTTGGCTTCGCCCTGTTCTTCTCCAGCTACTCGACCTGGGAGGGGCGGGAGGGGATCTATCTCGAGGATCTCTACGTCCGCGACGCCGCCCGCGGCCTCGGCGTCGGCCGGGCGCTCGTGGCCCGGATCGCACAGCTGCTGGTGGCGCGCGGCGGCAAGCGGCTGGATCTCTCGGTCCTGACCTGGAACCCGGCCCGGGACGTTTATGAGAAGCTGGGCTTCGACCACAAGTCGGACTGGACCGGCTACCGCCTTACCGGCGACGCGCTGGCGGCGCTGGCGGAGAAGGGCTGACGGCCTGCCGGTTCCGCCGCCGGAAATATTCCAGGATGATGCAGGGGACCACCGGCACCAGGTTCACCGCGACGATCGTCCCGGCCAGGCCGGTGCCGAGGTAGAGGCCGAGCGACAGCGCCCCCTGGAACGGGTCCAGCCCGATGCCGTAGGAGGGCGTGATCGACATCGCCGCGCTGTCGGCGACCAGGGTCACGGGCAGCCGCGCGATCATGTGGAAGTGATAGGCGACGCCGCCGGCATAGACGATCGGGATCTGGCTGGCCTGGGCCAGCAGCGACAGTCCATAGCCGAGGGCGTGGCGATTCCACAGCAGAGCGCCAGCGACGATGCAGAGCAGCATCAGCAGCGCCGCGGCCAGCAGGACCAGCCACTGCATCGGGAGGATGATCGCCGGGCCGTCGCGATAGATCCGCTCGCCGATCTCGGTCAGGCCGGCGATGCCGCCGACGATCTGGATCACCGCGATGATGCGGTCGAGGGGCAGGGCGAAGCCGCGCGGGCTGCGGGTGCGGTCGGTGCTGGTCATCGCTTGCTCTGTTCGCTCCTCGGGGGCCGCGCTACTCGCACAGCCCGACCGAGCCTTCGGCGCAGATCTTGGCGCCGTCGATCCAGGTGGCGCCGGACAGGTCGGCGCCGCGGAACACGGTGCCGCGCAGATCGGCCCCGGTCAGGGTGGCGCCGCGCAGCCGGGCGCCGACGAAACGGGCGTTGCGCAGATCGCTCTTGCTCAGATCGGCACCGGTCAGATCGGCCTCGGTGAAGTCGGAATTGCCGAGCCGCGCCGAGTCCAGCTTGGCGCCCTTCAGGCTGGCATTGCTGAACCTGGCGCCATAGGCCTCGGCGCCGGTGAAGATCGCCTCGTCCAGCACGGCGCGGGTCAGGCTGACCTCGCGCAGCTGGGCACCGGTCAGGTCGATGCGGCTCAGCGGCCGCTCGTCCAGCAGGCAACGCCGCCAGTTGACGCCGGGCGCCGCGGCGTCGGTGCAGCCGGCGAGCGCCGGCGCGGCCAAGCCGAGCAGCAGGGCGACGGAGAGAGCGAGGGCCCGGGCGACTCGGGGACCGAAGGATGCGACCGACATGGCCGGACAGTCTCCGATTCCCGGGACTCAGCGCAAGAGCGCCGGCGTCACAGGGATTTGCCGACCGGGCGGACGATCCGGCGCTGCCGCTCGCGGAAGGCGATGAACAGGCTGGAGCCGACGATCACGGCGGTGCCCAGCAGCTCGATCGGGGTCGGGAACTCGCCCCAGGCCAGGAAGCCGAGGCCGAGGGCGAAGATCAGCGAGGCGTAGTCGAACGGCGCAATCACCGAGGCCGGGGCCAGCTGGTAGGCCTTGGTCATCAGGATCTGGGCGATGCCGCCCAGCACCCCGACCGCGACCAGGATCGGGATGTCGATCAGGTCCGGCCAGACGCCGACGAAGGGCAGGGTGGCGGCGCCGGCCACGGCACCGGACAGGGTGAAGTAGAAGACGATGGTGACGTTCGATTCGGTGTCCGCCATCTTGCGGATCGAGACCATGGCGAAGGCGGTGGCCAGCGCCCCGCCGAGCGCCACCAGCGCGCCGAGCGAGATGCCGGTGGCGGGGGTCGGATGCACCACCAGCAGCACGCCGATGAAGCCGATCACCACCGCGCTCCAGCGATAGATTCGCACGGTCTCGCCGAGCAGCGGGATGGCCAGGATGGTGATGAACATCGGCGCGGCGTAGCCCAGCGCCGTCGCGGTCGCCAGCGGCAGCAGGCTCAGCGCGGTGAAGCCGCAGAACATCGAGACCAGGCCGGAGCCGGAGCGACGCAGATGCCCGCCCAGCCGCTCGGTGCGCAGCACCCGGAAGCCGCCGAGGCGATGCACCAGCCACAGCACCGGGATCATGGCGAAGAAGCTGCGGACGAAGACGATCTGGCCGACCGGGTACTGGTCGCCGAGCTGCTTGATCAGCGCCGACATGCAGGTGAACAGGGCGGCCGAGGCCAGCTTGTAGCCGATGGCGGGCAGAATGGAGGCCGGGGCCGCTTCGTCGGCGGACCCTTTTGGTTCGGCCTGGGAGATCGTCATCGGAAACGGGGCCTGCTGCGGCTCGGTCGTTCCCCCAACACTAACGCCCGACGAATCGGCAGGGCCATGGACGATCGCGCCGGGTCTGCCATGCAGGTGGCCGTTCCCGGTTTCCGGCGCGGGCCGGGTCCGCCGCGGCGAACCCGACCGACGCATGGAGGATGGGCCTTACTGGCCGGTCCAGCCCTTGTAATCCTTGACGTTGTCGCGGGTGACGAGCGTCGAGGGGATCAGGGTCGGGTCCTGGGCCGGCTTCTGGCCGTTGAGCAGGCCGACGCCTTCTTCCACCGCCTTGCGGGCCATAGAGAACGGGTCCTGGGCCGAGGAGGCCTGGACCAGGGTGTTGCCGGTCAGCGCGGCGACGATGTCGGGCGCGCCATCGACCGAGGTGATGATGATGTCGCTGCGGCCGAGCTGCTTGGCCGCAAGGTCGGCGCCGATCGCGGTCGGATCGTTGATGGCGAACACGCCGTCGATCTTCTCGAACCGGGTCAGCAGGCCCTGCATCACCGCCAGGCCGCCGTCGCGCGAGCCCTTGGCGTCCTGATCGGCGGACAGGATCTTCAGGTCCGACAGCTTGTCCCAGACGTTGTGGCAGCCCTTGACCCGGTCGGTCACGGCGGAGACCTGGGGGCCGTTGATGATGACGACGTTGCCCTTGTTGCCCAGCTTGTCGGCGATGTACTTGCAGGCGATCTCGCCGGCCTGGACGTTGTCGGTCGTGACCGTGGCGTCGGCGCCCTCCGCCGCGGTGTCGACCGCGACCACGATGATGCCGGCGGCCTGCGCCTTCTTGATCGCCGGGCCGATCGCCTTGGGGTCGCCCGGGTTCAGCAGGATCATGTCGACGCCGGCGGCGATGAAGTTGTCGATCTGGGTGAACTGCTTGCCCAGGTCATAGTCGTAGCCGACGGCCTGGACCTCGACATTCGGGTTGGTCTTCTTCGCCTCGAACTCGGCGCCGTTGGCCAGGGCGACGAAGAACGGGTTGCCCATCGAGCCGAGCGAGACGCCGATCTTCTTCAGGTCCTTGGCCTCGGCAGCGCCGACCGACAGTGCCAGCGCGACGCCGGCGAGCAGGATGTGTTTGAGCACGTGGTTTCCTCCCCTGGTCTGTGCGATTGGAGCCGGCGGGCGACCAGTGGTCCCGTCGGCACTGGGAAACTCAGGTGCGGGCCGATCCCTGCAGCCGCAGCCGGTCGAGCGCGACGGCGCCGATGATGATCAGGCCCTTGATGATGTACTGCCAGACGTCGGGCACCCCGACCAGGATCAGCCCGTTCGACAGCACGGCGATGATCAGCGCGCCGACCAGCGTGCCCCAGATCGAGCCGATGCCTCCGACGAAGGAGGTGCCGCCCAGGATCACCGCGGCGATCGCGTCGAGCTCGTAGCTGGTGCCGAGCTGGGTGCCGTTGGCGGCGTAGAGCCGGGCGGCCGACATCACCCCGCCGAGGCCGGCGAGCAGGCCGGAGGCGCCGTAGACGAACAGCAGCACCCGCCACACCTTGATGCCCGACAGCCGGGCCGCGTCCGGATTGCCGCCGACCGAATAGATGTGCACGCCCAGCACGGTCCGCCGCAGCACCAGCCAGGACAGCACGATCACCAGGAAGGCGATGATCACCAGCCAGGGCACGCCGAGGACGGTGCCGTTGCCGATGAAGTCGAAGGCCAGGGAGGGGTTGAACACCGTGGTGTCGTTGCCCAGCAGCCGGGCGATGCCGCGCACCGCCGTCAGCGACCCCAGGGTGACGATGAAGGGCGGCAGGCGCAGGAAGGCGATCAGGGAGCCGTTGGCAAGACCGAAGACCAGGCCGCAGAGCAGGCCGAACGGGATGCCGATCAGGCCCAGATCGGGGATCAGCGATCCGATGACCGCGACCATGGCGGAGGCGGCCAGGATCGAGCCGACCGACAGGTCGATGCCGCCGGTCAGGATAACGAAGGTCATGCCGGCGGCCAGCACGGTGTTGATCGCGGCCTGCTGCATCACGATCGAGACGTTCTGCCAGGAGGCGAAGCGCCCCCCCTCGCTCATGAAGTAGAAGGCGATGCAGAGCAGGATCAGCACCGGCAGCATGCCGACGGTGCGGATCAGGCCCTGGATCATCAGCCGGCGTTCGGCGTCGCGGTTGACGGCGGAGGTGGCGGCGTTGTCGGCCATGGGTGACGATCCCTTACTGGACGGTGGCTGCGGCGGGGTCGGCGATGCCGGTGGCGAGGGCCATGATCGCCTCCTGGGTCAGCGGGCGGCCGGAGGCGCCGCCGGCTTCGCCCTCGATCCGGCCCTCGCGCATCACCAGGGCTCGGTCGGCGATGCCGATCACCTCGGGCAGCTCCGAGGAGATGACGATGATGCCGATCCCGGCCTTCGCCAGCCCGTCGATGATGCGGTAGATCTCCGACTTGGCGCCGATGTCGACGCCGCGCGTCGGCTCGTCGAGGATCAGGATGCGCGGCTTGGTCTCCAAGAGGCGCGACAGCAGCACCTTCTGCTGGTTGCCGCCGGACAGCGCGCCGACCGTGACCTCGGGGTTGGCCACCCGGATCTTCAGCGCGGCGATGGCGTCGCGGGCCCGGACCCTGGCATGGGCGCGGTCGAGGATGCCGCCGGGTCCGGCATCGGTGCCGCAGACCACGAGGTTGATGTTGTCCTGCACCGACATGTCGAGGAACAGGCCCTGGCCCTTGCGGTCCTCGGTCAGGTAGGCGATGCCGGCGGCGATGGCATCGCCCGGCCCGTGGATCTGCAGCACCTTGCCCTCGAGGCTGACCTCGCCGGAGATCTTCGGCTCGGCGCCGAAGATCAGCCGGGCCAGCTCGGTGCGGCCGGAGCCGACGAGGCCGGCGATGCCCAGCACCTCGCCCTCGTGCAGCTCGAAGCTGCAGCCCCGCACCCGGCGCCCGTCGGCGATGTCGCGGACCGCGAAGATCACCCGGCCGGCGCCCTGCTGCGCGTCGTGGTCCTTCTTGTAGAAGCCGGAGATGTCGCGCCCGACCATCATCTTGACCAGCGCCTCGGCGGACAGGCCGTCGCGGTCCAGCGTGCCGACATAGCTGCCGTCGCGCAGCACCGAGACGCGGTCGGACAGCTCATAGATCTCCGACATCCGGTGGCTGATATAGATGATCGCCAGCCCTTCGGCCTTGAGCCGGCGGATCAGCTCGAACAGCCGGTCGGTCTCGCGCGCCGACAACGCCGTGGTCGGCTCGTCCATCACCAGGATGCGGGCCCGGGCGTGGATGGCGCGGGCGATCTCGACCAGCTGGCGCTCGGCGATCGACAGGGCGCCGACCAGCGTGGTCGGGCGGAACCCGGCGCCCAGCCGCTTCAGCACGTCCTCGCAGCCGGCCAGCATCGCCTTGCGGTCGACGAAGGGGCCGGATTTGGGCTCGCGGCCGAGATAGATGTTCTCCGCCACCGTCAGGTTCGGCGACAGGCTCAGCTCCTGATAGATCACGGCGATGCCGAGCTGCTTGGCGGCCAGCGGGCCGGCGATCGTGACGTCCTTGCCGTCGAGGCGGATGGTGCCGCCGGCATCGGCCTGGTAGGCGCCGGACAGCACCTTCATCAGGGTCGATTTGCCGGCGCCGTTCTCGCCCATCAGGGCGTGGATCTCGCCCGGATAGACGGTCAGGTCCACCCGGGTCAGCGCCTTCACCCCCGGGAAGGTCTTGGAGATGCCGTGCATCTCCAGGATCGGCGTGGGGCTAATCTGCGGCTGCGGCATGGTCGCGCCATCCTCTCTCATCGGCGCTGCGGGTCAGGATCGAGGCCCGCGGCGAGAAGCTGAAGAACATCGGCAGGCTGGCGGCGCCGATGGCGCCGGCGTCGCAGCCGAAGGACCCGTGCAGCACGCGCGGCGGCTGGCCGCCCTCCGGCACGGTGGCGGTCAGCCGCGCCTGCAGCTGGCCGATCAGGGCGTCGATCAGCCCGTCGTCGATCTCGGCGTCGATGATCACGCTGCGCACCTCCAGCAGGGCCGTGGCCGACCAGATCGCGTCGGTCAGCGCGTCGACGCAATCCTCGATCCACTCCGCCACCGGCGGAGGCGCGGCGGCGATCGCGGTCTTGAGCGCGGCGCGACCGCCGCCGGACAGCCCGTGGAAGGTGAGGTGGCGTGACAGCGCGTTCAGCGAGGCGCGGGTCAGCAGGATGTCGCGGCCATCGGCGGCGGGCGGGGCGGAGGCGAGTCGCCCGGGACCCACCGGCAGCAGCGCCACGTCGCCGGCATTGCCGGTCGGGCCGCGCAGGCAGTCGCCGCCCAGCACGACGCCGCCGCCGATGGCGGGGCCGATGAACAGGTACAGGAAATCGTCGATGCTGCGGCCGATGCCGTAGAACAGCTCGGCCACGGCGGCGGCGGTGCCGTCGTTCTCGCCGAAGACGGGCAGGCCGGTGGCCCCCTCCAGCATCGCCGGAAAATCGACCATGTCCCAGGCGGCGAAATCGGCCGGCGGCAGGTCCAGCTGGTGCAGCCAGGCGCCGAGATTATAGGGCTGGGCCAGGCCGATGCCGGCCAGCTTCGGCCGGTCGGCGGGGGGCAGGACGGCCAGCAGCTCCTCCACGTCCTGGCGGGCGATGCGCAGCGCCTCGGCCGGCGCGGGCAGCAGCTGGTCGTGGCTGCGGCGGGCGATCACGGCGCCGCCGAAATCGATCAGCACCGCCTCCATGCTGCGCCGGTCCAGCCGCACGCCGATGCCGTAGGCGCCCTTGGGGGCAAGCCGGTACAGCGTGGCGGGCTGGCCGCGGCCGCCGTCATGGCGCTTGCCGAGCGAGACGATCAGCCCGTCCCGTTCGAGCTGTGCGATGATGCCGCCGATCGCGGTGTTGGTCAGGTCGGCCAGCCGGGCCAGCTCGGCCTTCGATGCCTCGCCGGCACGGCGCAGGGTCTGCAGCACCAGCCGCTCATTGTAGCGGCGGAGCTGCACCGAATTCGTGCCGCGGCGGATGGCGGGCCGTCGCACTTCCTTCCAATCCTCCCGGGCATCGGTTGATATTAATTGAACGTGATGGAATTAATCCCGACGGGCTGCCCGCGTCAAGGGACATTTTCTCTCGTTTCTGGTCCGGTTCTCGACAGGAGCTTACCGATGATACAAACAATTGTATCGATTGCCGCGCAAATGCTCAAGGATGGAGGCGGCCGCCTATCGTGACGTGGACGGAGAGCTGCCGGCGGGCCAAGTGGAAAGCGCCTGCTCGGCAACAGCCTCCAGCATGTCACGGCTGAAGCCGGCTTTGGCCTGCACCGCCATGCCGTGAGTGACGGCCATCACGAAGGCCGCAAGGGCATCGGGTTTGGCCGTCTCGGGCAAGTCGCCCTCGGCCTTCGCCCGTTCGAAGCGCTCACGAAGCTGCGCCTGAGCAACCGCGCGAAACTCGATCAGCGCCTGTCGCACGGGTTCTGCCTCGTCCGATCCCGCCAGGGCTCCATTGATGCCGAAGCATCCCGGATGGTCGGGATAGCGCGTGTTGAGGTCGGCTGCGTTGTACAGGATATGCGCTGCAACCTGGCGCGCCGTGGGCAGCTGAAGCGCCTCCGGAACGTAGCCCAGGTATCGCTCGGTATAGCGCGCCAGGGTTCGGCGGAAGAGCGCTTCCTTGTTGCCGAATGCGGAATAGAGGGCGGGTCGCTCGACGCCGGCAGCCTCGGTCAGGTCGGTGTAGGACGCACCCTCATAGCCCTTGCGCCAGAAGACGCAGAGCGCGGCGTCGAGCGCTTTCTCCACGTCAAATTCGCGAGGGCGGCCCATCAAACCAGCTCAGCTTTTTTCATAACGTCCATTATTAAACCGCTTGACAGCCCCTGTCCAGGTTCCATACCAATCGTTATCGTAATGTACGTTACGAAACGCTTTCATCAGGTCAGGCAGCGCCTGATCGCGCACGGAAGGGATCCTCATGTCCAACATCTTGAAGGGTAAGGTCGCCCTCGTGACCGGCGGCTCGCGCGGGCTCGGCGCCGCTGCGGCGGAGGCGCTTGCCGACCAGGGGGCGGACGTCGCGATCAGCTACGTCGCGTCGGCCGGGAAAGCCGAGGCTGTGGTCGAGAGGCTGAGGGCGAAAGGCGTCCGAGCCCTTGCGATCCAGAGCGACCAGGCCGACACGGCCGCGGCCAAGCCGCTGGTCGACGCCGTGGTGGCGCATTTCGGCAAGCTCGACATCCTCGTCAACAATGCGGCGATCGCCGTGCAGGGCAAGACGGTCGACGATCCCGACCTCGACACGGTCAACCTCGATCGCCAATGGCAGATCAACGTCATGGGCGCGGTGGCGACAACGCGCGCGGCAGCGCCAGTGCTGCCGGATGGCGGCCGGATCATCTTCATCGGCTCCCTCCTGGGCAGCCGCATCCCGTTCACCGGCGTCGCCGACTATGCGGGAACGAAGTCGGCCATCGCCGGATATGCGAAGGGCGTCGCCCGTGATCTCGGCAGACGCAACATCACGGTCAACATCGTCCAGCCCGGCATCATGCCGACCGACATGGCGGCAGAGGTGCGCGACAAGCTTCCCGCCGCGATCATGGACCTGCATCCGATCCGTCGGATCGCGACGCTCGAGGAGGTGTCGGCGCTCGTCTGTTTTCTGGCGGGGCCGAACGGGGGCTACATCACCGGCGGCGTGATCGACGTGGCCGGCGGCCTGCAGGTCTGAGCGTCGAAGGTCAGTCCCGCAGGGGCGTGGCCATCCAGCGGTACCGGCCGCTGGATGGCCCCTTCTAAACTCAAGGGGCGCTCCGCGCGTCGCCGTGATGGGGAACCGGTAACTCGGCGATCCGCCACAGGCCCAGCGCTTTGTCGCGATAGGCGCCGCCCTCCTCGGTGCAGCCCTCCACGATGACGCGGTGTGGCGCCGGCAGGCCGAAGGGCGGGCGCTGCAGGTTCAGCGGCCGCCAGTCGCCGTCGGCGATGGCGCGGTTGCCCTGCAGCTCCAGGAAGGTGGTGGTCAGGAGCCAGGTCGCGCCGGAGCGGCGCAGATTGGCGAAGGCGGCGCCGATGCTCTCGGCCGAGAGATGCACCAAGCAGTCGCGGCACAGCACGACATCGGCCTTCGGCAGCGCGTCGCGGGTGAGGTCGATTCGCCGGAAACGGCGCCGGCCGGTCTCGCCATAGCGCATGATATTCTTGGCGACCAGGTCGGCGACGATGTCGCCGCCGGTATAGGCGATGCCGTCGAGGTCGACACGGCTCATCCAGCCGAAATCGCCGCAGGGCAGGTCGAGCAGCGAGGTGGCGCCGAGCTCGCGCAGCAGGGCCGGGATCGCCGCCCGCAGCTGGGCGGTGCCGTCGAGGCCGGAGCCGAGGCCAGAGCGCGATTCCTCGGCGCCCCAGACATTGTTGCGCCAGATGTAGTCGAAGGTGTCGGCCAGGCCGAGGCTCTTCAGCGCGCCGGTGTGCCGGCGGTAGACGCGCTGGGCCAGGGCCTCCGGCCGGTCGGCGTCGGAGAGCGGCTTATCCGTCATCGCGGGGCTTTCAGGCGGCGCAGGCCTCGGCGCGGCGCGGGCGGATGCCGAGGAAGCGGCAGATCGCCAGCGTCAGCTCGGCCCGGTTCAGGGTGTAGAAGTGGAACTCCTCCACCCCATGGGTCTGCAGCAGGCGGCACTGCTCGACCGCGACCGAGGCGGCGACCAGCTGGCGCGTGTCCGGGGTCTCGTCCAGCCCCTCGAACAGCATCTCCAGCCAGTCCGGGACGGCGGCGCCGCAGGCGGTCGCGAATTCCCTGGTCCGGGCGAAGTTGGTGATCGGCAGGATGCCGGGCACGATCGGCAGGCCGATGCCGGCCGCGGCGGCGCGGTCGCGGAAGCGCAGGAACGCCTCGGTGTCGAAGAAGAACTGGGTCAGGGCCCGGTCGGCGCCGGCATCGGCCTTGCGCTTCAGGTTGTCCAGGTCGAAGTCCGCCGACGGCGCCGAAGGGTGCGTTTCCGGATAGGCCGCGACCGAGATGTCGAAGGCGGCGATCCGGCGCAGCCCGGCCACCAGGTCGGCGGCATAGGCGTAGCCGTCCGGCCGCACCTCGTAGGGCGCGCCGCCGGGTGGGTCGCCGCGCAGCGCCACGATGCGGCGGATGCCGGCAGCCCACAGTGCGCGGGCGACGTCGTCGATCTCGTCGCGCGAGGCGCCGACGCAGGTCAAATGCGAGGCGGTGGGCAGGCCGCTGCCGTCCTGGATCTTGGTGACGATGCCGAAGGTGCGGTCGCGGGTCGTCCCGCCGGCGCCGTAGGTGACCGAGACGAAGTCCGGCGCCAGCGGCGCCAGCCGCGTCACCGTCTCCATCAGCGTCGCCTCGGCCGCCTCGCTCTTCGGCGGGAAGAACTCGAAGCTGACGATCGGGTCACGGCGGCCGGCTTCGGTTGTCGCAACCGAATGAGGGGCATTCGCATGGGGCAGGGTGGTCGTCATGCTGCGGCCTTCCGTTGCGCCGCCCGCCTGGCGGGCCAGATGGTGACAGTCAGGGGGGCGCCGGGCAGATGCACCGGCGGTTCGGTCTCGAA
>JAEKLZ010000347.1 GCA_019508225.1 Inquilinus limosus | reverse complement strand
CGAACGTTAACGTTAACGATATTGAGTCGGACATAAGGTCGAAGACCAACCAGAGGGAGGACTCCAGGATGGGCGCCGGAACACGCGCGCTGTGGGGCGCGGCTTTGATCCCGATGCTGTTGCTGGGCGGGGCGGCCCTGGCCGCCGACTATCACGAGGCGCCGGTGCTGGCCGCCGAGGTGTCGGCCGGCAAGCTGCCGCCGGTGGCGCAGCGTCTGCCGGAGCATCCGCTGGTGGTTAAGCCGCTGGAGAAGGTCGGCAAATACGGCGGCACCTGGCGGCAGGGGGTGGTCGGCGGCGGCGACAGCCTGATGGATCGCACCATCGGCTACACCCGCCTGGTGCGGTGGAACCCGGAATGGACCGATGTGATCCCCGACGCCGCCGAATCCGTCGAGGTCAATGGCGACGCCACCGTCTTCACCTTTCATCTGCGCAAGGGGATGAAGTGGTCGGACGGCGCGCCCTTCACCGCCGACGACATCATGTTCTGGTACCGGGACGTGCTGATGAACCAGGAGCTGACGCCGTCGGTGCCGCGCTGGCTGCGGGCCGGCGGCAAGCCGGTGACGGCGGAGAAGGTGGACGCCGAGACCGTCCGCTTCACCTTCGCCGCGCCGAACGGGCTGTTCCTGCCGGCCATGGCGACGCAGCTCGGCTCCGAGATCCTGGCCGCGTCGCCGCGCCATTACCTCGAGAAGTTCCACAAGACATACAACCCGGACGGCATCGACGCGCTGGTCAAGGCGGCCGGCGTGCCGAACTGGACGACGCTGTTCCAGAACCGGACCGTCTATCAGAACGGCAGCCGCTGGCGCGATGTCGGCCGGCCGGTGCTCGACCCCTGGGTGCTGACCGTCGGCTACAGCGGCACCAGCCAGGTGGTGGCCGAGCGCAACCCGTACTTCTTCAAGGTCGATCCGGAGGGCAACCAGCTGCCCTATATGGACCGGGTCACCTATGACGTGGTCGGCGACACCCAGGGGCTGGTGCTGAAGGCGATCAACGGCGACCTCGACATGCAGTCCTACGGGCTCGACGGCATCGAGAACCAGGCGGTGCTGGCGCAGCACCGGGAGCAGGGTGGCTACCGCCTGTTCCGCGCCCGGCCGGCCTATTCCAACTCGATGCTGATCTGCTTGAACGAGACGGTGAAGGACCCGAACCTGCAGAAGGTGTTCCAGAACCGCGACGTCCGCATCGCCCTGTCCCACGCCATCAACCGCGACGAGCTGAACGAGCTGATCTATGCCGGGCTGTCGCGGCCCTACCAGGCGGCGCCGCGGCCGGACACGGCGCTGTATGACGAGGCGATGGCCACCCAGTACACCGAGTACGACCCGGCCAAGGCCAACCAGATGCTCGACGCCGCCGGCTTCGACAAGAAGGACGGCGACGGCTTCCGCCTCGGCCCCGACGGCAAGCGCATCTCCTTCGCCATCGATGCCCTGGCCTCGCGCAAGTACCATGTCGACGCGCTGGAGCTGATCCGCAAATACTGGCGCGATGTCGGCATCGACATGCAGGTCAAGGCGATCGAATCCTCCTTCGCCTTCGCCCGCCAGCTGGCCAACGACCAGCAGGGCCTGGTCTGGCTGGGCGGCGGCGGCTACGACTTCCTCGGGCTGCTCGACCCGAAATGGTACTTCCCCTACGAGAACCAGTCCGCCTTCGCCTCGGCCTGGGGCATCTGGTATCAGAGCCCGAAGGACCCGAACGGGGTCGAGCCGACCGGCCCGGCGCGCGAGCAGCAGGAGCTGTACGAGCAACTGAAGGCGCAGCCGACCACGGCCCGCCAGATCGAGGTGATGAAGAAGCTGCTCGCCATCACCCGCGACCAGTTCTGGGTGATCGGCACGGTGATGGCGCCGGACAATGTCGGCGTGGTGAAGACCAACATGAAGAACGTGCCGGAGCAGTTGCCGGACACCGTCTTCTACATGACGCCGGGGCCGAGCAACCCGGAAACCTACTTCTACGAGTAACCGTCCTCGCTCCCGCAACGACACCGAGGCCGCGATGCTTCGCTTCCTGCTGCGCCGCCTGATCTACATGGCCGTGACGCTGGCCGCGGTCTCGGTGGTCGTGTTCATCGTCATCCAGCTGCCGCCGGGCGACTTCCTGACCAGCTACGTCGCCCGGTACTCCGAGCAGGGCGGGTCGGTCGACACGGCGATGCTGGAGTCGATGCGGGCCCAGTACGGGCTCGGCCAGCCTTCCTACGTGCAGTATTGGCGCTGGATCTCGAACATCGTCTTCGCCGGCGATTTCGGCCAGTCCTTCGACTGGAACCGGCCGGTCTCCTCGCTGCTGTGGGACCGCATGGGCATGACCCTGCTGCTGTCCTTCATCACCCTGGTCTTCACCTGGGCGGTGTCGCTGCCGATCGGCATCTACAGCGCGGTGCGGCGCTACTCCTCGCTCGACTACGTTGTCACCTTCCTCAGCTTCCTCGGCCTCGCCATTCCCAGCTTCCTCTTGGCCCTGGTGCTGATGTTCGTGCTGTCGCGCAGCTTCGGCGCCGATGTCGGCGGCTTCTTCTCGGCCGAATACATCAACGCGCCGTGGAGCTGGGGCAAGGTCGCCGACCTGGCGGCGCATCTGTACCTGCCGGTCTTCGTCCTGGCCGTGCACGGCACCGCCTCGCTGGTCCGGATCATGCGGGCCAACCTGCTGGACGAGTTGAACAAGCCCTATGTCACCACCGCCCGCGCCGCCGGGCTGCCGGAGCGGATTGTGCTGCTGCGCTATCCGGTGCGGGTGGCGCTGAACCCCTTCGTCTCCACCATCGGCTGGATCCTGCCGGAGCTGGTGTCGGGCACCGTCATCGTCGGCGTCGTGCTCAGCCTGCCGACCGCCGGGCCGCTGCTGCTCGGCGCGCTCCTGACCCAGGACATGTACCTGGCCGGGTCCTTCATCCTGCTGCTCAGCGCGCTGACGATCCTCGGCAGCTTCATCTCCGACCTGCTGCTGGCCTGGCTCGACCCGCGCGTGCGGCACGGCTGAGGAGAGGAGCCATGACCATAGCCGATCCGGCCGCGATCCCCGCCCCGCGCCGCGCCACCACGGCGGAGAAGGGGCAGTGGGCGCTGATCTATCGCCGCTTCCGCCGCCACCGCCTGGCGTGGTGGAGCGGGGTGGTGGTGATCGCCATCTACGTCATCGCCGCCTTCGCCGAATTCGTCGCGCCGACCGGGCCGGAGACCTACAGCTCGCGCTACACCTACGCGCCGCCGCAGATGCTGAAGTTCTTCGGCCACGACGCCCAGGGCAACTTCGTGCTGGCCTATGTCAACGGCATCAAGAGCACGGTCGACCCGCTGACGGTGCAGCGCGTCTATGTCAGCGACCCCAAGGCGGTGATCCCGGTCGGTCTATTCGTGAAGGGCGAGCCGTACCACCTGCTCGGCCTGATCCCGTGGGACCGGCACTTGATCGGCGCGGTCGACCCGAAGGCGCCGTTCTACCTGTGGGGCGCCGACCGGCTGGGCCGCGACGTGCTGTCCCTGACCATCCACGGCGCCCGGGTGTCGATGTCGATCGGCCTGGTCGGGGTGGCGATCAGCCTGTTCCTCGGCATCCTGTTCGGCGGCATCTCCGGCTATTACGGCGGCTGGATCGACGAGGTGGTGCAGCGGACCATCGACTTCCTGAAGTCGATCCCGACCATCCCGCTGTGGATGGGCTTCGCCGCCGCGATCCCGACCAACATCGCGCCGCTGATGGTCTATTTCTGGATCACCGTGATCCTGTCGCTGCTGGGCTGGACCGAGCTGGCGCGCGTCGTCCGTGGCCGCTTCCTGTCGCTGCGGACCGAGGATTTCGTGCTGGCCGCGCGGCTGGACGGCTGTTCGCAGCAGCGGGTGATCTGGCGGCACATGGTGCCGTCCTTCACCAGCCACATCATCGCCTCGGTGACGCTGGCGATCCCGTCGATGATCCTGGCCGAGACCGCGCTGAGCTTCCTCGGCATCGGGCTCAAGCCGCCGGTGATCAGCTGGGGCGTGCTCTTGAAGGACGCGCAGAACCTGCTGGCCGTCACCACCGCGCCCTGGCTGTTCATCCCGGGCATCGCCGTCGTCGTCGCCGTGCTGGCGCTGAACTTCCTGGGGGATGGGATCAGAGATGCCGCCGACCCCTACAACTGAGCCGCTGCTGCGGGTCGAGGATCTGCGGGTGCAGATCGGCACCGATGACGGGCTGATCCGCCCGGTCGACGGCGTCAGCTTCGAGATGGAAGCCGGCAAGACCCTGTGCATCGTCGGCGAATCCGGCTCGGGCAAGAGCATGACCGGCCGGGCGCTGATGAACCTGCTGCCGGAGCGGATGGGCATCGCCGGCGGCAGCATCGCCTATCGCACGGCAGCAGGTCCGGTGGTGGACATCGCTGCGTTGCCCCCACGCGGCCCCGCCATCCGCGCCATCCGCGGGGTGGAGATCGCGCTGGTGTCGCAGGAGCCGATGGCGGCGCTGTCGCCGGTGCACACCATCGGCCAGCAGCTCGGCGCCGTGATCCGCCATCACATGGGGCTGGGCCGCAAGGCGGTGCGCGAGCGGGCGCTGGAATGCCTGGCCGATGTCGGCATCCCGAAGCCGGCCGAGCGGCTGGACAGCTATCCCTTCGAGTTCTCCGGCGGCATGCGCCAGCGCGTCTGCATCGCCCTGGCGCTGTCCTGCGGCCCGCGGCTGATCATCGCCGACGAGCCGACCACCGCGCTCGACGTCACCACCCAGGCCAACATCCTCGACCTGTTCAAGAAGCTGCAGGCCGAGCACGGGCTGTCGATCCTGTTCATCACCCATGACCTCGGCGTGGTCGCCGACGTCGC
>JAEKLZ010000346.1 GCA_019508225.1 Inquilinus limosus | reverse complement strand
ACCTTCGCCGCCGAGGCGGCGCGGCCGGGCGGCACGCCGCAGATCCAGATCCTGGTCGACGGCACCGACCCGAACACCGCCAATTTCGTCATGGCCTATGCCCAGGGCGTGCTGTCGAGCTGGCGGGCGATGCGGGCGGCGGGGAACGGCGCCGACGGCGCGCCCATGATCGATGTCGAGCAGCGCGTCTGGTTCAACCAGGAGCTGGTCAGCCGCAACACCCTGGTGCCCGGCGCCATCGCCATCGTCATGACCATGATCGGCACGCTGCTGACCGCCCTGGTGGTGGCGCGGGAGTGGGAGCGCGGCACGATGGAGGCGATGATGGCGACGCCGGTCACGGCGCTGGAGCTGCTGGCCGGCAAGGTGCTGCCCTATTTCCTGCTCGCTTTGGCATCGCTGACCCTGTGCTTCTTCGTCGCCGTGTTCCTGTTCGGCGTGCCGTTCCGCGGCTCGATCGGGGCGCTGTACCTGGTCTCCGCCGCCTTCCTGTGCCCGGCGCTGGGGCTGGGGCTGATCATCTCCTCGGCCACCAGAAACCAGTTCCTGGCGTCGCAGCTGGCCCTGGTGGTCGGCTTCCTGCCGGCCTTCCTGCTGTCCGGCTTCCTGTTCGAGATCGGCTCGATGCCGCAGCCGATCCAGTGGATCACCTACATCCTGCCGGCCCGCTACTACGTGCCGGCGCTGCAGACCGTGTTCCTGGCCGGGGACATCTGGCCGCTGTACCTGCGCAACATGGCCGTGCTGCTGCTCGAGGGCGCCGTGCTGCTGGCCCTGGCGGCGCGGCTGACCCGGAAGAGGCTGGCCTGAGATGTGGCGCCGATTGAAGGCCCTGGTGGTCAAGGAGCTGCTGGCCGTGCTGCGCGACCCGCGCGGCCGGCTGATCCTGATCGTGCCGCCGATCCTGCAGCTTTTCGTCTTCGCCTATGCCGCGACGATGGAGGTGAAGAACGTCGACATCGCCCTGCTCGACCGCGACCGCGGCGCCTGGAGCCAGGAGCTGGTGCGGCGGGTCGAGGGCTCGCCCTATATCCGCAGCATCCTGGTGGTCGACACGCCGGAGGCGCTGCGGGAGGCGATCGACCGGCAGCAGGTGCTGGCGGCGGTGCAGATCGGGCCCAGCTTCTCGCGCGACATCGCCGCCGGGCGGCCGACCGATATCCAGGTCATCCTCGACGGCCGCCGGTCCAACGCCTCGCAGCTCACCGGCACCTACATCTCGCAGATCGTCGCCGCCATGGCGCTGGACGCCGCCAGCCCCAGCGGGGTGGCGAGGGGGACGGATTCCGCGGTGCCGCGCTTCTGGTTCAACCCGGCGCTGGACACGCAATGGTTCATGGTGCCGAACCTGATCGCGGTGATCGCCGTGCTGATCGGGCTGATCGTCACCGGCCTGTCGATCGCGCGGGAGCGCGAGCTGGGCACCTTCGACCAGCTGCTGGTGTCGCCGCTGCGGGTGCACGAGATCCTGCTGGGCAAGACCATCCCGTCGCTGCTGATCGGCTTCGCCCATTGCAGCTTCTACCTGCTGGCGGCGCTGATCTGGTTCGGCCTGCCGCTGCGCGGGTCGCTGGGGATGTTCTATGCCGCGGTGTTCTTCTACCTGCTGGCCCTGATCGGGATCGGGCTGTTCATCTCCGCCCTGTCGGCGACGCAGCAGCAGGCGATCCTGGGATCCTTCCTGTTCATGATCCCGGCGACGCTGATGTCCGGCTTCGCCACGCCGATCGACAACATGCCGGAGTGGCTGCAGCCGGTGACCTATGTCAACCCGCTGCGCTACTTCATCATCATCGTCCGCGGCGTGTTCCTGAAGGGCCTGCCGGTCGAGGAGATGCTGCGCAACACCGTGCCGCTGGCGCTGATCGCCGTGGTGACGCTCAGCGCCGCGGCGTGGATGTTCCGCCGCCGGATGGAGTGACCGGCCTCAGGGCAGCGGGACGACGCGGTTGTACAGGTCGTCGCCGGGCTCGCGGGCCGGGGCGGTCCGGTCCTGGGCCGCGGGGGTCGGGTTGTGGACCGACACGTTGAACTGGTCGGCCGGATCGCGGGACGAGCACGCGGCCAGGGCGATGCCGGCTGCAACCATCGAAAGCAACGCCACTGCCGGACTCCGCATAATTCCCACTCCCCCATGGGCCGCCATCGCCTGCCGACGGCATGGGCCCGTCAGCCTACGATCCACCCCGCTGCGCTCCGCTGCAAGCCTGAAACCGGTTACGGTTGTATCCAAACAATTGATCTGTTTCGGTCTGGGCCGGCTGCGCTTAGGTTCTGAGGCCGCCGGGCGGCAGCCGTTCCGGCTGATTGCAGAGGCCCGGCGATGCGGACCGACACCTCCCCCACCCTCGACGCACCGGCTGCAGCGCCGCGCGGCGGCTCGGCGCTGCAGCCGGTCGCGGCCGGGCTCTTGGCCGCGATCGTCGGCTTCGCCAGCGCCTTCACTGTGGTGCTGCAGGGCCTGACGGCGGCCGGCGCCACCCCGGCCCAGGCGGCGTCCGGCCTGCTCGCCGTCTGCATCGGCCAGGGGCTGCTGGCGATCCTCCTGTCCTGGCGGTCGAAGCTGCCGATCAGCATCGCCTGGTCGACCCCCGGCGCGGCGCTGCTGGTCGCCACCGGCATGCCGGCGGGCGGCTTCGCGGCCGCGGTCGGCGCCTTCCTGGTGGCGGCGGCCCTGGTGGTCGTCGCCGGGCTGTGGCGCCCCTTCGGCCGGCTGGTCACCGCCATCCCGGTGCCGCTGGCCAGCGCCATGCTGGCCGGGGTGCTGCTCGACCTCTGCCTGGCCCCGGCCAGGGCGGTCGGCGCCATGCCGATGCTGGCCCTGCCGGTGCTGCTGGTCTGGGCCCTGGCGTGGCGCTTCGCCCGGCTCTACGCCGTGCCGCTGGCCGTGGTCACCGCGCTGGCGCTGATCGGCCTGACCACAGCGGTGCCGCCCGAGGCCTTCGCCCATCTGTGGCCGCAGCCGGTGTTCGTCGCCCCCGCCTTCACCACCGGCGCGCTGGTCGGCATCGCGGTGCCGCTGTTCATCGTCACCATGGCGTCGCAGAACGTGCCGGGCCTGGCGGTGCTGAACGCCAATGGCTACCGCCCGGCGGTCGGGCCGCTGTTCGTCGCCACCGGCGTGACCAGCGGCCTGGCGGCGCTGATCGGCGGCCATGCGGTCAACCTGTCGGCGATCACCGCGGCGCTCTGCGCCTCGGCCGAGGCGCATCCCGACCCGGCGCGGCGCTGGCCGGCGGCGGTGGTGGCCGGGGCGGCCTATGTCGTGATCGGCCTGTTCGCCGGCTTCGCCGCCGCCTTCATCGCCGCCTCGCCGCCGCTGCTGATCCAGGCGGTGGCCGGCCTCGCGCTGCTGGGCAGCCTGGGCGGCGCCCTGTCGACCGCGCTGGCGCGGGAGGAGGAGCGGCTGCCGGCGGTCGTCACCTTCGTCACCACCGTCTCCGGCCTTTCCCTGTTCGGCATCGGCGCCGCCTTCTGGGGCCTGGTGGCCGGCGGCGCGATGATGGCGCTGGGGCGGCTGAAGATCTGAGGCGCAGGCGGCTTCGTCGAGCCCGGGGGCCACGCCCAGCTGCTGCTTCAGCCCGGCCCAGCCCTGCGGCGTGACCTCGACCGCCCGCGACGTGGCCGAGCGGCGCAGCCAGCCCTTTTCGCACAGCAGCCCGAGGAACCGCACCCCGAGCGGCCCGGCCAGGTGGTGCTCGCGCTCGGTCCAGTCCAGGCATTGCCGGGCCAGGCCGCGCCGGGTCGGGCGCAGCGCGCCGACATCGAGGCCGAGGCCGGCGAACCAGTCGTGGCCGTCCGGCGTCACCTCGAACCGCTTCTCCGGCGCGGGGACGATCAGCGCGCGCTCCTGCAGCGCCTTGGTCACCGCCACGCCCAGCCGCCCGGCCAGGTGGTCGTAGCAGCAGCGGGCGAAGCAGAACCGGCGGGCGTCGCGGCTCAGCGGCTTGCGGCGCACCGCCGCCTGCGGCGCGATCGCCGAGAGCTGCTCCAGCAGCTGGGCGACATGGGCGCCGGCGAGGCGGAAATAGCGGTGCCGGCCCTCGGTCTCGACCGTCAGCATCCCGCCCTCCAGCAGCTTGGCCAGATGCGAGCTGGCGGTCTGCGGCGTCACCCCCGCGGCATAGGCCAGCTCGCCCGCCGGCCGCGCCCGGCCGTCGACCAGGGCCATCAGCATGTTGGCGCGGGCCGGGTCGGCGATCAGCTGGGCGGCGGCGGCGACGCCCGGGTTGACCGGCGTCGGCGGGCGGGTGGTGGGCGGAAAGGCGGGCATGGGCGGCCTCCATCGGGACGGCGCCATCATAGCCCAGCCGGCGTCGGCATGCTTCGATGCCGGCCGAAGCATGCGGCCGGGGCGTCGTCTCAGGCTGGCGTCCCTGCCGCAATACGGATCCGCCCCTGCCATGATAATGCCCGAAGCCTGATGTCTCTCGGGGACGTCGGTCCCATCGCCAAGGGCTTGCCATGAACGCTGTCCTCTCCGCCGCCGCCGCCCTGCTGGTCGGCTTCGCCGCCTGGCTCGGCCCCGATTCGCTGGACACCAATCCGCGCATCCTGGCCGTCGCCTTCGCCCGGACGGCGGGCTACGAGCTGGCGCTGGAGAACCACGCCCTGATCCCGCGCCGGACCGACCCGGTGCTGGACGACCCGTTCGACTCCACCGCCGCCAGCGGCCTGGAGGTCGCCCGCGGCACGCTGCGCCTGCGGCTCGGCGTCTTCGCCAGCGCCGGCAGCTGGTCGATGTCGACGACCGCCATGACCTTCCGCTGGCAGAACGGCCGGTTCGAGCTGATCGGCTACGACACCACGGAGACGAACCGCGGCAGTGGCGAGATCACGGGCCTCAGCATCAACTATCTGACCCGGCGGGCGAAGCGGACCGAGGGCACGATCGAGAGCGACGCGGAGACGGCGCGCTGGGAGACGCTGCCGCGCCGCCCGCTGCTGAGCCTCGACGAGGTCGGCGACGGGCTGGCCTTCGACCCGGTTGGCCGGCGCTGAAGGAGGGGCGGACGATGATCCTGACCACGCCGCGCCTGCGGCTGCGGCCCTGGCGGGACGACGACCGCGACGCCTTCGCCGCCCTGACCGCCGATCCCGAGGTGATGCGCGACCTGGGCGGGCCGCTGGACCGGGCGGGCAGCGACGCCAAGCTCGACCTCTACCGCGAAGCCTATGACCGGACGCTGGGCGGTCGAGAGCCTGTCGGGCGAGGTGCTGGGCTATGCCGGGATCATGCCGCTGGGGGCGGACCATCCGCTCGGCCCGGCCGTCGAAATCGGCTGGCGGCTGGCGCGCCACGCCTGGGGCCATGGCTACGCCAGCGAGGCCGCGGCCGCAGCGCTGCAGGACGGGTTCGACCGGCTCGGCTTCCCCGAGATCCTGGCCTACACCGCGCCGGACAACCGGCGGTCGCAGGCGGTGATGGCGCGGCTGGGCCTGCGACGCGAGCCGTCGCGCGACTTCACCGCGACCTATGACGGCACCGCCTGGCACGGGCTGGTCTGGGTGGCGCGGCCGTCGACGGGGTGCTGACTGGCGGAACCGCCGCCGGGCCGGAGGGGGCGGGTAGCGGACTTGAGCAGGAGTCACAGCGTCGCCGCGCCTCTCCGACGGCAAAGGGTGAATAGCGGTCCTTGGGACAGCTCTCCAGGGCCATCAGGTCCGCGCCAACACCGGACATTAGGTGAACGCGAGGCGTTGTCTGATTTGGGGCCGTAAGGAGACTGTCCGATGTGGAAGCCGAGGAAGAAATACCGCAATCAAGCGCGGTGCACCTTCTGGCCCGTTCCGACCCCATCTTCCAGCCGGAAGCTGCCCCAGCAGATGCAGCCTAATGCAATCAACGGCTGCTTCTCTCGCTTGCCAAAAGATCGGAACAACCATAAAGTTTGATATGGTTGCTTCACCTCCATATTCTTTGCGCGAAAAATAGAAGGGAGTACCCACATGGGAATGAAGAAAAAGTGGTGGAATACAGCAAGTGCCCCTGGCTCCCGCTCGGATTTTTTAAACATAGTTGAAGCACTGGAGCGAGCTGCAGGTGATGGAGACTCCAAATCAAATGTGACTATCACAGTAAATGGCGCCACAAAATCAAATATTAATTTATCTTCTGACACGCTCGCCGACATCGTATCGGTGGTAAAAAGCGCCTTTAACGACGATGATTGAGCATGCTCAATGAAACGACGCCCGAGCGGTCTCATAGCTTCTCGAAGAGTATCGAAGCGGGCCTACTGGTAGCCTCATCTCTTGGCCTTAGCACGTCGTTCACCGCATTTGGTGACAAGCTACCAATGTATCGCTGCGATGTGACAGACGCGGCCGGGCTGAAGATTCAGGGCAAGGGCAAGGGATTGGGCGATCAATCGATTGCATCTGCTTTGTTTGAAGCCATTGAGCATTATTGCTACGTTTCCTGTAAACCTGAAAACTTATTACGTTTAAAACTGGGCGAGCACCCTCTTGATGGAGAGATAGTTGATGGAAGCCCAAGCTTCTCTCTGCTGTCGAGGAGACAGGCTCCTCCACTCACGCGCATAATTTTTGAAAAGATTAATGCGCTCGGCATTGAAATTGCTGCGCCGGCGTTTTTGTTTAATCCAGAATTTAAGTCGACTTCGGCAAGAGAGTCGGAGTTCCTGCGGATATCTGGACTTCGCCGTTACGCGACCAATTCCGGAACAGCATCCGGTACAACTATCGAGGATGCGCAACTGCATGCGATAATGGAGT
>JAEKLZ010000223.1 GCA_019508225.1 Inquilinus limosus | reverse complement strand
ATGGAGGAGCTGGAGCACTGCGACCATGTCTATGTGTTCCGCAACAACCGCATCGTCGCCGATCTCAGCCGGTCGCAGCTGACCGAATCCGCCGTCCTCCAGGCCTCCTTCGCGGAAGAAGAGCGCCGCGCCTCATGACCGATCTCGTCCTGCCCCGCCCGCGGCCGTCCTGGACCGCGCCGCTGACCCGCGCCTCGACCTGGCGGGCGCTGCTGCCCTTCCTGTCGCTGGTCGCGATCCTGGTGCCGATCTTCCTGATCAACCCGAGGACGATGAGCTATCTCGGGCTGAACCTGATGCTCGGCCTGGCGATCCCGATCATGTTCGCCACCCTGGCGCAGATGTGCATGCTGACGGTCAACGACCTTGACCTCGGCATCGGCGCCTATGTCGGCTTCGTCACCTGCGTCGCCGCCACCTGGCTGGTCGACGAACCCCTGCTCGGCATCGCCGTGCTCGCCGGCGGCGTCCTGGCCTATGCCGCGGCCGGCGCTCTGATCCATTGGCGCAACGTGCCGTCGCTGGTGGTGACGCTGGGCATGAGCTTCGTCTGGCTCGGCCTCGCCATCCTGGTGCTGCCCTCGCCGGGCGGCGCCAGCCCGGCCTGGCTGCGCGCGGCGATGAGCTGGAAGCCGCCCTTCGTGCCGCTGCCGATCCTGGTGGCGATCGCTCTGGCCGCGCTGGTGCATCTGTTCCTGATGCGCTCGGCCCTCGGCGCGGTGCTGCGCGGCGCCGGCGGCAATCCGAAGGCGATCACCCGGGCCGGCTGGTCGCTGCTGTGGATCCGGGTCGGGCTCTACGCCCTGGCCGGGGTGTTCGGCCTGCTGGCCGGGCTGTCGCTGCTGGGCCTCTCCACCTCGGGCGACAGCAACATCGCCCAGCGCTACACCCTGCTGTCGATCGCCGGCGCCATCCTCGGCGGCTGCGACTTCGTCGGCGGCCGGGTGTCGCCGGTCGGGGCGGTGGTCGGCGCGCTGGTGCTGACCCTGGCCGGATCGCTGCTCACCTTCATGCGGATCTCGCCCGACTGGCAGATCGGCGCCCAGGGCGCGATCCTGATCATCGTCCTGGCCCTCAGGGCCCTGACCAGCCGGAGGCGGCGATGACCCGAGTTTCCGTGTGGACCGCCGACCGGCCCTGGCTGTGGTCCTGGGTCGGGGCGGTGCTGCTGTGGCTGGCGGTGGTCGCCATCGCCGCGGGCGAGGGGGCGGGGCAGGTGCTGACCGCCGCGCTCAGCTTCGGCGTGTTCTTCGTCGTCGTCGCCATCGGCCAGATGTTCGTGATCGCGATGGGGCCCGGCAACATCGACCTGTCGATCCCGTCCAACATCGCCCTGTCCGGCTCGGTCGCCATGATCGTGATGGCCGGGCAGGACGGCATGATCCTGCCGGGGCTGGCCGCAGCGGTGGCCGCCGGCCTGGCGGTCGGCATCGCCAACTGGGCGCTGATCCGCGTCTTCGCCATGCCGCCGATCATCGCCACTTTGTCCTCCAGCCTGGTGTTCCAGTCGGTCGCCATCGCCTATGGCCGAGGCCTGCGAGTGTCGCCGCCGGAGAGCTTCGCCGCCTTCACCACCTGGCAGATCGCAGGCCTGCCGGTGATGGCCGTCGCCGGCTTCGTTCTCGCCGCGGTCATGGCGGTGGTGCTGCAGCGCACGATCTACGGCCGGTCGGTGCTGGCGGTCGGACAGAACCCGCGCGCCGCCCATCTGGCCGGGGTGAAGGTCGAGCGCACGCGGTTCCTGACCTACGCCCTGTCCGGCGGCTTCGCCGGCCTGGCCGGGGCGCTGATGGCCGGGTATTTCGGCGGCGCCTCGCTCGACATGGGCAAGGACTACCTGCTGAACTCGATCGCCGTGGTGGTGATCGGCGGCACCAGCGTCGCCGGTGGCCGGGCCAACCTGCCCGGGCTGTGGGGCGCTTCGCTGTTCCTGTTCCTGCTGGTGACGATGCTGAACGCACTCGGCACCGGAACCGGGTTGCGGCTGGTGCTGACCGGCCTGATCATCATCGCCGTGATCGTCGCGGCGGGCGGCGAGAAGACGCGCTGACATCGGCGTTCGAAGGAGAGACCCAGTGCACAAGATCGCCGTCATCGGCCTCGGCAAGATCACCCAGGACCAGCACCTGCCGGTGATCGACAAGAGCGATTCGTTCGAGCTGGCGGCCGTCGTCAGCACCCGCGGCCTCGGCCATGGCGGCGTGCCCAGCTACCGCACCCCGGCCGAGCTCTACGCCGCCCGGCCCGACATCGGCATCGTCGCGGTCAACACCCCGCCCGAGGTGCGCCACGGCCTCGCCCGCGAGGCGCTGCTGGCCGGCAAGGACGTGCTGCTGGAGAAGCCGCCGGCGGCGACGCTGACCGAGCTGGCCGATCTCGAGGCGACGGCCGCGACCCAGGGCCGGGTGCTGTTCGCCACCTGGCATTCGCGCTTCAACCCGGCGGTCGAGGCCGCGCGGACGCTGCTGGCCGCGGGCGGCGTCCGCTCGGTCAAAATCGAATGGCGCGAGGATGTCCGCAAATGGCATCCGGGCCAGGATTGGGTGTGGGCGCCCGGCGGCTTCGGCGTGTTCGACCCCGGCATCAACGCGCTGTCGATCTTCACCCGCATCCTGCCCTTCGTGCCCTTCGTCCGCAGCGCCGAGCTGACCTACCCGGCCAACCGGCAGACGCCGATCGCGGCCCAGATCGTGTTCGCCAGCACCGACCCGGCGGCGCCCACCCTGACCGCCGATTTCGACTGGCGCGAGCAGGGCGACGAGAAGTGGCACATGACGATCGAGACGGCCGATGGCCGCCCGGCCCGGCTGTTCAAAGGCGGCGGCGCGCTGTCGGTCGGCGGCACGGTCGTGGCCGAGGCGCCGAGCGAGGAGTATGAGCGGATCTACGCGCATTTCGCCGACCTGCTCGCCGCCCGCCGCGGCGATGTCGACGGCGCGCCCCTGCGCCTGGTCGCCGACGCCATGCTGGTCGGCAAGCGGCTGAGCACCGATCCGTTCGAGTGGTGAGAGGGCGGTCCTGCGCGAGTGGCTGCAGACGGAGCCTGGATAAGGTCGCTCCGTGTCAACGCCGGGCCCCGTCATAGGCATGGCGGCATTGCTCGATACGGGGCCAATTGTCCCTGATCCAGGACGTGAAGCCCTCAAGCGCAGGCAGCATGCTCGCGCCCATTTCGGTCAGTTCGTACTCGACGCGCGGTGGCACTTCCGGGAAGTAGTGGCGCACCAGAAGGCCGTCACGTTCCAGATTGCGGAGCGTGAGCGTAAGCATGCGCTGAGTAATTCCCTCGATGCCGGACTTGAGACTCGAGAAGCGGAGTCGATGTCCGGACGCCACCGCGAGATGGCTCATGACCAGGATCGTCCATTTGTCGCCAAGGCGAGCGAGGACGCTGTGAGGCGCGCAGGGCCTGAACACGGGGCCTTGGCCGGTGTCCTCATAGGGTCGTCCGTGAATCACTCGGTCCAAGCGTACCATCCTTGTGCCTGAGGTAGAGAAATGTGCCGTCTTCCGGCTGTTTCGCAGTGGTATATATAAGTAACCCTTGTTCAAACACGAGGGTTGTTCCATGTCCGATAACAAGCAGCCGATCTTGGTATTCGGCGCCACCGGTCAACAGGGTGGATCGGTCGCTTCCGCGCTTCTTGAGGCGGGCTGGCCGGTTCGTGCTTTGGTGCGCAATCCTCAATCAGCGAAATCGATCGCGCTGAACGACGCCGGTGTCCAGCTGGTGCAGGGCGATTTTGCCTGTGTCCGATCGATTCGGGAGGGCATGAAGGGCGCCCACGGCGTTTTCAGCGTGCAACCGAGTTCGGGTCAGGGGGCCGATCTCGGGCTGACCGACGAAGAAGAGCTGCGCTACGGAATCGCAATTGCCGATCTCGCCGTCGAGAGCGCCGTCCAACACCTCGTCTACAGCTCCTCCGGGGCCGTCGGCGACGAACCGACCGGCATGGGACATTTCGATACGAAGGCCCGCATCGAGGCCCATATCCGCACGCTGCCGATCACCGCGACCGTGATCCGGCCGGTGGCTTTCATGGAGATGCTGCTGATGCCTGGCTTCGGCCTGGACCAGGGCCAGTTCAATTTCTTCGTCAAGAGAGACCAGCCGATGCAGCTTCTGGCGGTCGAGGATATCGGCAAGTTCGTCGCGGCGATCTTCGCCGATTCGGGGCACTTCGGCGGCGCGACGATCGAGGTCGCAAGTGATGCCGTTACAGGTCGAGATCTGGAGGCGTTGTTTACCGAGGCCGCGGGTCGCCCCATATGCTATGCGCGCTTTTCCGACGAGGTCCTGTCAGCCAATCCCTTCCTCGCGAAACTGACCGAGCTGTTCGATGCGGGACGACTTGCGGGGAAGGCGGACCTCGATGCCCTGCGGGAGATCGATCCGACTCTGCAATCCTTCCGTTCCTGGCTCAACGGCACAGGTCGCGAGGCTTTTCAGAAGGCTCTCGGAACGGCTGGTGCGTGGGATTACGGGTACGCGTAACGATCTAAATCAGCCCGAACTCGTCCGTTTCTCACCGAGCATAGCACGGCGGAGGGGAAGCCCCCGCGCCGGCCCGAAGACCGGCGCGGGGGCTTTCGATCAGACCAGGTTCGTATCGCCCATGGCCGGGTCGGACACGCTCGGATTGCCATCCTCCATGCGCCCGGCGAAGCGGCGGGTGAACAGGGCATCGCCCTCGATCCGCGCGGTGAAGTCGTACCACTTGCCCGACAGCAGCAGCGGCAGGTAGGCGGTCGACTGGCCGTGCGGCAGCACCAGCTGGCGCCAGGGGAAGTTGAACAGGCTGTAGGCGTTGGCCTTCAGCGTGAACACGCACGGGGTGCTGCCGCGGTTGCTCAGCCGCACCATCAGGCCGCAGGCGCGCTTGTCGTAGCTGACCGCGATCTCCGGCACGGGCTTGCGGCCGCCGGCGACGACGGTGCCGGTGAAGTGCCGGTGGAAGCCGTTCGGCCCCAGCACCCACAGGTCGTACTTGCCGAAGTCGGGGGACGTGGTCCACTCGCCGTCCAGCGACTTGCCGGCCTCCACCGAATAGCGCCGCGGCACCCGGTCGAGATGCAGCCGGTCGTAGACGTGGAAGGTGGCGCCGGCCCTGCCGGTGTTGACGAAGCTCAGCCGCACCCGGTTGTCGTCGGCCTCGGAATTGACCGTCAGCTCATAGGGCAGGGCGCGCGACGGGCGGATGCCGCGGTCCTGGCGCGGCGCGGCCTGGCTGGCCTCGGCCGGCAGCGGCACCTGGGGCAGCGTTTCCTGCTGCGCCCGGATGGCGTCGGCCTGCGCCTTGGTCTGGCTCGGCAGCCGCGGCGGCCGCTCGCTGTTCGGGTTGACGAAGTTGAAGGCCGAGGTCAGGTCGCCGCAGATCGCGCGGCGATACGGCGGGATGTTCGGCTCCTGCACCTCGAAGCGGCGCTCCAGGAAGCGCAGCACCGAGGTGTGGTCGAACACCTCGGAATTGACCCAGCCGCCGCGGCTCCAGGGCGAGACGATGTAGCAGGGCACGCGCGGGCCGGGGCCGAAGACGCGGCCGTCCGGCTTCGGCTGGCCCTTGGTGCCGGGCGGCACCGGGTAGTTGAAGCGCTCGAAGGCGATCGCCTGGTCCGACAGGGTCGAGGCGCCGGCCGGGCTGCCGTCGGGGTTCAGCGAATGCACCGCCGGCGACGGCACATGGTCGAAGAAGCCGTCATTCTCGTCGAAATTGACGATCAGGACGGTGCGGCTCCACAGGTCCGGGTCGGCGATCAGGGCCGACAGCACCTCCTGGATGTACCAGGCGCCCTGGATCGGGCTGGACGGGCCGGGATGCTCGGAATAGGTCGCCGGCGCCACCACCCAGGAGATCTGCGGCAGCTTGCGGGCCTGGATGTCGGCCCGGAACTCCTCCAGCCGGTTGCTGGAAGGGGTGGTCAGGGCGCTCTTCGGCATGGTGTTGCCGATGCCCTTGTACAGCGGCTGGGCCTGGTCGATCGCCTGCGTCCACGGCACGTAGGGGCTGCCGTCCGGGCCGTTGCCGGCGGCCTCGCTGGCGCGGCGGTACTGCTTGAAGCCGACCAGCGGGTTGTCGCCGAAATTCTCCGGGATGTTCTGGTAGACCTTCCAGGACACGCCGGCCTTCTGCAGCCGCTCCGGATAGGTCGCCCAGGTATAGCCTTCGCTGGACGGGCCGAAATCGTCCCATTCGTTGACCACCGCGGCGACGCCGGCGCCGGTCGCGCCGTTGGTGCCGGTCCAGTGGAACAGCCGGTTCGGGTTGGTGCCGCCGTTCAGCGAGCAGTGATAGGCGTCGCACAGGGTGAAGGCGTTGGCGAGGGCGAACTGGAACGGGACCTCCGCTTCCTTGTAATAGCCCATCGACTGGTTCTGCTTGAACAGCGGCCACTGGTTCATCTGGCCGTTGGCCCAGGCCGCCTGCATGTCGTTCCAGCTGTGCGGCGTGCCGGAGACGCGCTGGGCGTTGCCCTTCTTCGCGTCCAGGTGATACGGCATCACCACCCGGTTGCCGTTCCACTGCTGGAACACGGTGCGGCCATTGGCCAGCGGGATGGTGAAGCGGTCGCCGAAGCCGCGCACGCCCGGGAAGGTCCCGAAGTAGTTGTCGAAGGACCGGTTCTCCTGCATCAGGATCACCACGTGCTCGACATCCTTGATCGAGCGGGTGGCGTTGTGCGCCGGGATCGCCAGCGCGTCGCGGATCACCGGCGGGAACATCGACAGCGCAGCGGCGCCGCCGGCCGCGGCACCGGCCATCTTCAGGAAATCGCGCCTGCTTTCGGATGTCATCTCGGATCCTCGAAGAGAAGCTCGACGCTCCGGTCGCGTCGGGGCAGTGGTCGCCGGACATGCACGAGGCACAGCACCGCCCTTCACCGCGAATCCCGGGGATTGCGACGTTGGTAATGGTGCTGTTTCAAATGTGGCCGGACCGTAGCCAAGGTTTGTTGCAGACAGATGTCGCTTCGCTGGGTTTTCTTAAGAATGTTGTGGATGATTTCCCTTGCCGATCACGGCGATGAGATCTGGGAATGCTTCTCGAATCTGATTTCACGCCGAGTAGAATGAGATTGAGAATGATTTGCAGAATATTGTTGACGATCGGCCGCCGCTGCGGATAACTCTCAGCCGGATCGCGCGGCGCCGGGAACGGCCGCACGCCGCGCCGCAATTCCCGGTCCCGCCAGGTCGAAACGCCCCCAGCCGCCGGAATCAGTCTCGCGGAATGGGGGTTCAACATGGTCGATCGGTATCGCGGCGCGTTGCTGCTGGGGGTGGCGCTGGGCGCCCTGGGCCTGGGGGCCTCGGGTGTGGTGGGCGGCCAGGCCGCCATCGCGCAATCGGTGCCCGCTGCTGCGGAACCGGAGCCGGCCGGGTCGACGCTGACGCTGGCGCCGATCCCGGTCACCGGCGCCCCGGTCGAGGACCAGCCGGCCTGGACCGACAGCACCGACCGGCAGCAGCTGGACCAGAGCTTCGTGCGCAGCTGGACCGATCTCGGCCGTCGCGTCGACGCCGGCGTGAACTTCAACCGCGCCAATGACAGCATCAACATCCGCGGCCTGGACGGCGACCGGGTGCTGACCACGCTGGACGGCATCCGGCTGCCCTATCTGAACGACGGCGCCCGCGAGGTCCGCGGCGGGCTGCGCAGCTTCGACTTCGACTCGCTGTCCAAGGTCGATGTCATCCGCGGCGCCGATTCCAGCCGCTACGGCTCGGGCGCGCTCGGCGGCGTGCTGGCGCTGCGCACCTTCGATCCGGAGGACCTGATCGCCGATGGCCGCGACTATGGCGGCATCGCCAAGTTCGGCACCCAGGGCGACGACGCCAGCGTCGGCGGCAGCGCCGCGGTCGCCGGCCGCATCGCCGGCGACACCTATCTCATGCTGCAGGGCGGCTTCCGCATCGGCTCCGAGCTCGACAACCGCGGCAACGTCGGCGGCTTCGGCGCCGAGCGGACCAAGCCGAACCCGGACGATTACGACCAGCAGAATATCCTGGTGAAGCTGGCGCATCGTTTCGAGGGCGGCCACCGCCTGTCCTTCACCGGCGAGTATTTCCGCCGCCAGGACAACCTCGACATCCGCACCGACCAGGGGCCGGGCGAAAGCTACCTGATCGGCCATGACGACGGTCTCGAGCGCAGCGAGCGCAAGCGCGCCTCGATCGACTACGACTACACGGCGCCGAAATCCGGCGGGCTGCTCGACGAAGCGCATCTGACGCTGTACTGGCTGCAGACCGAGCGGCTGGACGGCAATGACGGGCTGCGCGGCGTCGATGCCCGCGCCGGCATCATCCCGGGCGATCCGTTCCAATACGGCTATCCCAGCGGCCGGTACGAGCGCCGGAACCGGATCGAGCAGACGCTGTGGGGCCTGAACGGCGAGGCCGGGAAGACGATCGACCTGGCCGGCCTGGCGAACCGCCTGACCCTCGGCGGCGAATACTATCACATCGGGGTCGAGCAGCATTCCGGCGGCGTCGACAACTGCCCGGCGACGCCGACCACCCGGCCGCCGATCTTCGGCCCGCGGGCATGCAGCTTCCTGCACAGCAACCAGGCCGACATGCCGGAGGTGCAGGGCAACACCGTCGGCCTCTATGCCGAGGACGAGATCGCGCTGTTCGACGGCCGGGTCAAGATCACCCCCGGCCTGCGCTTCGACTGGTACGAGCTGAACCCGCAGGAGACCGCGGCCTATCGCGACAACCCGAACAATGCTGGCGACCTGCCGTCCTCGTCCTCGGACAGCGCGCTGTCGCCGAAGGTGCTGGTGTCCTGGCAGGCGGCGGAGGAGGTGACCTTCTACGCCCAATGGGCCAAGGGCTTCCGGGCACCGACCGCCGACCAGCTCTACCTGAACTATGGCGGCGTGGGCACCTATCTCCGGCTCGGCAATGCCGAGCTGAAGCCGGAGACCAGCAGCGGCTACGAGATCGGGGCGCGGCTCGGCGACGACGACCTCGGCGGCTCGGTCACCTGGTTCGACAACTGGTACCGCAACTTCATCGACGCGGTCGATGTCGACCCGGCCAGCGTCGGCGTGCCGCCCGGCACCTATCCGCTCGGCGTCTCCGCCTATGAGAACCGGGCGCGGGTGCGGATCTACGGCATCGAGGCGGCGGCGCATTGGCGCTTCGGCGACGGCTGGCGCAGCTGGGCCTCGCTGGCCTGGGCGGTGGGCCGCGACGAGGGCGAGGACACCTGGCTGAACTCGGTGCCGCCGCTGCGCGCCATCGTCGGCCTCGGCTACGACGCCGCCAGCTGGGGCGCCGACGCATCGGTGACCATGGCGACGCGGCGCGACAAGGTCGAGGATGCGGAGCTGAACGTCAAGGCGCCGGGCTACGCCATCGTCGACCTGACCGGCTGGTGGGAGCCGGAGCGGTTGAACGGCGTCCGCATCCAGGCCGGCGTGTTCAACCTGTTCGACCGGAAGTACTACGACGCGCTGAACATCCCCGACGAGAATCGGGCCCAGCCGCTGCGCTACTACACCGAGCCCGGCCGCAGCGTGCGGCTGAACCTGACGTACAAGTTCTGACGGGACGTGCCAGGGCGCCGGCCTGTCCGGCGCCCTGACGCCGCCGTCCCGCGCTCGCCAAGCCTCTCAGGCGCAGCCGCCGACGCACCTCATGACGAAAAGGGTGAACAGCGGCCATCGCGTCCGGCGCCCGAGAGCGGACATGGCCCGATTCGACCCTCTGCAGGCGTTGGAGGCAGAGGGGTGAACGGCGCCTCCGAGCCGAATGCGGGCGTCGATCTCCGCGCCACAATCGGCGACCGCCCTGACCGGAGGGCCGTCTCCGGCTCACACCGGACGGGGCCACTCTGGTGGCGCCGGTCGATCACGAAGGCGAGCTCATGACGATGCCCTCCCGCGACTTGGACCGCGTCCGCAAGATCCGGGTCGGCCGGGGCCAGGTCCTCATGCACATGCTCGAGGTGTCCGGATCGCTGTGGGCCAGACCCGGGCCGCGAGCAGGGTGGCGGCGGCTGCGATGGAGTATGAACGCCGACTCTTGGCAAGTTTGCTCAGTATAATTCCTCGAACACTCGCTCAGCGATAAAGTCGATAAATGCGCGAACTTTCGGAAGCCGTGCCGACATTGGAGGCCAAACAAGCGAAACACTGCCGCGTTCTTCCGTGTAATCCGCAAGGACGGCCTGAAGACGCCCCGCCGCGATGTCCTCCCTTACGAGATAGCTTGGCGCCTGAATAATACCCAACCCACCAAGTGCAGCGGATGCGAGTGCCTCGCCATCGTTCAAAATGATGGCAGGCTTGATCGGCTTCGCTTGGTGTGAATCCTTAAACGCCCATATCTCAGGCCGACCGGTCGTGGGAAAACGATATTGTATACAACAATGCTCATGGAGCTCTGCCGGACTTTGAGGGATTCCGTGCCGAGCAAGATAATCAGGCGAGGCGCACGTGATGAACGTGTGGGGCCCGATCCTTCGCGCGCGCAGCGTCGAATCGTCCAGTTCACCAAGTCGTAGCACCACGTCATATCCACCTTCGATGATGTCGACCTTCACGTCATCGAGGCTGATGTCGGTCGTCACGTCGGGAAAGCGGGTCTGAAAATCGCGAAGTGCAGGCATGATGACTTTGCGTCCTATCACCGTAGGCACGCTTATCTTAAGGCGACCTCGCGGTGCTTTCTGGAGAAGATGAAGCTCTTGCTCTGCATCTTGCAGATCTTTCAAGATTCGCGCGACGTATCGATACAGGACGTCGCCTTCGCCGGTCACGGCTAGCGATCGGGTTGTACGGTTCAGCAATCGCAGACCTAGACGCGCTTCAAGTCGCTCCACCGCTTTGCCAACGGCTGATGCGGATAGCCCAAGCCTTCTCCCTGCGGCCGCAAAACTTCCGGTCTCCACGGCCACTGAAAACGCGACGAGGGCGCTGAGGGATTCAATTGTAAGGATTGCCGACATTATGTCCGGTATGATGCGACGGATATCCCCGTTTCGTCAATTGCCGCGATCCTCCAAAAAGAGAGTCAAGAACGCGCTGACGCAGATCACCGCGGAATCGTCGAGCCAGGCTTCGGGGGAAGTTACCCATGTCCCACACTCACTCAGATGTCCGTCCATCGTTGATCGCTCAGCGCGTCGGATAACGGGTCAGGCGGGCAATGGCATGGTGCGGCAGGCGATATTTGAACGCTTGAAAAGGACGATGATGGTTTGGCTCGCCGTCTTTCCCATCGTCCTCCTGGTTATCTCACTTGCGGGCGACTGCATGAAGGGCTGGCCACTGCCGCTACGGGTGTTGGGCGCAACGCTCATGATCGTGCCGATCGTCACCAATATCAGCGAGCCTGCTGTTCGGACGGTCGTCGGGATAATCCAACGGTCCCGTCTGCGGCGGGAATTGAGAGCACGGCCACGATCTCATTGCCCTGTGCCGGTCGCCCACAAATGCAAGGAAACAGAGATATGACGATGGTGCCTGACAGCGTGGCAAGCCGCAAAGCTTTCAACTGGATCGACGGCTCTCAGCGCCGCGAGGGTCTGTCCAAAGTCTCAATCGACCCCGCGACATATGATGTCATTGGACACTATCCGGACCATGGCTTGGAGGCAGCGAGGTCGGCAGTGGCGGCAGCTTCCAAAGCTTTCCGTGAGACCATGTGGGCCTATGATCACGAATTGCGAGCTCGCGTGCTCGAGCAACTGGCGTGCGCCTTCGAGCGCAATCGAGACAGACTGCTTGAGATTTTGTCGTTGGAGAACGGCAAGGTGAAGGGAGAAGCCGCGTTCGAATTGGACATGGTTCCGGGCAAACTTCGCTACTCGGCTGCGACTGCTCTGGTCGAAGGCGGGAGGGCAATGACACCAAAGCCTGGCAGCATCTCCTTGATCCTTCGGCAACCGATGGGGGTCGCGGCGGTCATCGCACCTTGGAACTCTCCGGTTATTCTGACGATCCGATCGCTTGCCCCCGCGCTTGCTGCCGGTTGCACCACGGTCGTCAAGCTTCCAGGGCAAGTGGCGCAGACGGCGAGCGTCATGGCGGAGGTCATGGCCGAAGCAGAAGACCTGCCGAACGGCGTGATCAATCTCTTTTTTGAAAGCGGCCCGGAAGGCTCTGCGTATCTCGTGGACTCGCCGGAGGTGCCGGTCGTCAGTTTCACCGGCTCAACCCGTACCGGCCGCGCCATCAGCAGCACCGGAGCGAGATACCTCAAACGCTTCGGAATGGAGCTCGGCGGTAAGACGCCGATGATCGTCTTTGACGACGCAGATCTCGATGCGGCCTTACCGATTCTGGAAAAGGCGCTGACCGTGTTCGGCGGCCAGTTCTGCATGACGGGCTCCCGCTTGCTCGTGCAGAACGGAAAATATGAGGCCGTCCGTGACGGCGTGGCTGAGCGGTTACGCAATGTCAAAGTCGGCCCAGCTGCAGATCCTTCCAGCGACATGGGGCCTTTGATCGATCGGGCTAACGTCGAGCGAGTCGATCGTGTCGTCGAGGTTGCGATCGCAGCCGGAGCCAAGGTGGTCGAACGTGGCGGTCCCATCAAAGTCGGCCCGCTTGCAGATGGAGCCTTCTTTCGCCCAGCCCTCCTGGAAGTGTCTGACAATAGTCTCGCCATCATCCAGGAGGAGACCTTCGGTCCGGTGCTGACGATCCAGCGATTTTCTGATGAGGCGGACGCGATCCAACTCGCCAACGACAACGAGTACGGACTCTCGGCTAGCATCTGGACTCGCGATATCGATAGATCGTTGCGCGTCGCGCAGGCGCTTGAAGCTGGCTCGGTGTGGATCAATGACTGGGCGAAGGTCTACGACAGTACCGAGGAAGGCGGATTCAAGCAGTCCGGTCTTGGCCGTCTGAATGGCTTGGCGGCTCTGGACGATTTCATCGAGCACAAGCACATCGCGCTCAAGCCGGGCTTGAAGCAACGCTGACACCTCAATTTCCAGAATTGTCCAAAAGGAGAAACCCACGATGTCCACTCGTGCGCACGCTCTTGCCCAGAAGTCGTCTGCAGCCGAACCCGCGTCGACGGCTTCACCTTTGGCGGTGCTGCGGTCGATCTTGTCGAACCCGACCGATCTGGATTTTGTCAAACAATTTACGACAGACGACTTCATATATGTATCGCTCAACTATGAAAACGCGGAACTAAAGCAGATCATGCCTTGGGCCGGAACCAACGAAGGCACCAAAGGATTGGTTCAGACCTTTATCGACGTCAGCCGTTATTGGACGGTAGACGACTTCCAAATTCAGGACAGCTTTGAGAATAGGAACGGCGCAGCGATCTTCGGCTTCTTTACTTATACATCAAACCGTCTGGATAAAACGGTGACGTCACCCTTCGCGGTTCTGGCGCGCGGCGAGAACGGCAAGCTGTCCTACGTGCAGTTTATGGAAGATACCTTTGCAACCGTCCGCAGTTTTAGGGAAAGCGGGGAGTATCTCATCAAAGCAAGTCCAGACGGATCGGAAACCAGCGTCTGATCTGCACCTTGCGGTTGCACTTGGACGGGATGACTGGTGTATCGGGGCGTCGATCACCCGCTGTCCTCAAGCCGTCCGATCGCGGCGTTCCATTCCCTGCAACACAGCTCGGCAGGTTTCGCCACTAAGCAAGGCGAACGCCCACCCCGAAATATGTCGAGCATATCGCCGTGATCCCGCCATGGCTTCGCTCCGGCTGGAGCGGCCGACGTCAGGAATGGCAGAAAAGGAAAAGAGAATGATCGATCTGAGTGGAAAGCGGGCCCTCGTGGCCGGCGGATCGCGGGGAATCGGTGCCGCGATCGCGCTGGCGCTCGCCGAAAACGGCGCCGACGTCGCGTTCACCTATCAGAACTCCGCCGAGAAGGCCCAGGCGGTAGCTGCGTCGATCGAGGCGACCGGACGTCGTGCCGTCGCCATCCAGGCCGACAGCGGCGATCCCGAGGCGATCACGCGCGCCGTCGACACGGCGGTGACCGAGCTTGGTGGCATCGACATCCTCATCAACAGCGCGGCGATCGGCTATTATGGGCCGCTCGCCGAGTTGGACCTCGGCGAGTACCAGAAGCTGATGGACGTGAACGTCCGCGCGCCGATGCTGTTCGCCAAGGCTGTCATCCCGCACCTTCGCGCAGGGGGCCGCATCGTCACCATCGGCTCCGGTCTCGCCGAGCGCGTTCCGTTTCCGGGCGTGACAGCCTACGCCGTCTCGAAGGCGGCGCTGACCTCGTTCACCCGCGGCCTGTCGCGCGAGCTCGGGCCGAGCGGCATCACTGTCAACCTGGTGCAGCCCGGCTCGACCGACACCGATGCGAACCCCGCGGACGGCGACGCGGCCGACTTCCAGCGGGGCATGACGTCGCTGGGGCGCTACGCCGAGCCGCGCGAGATCGCCAATGCGGTCGTTTTCCTGGCGAGCCCGGCCGCGAGCGTGATCACCGGCACGATCCTCAACGCCGACGCCGGCGCGCTCGCCTAGGCTTCGACACGCCGGCGGGTCGGCCAAGTGCACTTTCTTCAACGCTCACTCGGAACGTGACGCGACCTGTCCACCGCACATAGGAGACCCCGATGTCTGCACGTGAGCCGATCTTCCCGGCCCAGCGCCACGCCCTCTATGACGAGCATCGCTACTCGGCGGCGATCCGGTCCGGCGACCTGCTGTTCGTGTCCGGGCAGGTTGGGAGTCGCGAAGACGGCTCGCCCGAACCGGTGTTCGAGAAACAGGTCCGGCGCGCCTTCGCCAATCTCAGGTCTGTTCTGGCAGCGGCTGGTTGCACGCTCGATGACGTGGTCGACGTGACCACCTTCCACACCGATCCCGAAGCGCAATTCGAAACGGTTATGAAGGTCCGATCTGCCGAGATCGGCGAACCGCCTTTCCCGAACTGGACGGCGGTCGGCGTGACATGGCTGGCCGGCTTCGATTTTGAAATCAAGGCGATTGCCCGCATTCCAAGTCAGCCTTGAGCGGCCGCTGACGGTTTCATGCGTTGGGCGAGCACCACAGCGGCTCTGTCCACTTTCGGGCCCGATTGGATCGCCGGACATGTCCGCTTCAAGGAAGCCAGGAAGGCAATCAGCCCTCTGCAAGGAGCCGGAACCGGCCGGCCCCGAGTTAGCGCAATCTGTTCTTGTATTAATTTGCGATTCTGTTCATGATATGTTCTATGAACAAGGCGCATTCCGTCTCCACCTCGCAACCCGCCCCGCCGGCCTACGACCAGGCCGATGCCGAGCAGGCCGCGCGCATGCTCGACCGGCTGGCCGAGATGGCGATGGAGCAGGCGGAGGTGACGCATCAGGGCCTCCT
>JAEKLZ010000345.1 GCA_019508225.1 Inquilinus limosus | reverse complement strand
TCGCCTCGTTCACCCGGGCCGCCACCTCGGCCCGCTTCAGCTCGGGGTGGAAGGTGCGCAGCGGCCGGCCGATGATCTGGGCCACGGTCATGCGCGGGTCCAGCGAGGCCAGCGGGTCCTGGAAGATGATCTGCATGTCCCGCCGCCGCGGCCGCAGGTCGTTCTCCGGCAGGCCGGTGACGTCGGCGCCGTTCCAGGCGATGGTGCCGGCGGTGGGCGGGATCAGCTTCAGCACCGCCCGGCCCAAAGTGGACTTGCCGCAGCCGGATTCGCCGACCACGGCCAGCACCTCGCCCGGGGCCAGGTCGAAGGACACGTCGTCCACCGCCTTCACCAGCAGCGGCGGGCCGCCCAGCAGTCCGGACGACAGCGGGAAATGGACCTTGAGGTTGCGGACCGACAGCACCGGCGTCATGACACCAGCTCCGGCACCGCGGCGGGCTGCGGCAGCGGGCGATGGCAGGCGACGACGCCGGCCGCGGCCGGCAGCAGCGGCGGCATGGTCACGGTGCAGGCTTCGACCCTTCGGTCGCAGCGCGGGGCGAAGGGGCAGCCCGGCAGGTCGCCGGAGGCCGCGCGGGGCTGGCCTGGAATGACCCGCAGCTCGCCGTCGCGGCCCTCCAGGTCCGGCGTCGAATCCAGCAGGCCGCGGGTATAGGGATGGGCCGGCGCCGCGAAGAGCGGGTCGACCGGCGCCGCCTCCATCACCTTGCCGCCATACAGCACCAGCACCCGGTCGCACATCTCGGCGACGACGCCCAGGTCGTGAGTCACCAGGATCACCGCCGTCCCCAGCTCGCGCACCAAGTCGCGCAGCAGGTCCAGCACCTGGGCCTGGACGGTGACGTCCAGCGCCGTGGTCGGCTCGTCCGCCAGCAGGATGCGCGGGTTGCACAGCAGGGCCATGGCGATCATGACGCGCTGGCGCATGCCGCCCGACAGCTCATGCGGGTATTGCCGCATCCGCTTCGCCGGATCGGGGATCTTCACCCGGTCCAGCATGCCGGTGGCCTTGTCCCAGGCCTCCTTCTTGCGCATGCCCTGGTGGCGGATCAGCACCTCGGTCAGCTGCGCCCCGACCCGGTGATAGGGGTTCAGCGAGGTCATCGGGTCCTGGAAGATCATGGTCATGGCCGACCCGCGCAGCCGGTCCAGCCCGCGCCGGTCCAGCGCCAGCAGGTCCTGGCCCTCGAAGCGGATCCGGCCGGTGGCGCTGCCGTTGCCGGCCAGCAGGCCCATGATCGACAGCAGGATCTGGCTCTTGCCCGACCCGCTCTCGCCGACGATGCCCAGCACCTCGCCGCGCCGGACCGTGAAGTCGACCCCGGCCACGGCGACGGCGTCGCCCCGGCGCATCCGGAAGCGGATCGCCAGATCCTCGACCGAGAGAAGGAGATCAGCGTTCATTGGGATCGAAGGCATCGCGCAGCCCGTCGGCGACGAAGTTCATGCAGAACAGGGTCAGGGCCAGGGCGAGGCCCGGCAGGATCAGCATGTGCGGGGCGGTCTCGATCTTGGCCTGGCCCTCGCTGATCAGCACGCCCCAGCTGGTCTCCGGCGCCTGCACGCCGAGGCCGAGGAAGCTGAGCAGGGATTCGCTCAGGATCACGTCCGGGATCAGCAGGCTGGAATAGACGATCACCACGCCGACGCAGTTCGGCATGATGTGCTTCAGCACGATCTGCCGCTTGGTCATGCCGCCGGCCCGGGCCGCCTCGATGAACTCGCGATGGCGCAGCGCGATGGCCTGGGCGCGGACGATGCGCGACGGCGTCAGCCACAGCGACAGCACCACGGCGATGATCACGGCGGTGCTGCCGCGCCCCAGCGCCATGCTGATCAGGATGACCTGGAAGATGTAGGGGATGCCGTACAGCACGTCGACGAAGCGCATCATCACCTGGTCGACGAAACCGCCCAGGAAGCCCGCGACCGACCCCCAGGTGACGCCGATGGCGACCGCGATCAGCGTCGCCACCAGGCCGATGATCAGCGACACCTGGCCGCCGGCCATGATCCGCAGCAGCAGGTCGCGGCCGAGGTCGTCGGTGCCGAAGGGATAGGCCGAGAACAGGTCCATCGGCGCGTTCATCGCCTCGAAATTCGCGTCGTCCGGCTCGTAGCCGTACAGCAGCGGCCCGCCGAAGCAGAAGATCACGATCAGGATCAGCACGATCAGGCTGGCGACCGCGGTCCGGTTGGCGCGGAAGCGGCGCAGCGCCTCGCGGAACGGGCTGACGCCCTCGGCGCCCGCTCCCTCCACCGTGGCGAGATCGGTGGCGGTGGCGTCGGTCATGCGCGCGACCTCGGGTCCAGCAGCACCTGCAGCACGTCGGTCACCATGTTGAACAGGATGATGCAGCCGCCATAGACCAGGGTGACCCCCATCACCATGGTGTAGTCGCGGCTGATCGCGCTCTCGACGAAATAGCGGCCGATGCCGGGCACGGCGAAGATGGTCTCGATCACCATCGACCCGGTGATCAGCCCGGCGGTGGCGGGGCCGAGATAGGCGATCACCGGGATCATGGCGCCGCGGATGGCGTGGTGGGTCAGCACCCGCCACTCGCCCACGCCCTTGGCCCGGGCGGTGCGGATGTAGTTGCTGCGCAGCGTCTCGATCATCGCGCCGCGGGTCAGCCGGGCGACATAGGCGATGTTCGGCAGCGCCATCGCCACCACCGGCAGCACCATCGACCGCCAGCCGCCGTCCCAGCCCGCCACCGGCAGCAGGCTCAGCATCAGGGCGAAGACGATCTGCAGGATCGGCGCCATGACGAAGGTCGGCACCACGATGCCGCCCATGGCGATGGCGCTGACCAGGTTGTCCAGCGGGCCGTTCCGCCGCAGCGCCGCGACCACGCCCAGGGTGACGCCGGCGACGGCGTAGAGCAGCGTGGCCCACAGCCCGATCTGCAGCGAGATCGGCAGGCCGTGGCCGATCAGCTGCGTCACCGTGTATTCGCGGTAGTACATCGACTGGCCGAAATCGAGCCGCACGACGTCGCCCAGGAAGCGCAGATACTGCTGCCACAGCGGCTCGTTCAGATGGTACTGCGCCTCCATCCGGGCGATCAGGGCCGGCGGCAGCTTCTTCTCGCCGTCGAACGGACCGCCCGGCGCGAAGCGGATGACGAAGAAGGTGATCGTCGCCAGCGCGAACAGCGTCGGCACGCTGCCCAGCATGCGGCGAAGGACGGACAAGACCATCGGGTCCGACTGCTCCCTGCTTCTTCCTTCGTCATTCCCGCGAAAGCGGGAATCTCTTCACGTCCAGAGGCGGCGCGAGATCCCCGCTTTCGCGGGGATGACAGAAGGGGGCGCGGTAAGGCCGCGCCCCCTCCTTGTCACTTCTCGATGCTCAAAAACTTCGACATCGGGTGGCCGATCGGGTTGGCGCCCCAGCCCTTGATGTAGGTCTGGACCAGCAGGTTGTCGCTCGACACCGTGATCGGGATGAACACGTACTGGTCCAGCATGCGCTGCTCGGCCTGGCCCAGGGTCTCGTAGAACTTGGCCTTGTCCGCGGCGACGGCGTTGGCCTGGTCCATCAGCTTCTCGTACTCGTCGTCCTTCCAGTGATAGCTCGGCGTGCCGCTGTAGCGCAGGGCATCCAGCCAGGTCTTGGCCTGCGGGTAGTCGCCGCCATAGCTGTCCATGCAGACCTGCCAGTCGCCGGTGTGCAGCTTCTCCAGCCAGGTCTTCACTTCGGTCAGGTCCAGCTTGGTGCGGACGCCGAGAGTCTGCTTCCACATCGCGGTGATGCCCTCGACCCGCCGCTTGCTGGCGGCGCTGGACGGGCCGATGATCTCGATCTCCAGCGGCTTGTCCGGGCCGTAGCCGGCCTCGGCCAGCAGCTTCTTCGCCTCGGCCAGGCGCTCTTCCTTGCTCAGCCCCGCCTCCTGCACCTTGCCGGGCTTGTAGCTGGGGTCCTGGTTGATCGAGAAGGTGTACATCGGCACGTTGCCGGCCTTCTCGATCTTCTCCTGCAGGAAGTCGCGGTCGATGGCATAGGCCAGCGCCTTGCGCACGCGGATGTCGGACAGCGGGCCGGCATCGGGCTGGAAGCTCAGATACTTCATGCCCAGCGTCGGGTTCTGGTGCAGCTCCTGCGGCCGCTCGGCCTTCAGCTTCTCGATCTGGTCGGACGGCACCGTCATGGTGCTGTCCAGCTCGCCGGCCAGGTAGCGCTTCAGCTCGGTCGAGGCATCCTCGGTGACATGATAGACGACGGTGTCGATCTTGACGTTGGCCGCGTCCCAGTAGTTCGGGTTCTTGACCAGCACCACCTTCGACTGCGGCACGTATTCCTTCAGCATGTAGGCGCCGTTGCTGACGAACAGCTCCGGCCGGGTGTAGTCCAGCTTGTTGCCGGCCGCCTTCAGGCTGGCCTCATGCACCGGCGCGGTGGTGTGGAAGTCCAGGATGTAGGGCGCGTCCGGCATCGGGTAGTCGAGCGTCAGCACCACCGTGCGGTCGTCCGGCGCCGCGGCGCCCAGCTGGCTCGCATCCTTCAGCTTGCCCTCGTTGAACGGCTTGCTGTTCTTGATCGGCAGGACGGCGGTCAGGTAGTAGGCGTGTTCCGATGCTGTCTCGGGGTCGATGGCGCGGATGATGCCGCGCACGAAATCGGACGCCACCATCGGGTCGCCATTCGACCATTTCAACCCGGGCCGCAGATGGAAGGTCCAGGTCAGGCCGTCGGCGCTGGTCTCCCATTTCTCCGCCGCGCCCGGCTGTGGGTTGCCCTGCGGGTCCAGGATCAGCAGCGCCTCGAACAGGTCGGCGATGATGTAGTTCTCGCGCGCGCCGTTGTTCAGCTGCGGGTCCAGGGTCGACGGCGCGCTGCCGAAGCCGCGGTTCAGCACCGTCTCCGCCG
>JAEKLZ010000344.1 GCA_019508225.1 Inquilinus limosus | reverse complement strand
AGCTCGACCGACACCAAGAGGATCGCCTTGCCGCTGTCGCGCAGCGCCACCAGGCGGCGGTGGATCGCCTCGATCGCGCCGATGTCGACGCCGCGGGTCGGCTGGCCGACCAGCAGCACCTTCGGGTCGCGCTCGACCTCGCGGCCGACGATGATCTTCTGCTGGTTGCCGCCGGAGAAGTTGGCGGCCTTGAGATAGGGGTTGGGCGGCCGGACGTCGTAATCCTTCATCAGCCGCTCGCAATGCGCCACCACCTTGCGGCCGTCGGTCATCACCGCGCCGTTATAGGCCGGGTCGGCATGGTGACCGAGGATGGCACATTCGGCAGCGGTGAAGGCGGTGACCAGGCCGTCGCGGTGGCGGTCCTCGGGCACATGGCCGACACCCAGCGCGCGCAGCGTCCCGGCATCGACATGGGGCAGGGACGACAGGGCGGTGCCGCCGACCGCGATGTCGCCCTTGGCCGGCCGGACCATGCCGGCCAGCGCGGCCAGCAGCTCCGACTGGCCGTTGCCGGACACGCCGGCGATGCCGACGATCTCGCCGGCCCGCAGCGCGAAGGACACGTCCTTGACCCGGCGCACGCCCTGGCCGTCGACGACGTCGAGGTCGCGCACCTCCATCAGCGTCTCGCCCGGCCGGGCCGGGGTCTTGTCGACGCGCAGCAGCACCTTGCGGCCAACCATCAGCTCGGCCAGCTGCTCGCGGCTGGTCTCCCTGGTCGCGACATTGGCGACGACGCGGCCCTGCCGCATCACCGTCACCGCATCGGTGATCGCCATGATCTCGCGCAGCTTGTGGGTGATCAGGATCACCGTCTTGCCCTGCGCCCGCAGCGCCGCGAGGATGCGGAACAGGTGGTCGGCCTCCTGCGGCGTCAGCACGCCGGTCGGCTCGTCCAGGATCAGGATGTCGGCGCCGCGATACAGCGCCTTCAGGATCTCGACCCGCTGCTGCAGCCCGACCGGCAGGTCGCCGACCACGGCGTCGACCGGCACTTCGAGCGTATATTCGCGCTCCAGCCGCTGCAGCTCCGCCCGCGCCTTGGCCTTGCCGCCGGCCAGCAGGGCGCCGCCCTCGGCGCCGAGGATCACGTTCTCCAGCACCGTGAACGGCTCCACCAGCATGAAGTGCTGGTGCACCATGCCGATGCCGGACGCGATCGCGTTGCTGGAGGAGGTGATGCGCTTCGCCTGGCCGTCGACCAGGATCTCGCCGCTGTCGGCCTCGTAGAAGCCGTACAGGATCGACATCAGCGTCGACTTGCCGGCGCCGTTCTCGCCGATGATGCCGTGGATCGTGCCGGGCGCGATGGTCAGCGACACGTCCTGGTTGGCCTTGACCGGGCCGAAGCTCTTGCTGATGCCGCGCAGCTCGATGGCCGGCGGGGCCCCGCTGGGGGCTCCGCCGACCGTCGCGGCGCGGGTCACGCCATCATTGCTCATCGCGGTCGGATACCGCCGTCACATCGGGCAGGAATTGTCGGTGCGGTAGTCGACGACCTTGATCGAGCCGTCGATGATGCCCTTGGCCGCCGCGTCGACCTTCTCCTTCATCTCCGGCGTGATCAGCTTGGCGTTGTTGTCGTCGGCGGCCCAGCCCACGCCGTCCTCCTTGAGGCCGAGCACGTTGACGCCCGGCTTGAACTTGCCGTCCTGGGCCGATTTGAAGACGTTGTAGGCGGCGACGTCGACGCGCTTGACCATCGAGGTCAGGACCGAGCCGGGATGCAGCATGTTCTGGTTGCTGTCGACGCCGATCGACAGCTTCTTGGCGTCGGCCGCGGCCTGCAGCACGCCCAAGCCGGTGGCGCCCGCCGCGGCATAGACCACGTCGGCGCCGCGATCGAACTGGCTGCGCGCCAGCTCGCCGCCCTTGGTCGGGTCGTTCCAGGCGGCCGGGGTGGTGCCGGTCATGTTCTGGATGACGGTGACCTTCGGGTCGGAATAATGCGCGCCCTGCACATAGCCGCAGCCGAAGGCGCGGATCAGCGGGATGTCCATGCCGCCGACGAAGCCGACCGTGTGGGTCTTCGACGCCATTGCGGCCAGGATGCCGACCAGGAACGAGCCTTCCTGCTCCTTGAACACGATCGACTGGACGTTCGGCTTCTCGACCACCGCGTCGATGATCGCGAACTTCACGTCCGGGAACTCGTCGGCCACGATCTCCAGCGCCGGCGCCTGGGCGAAGCCGACGGCGATCACGACATTGGCGCCGTTCTCGGCCATGCGCCGCAGCGCCTGCTCGCGCTGGGACTCGTTGGTGACCTCGAACTCGGCGATCTTGACGCCGGTCTCGTCGGACCACTTCTTCGAGCCGTTGTAGATGCCTTCGTTGAAGGAGCGGTCGAACTTGCCGCCCATGTCGAACACCACTGCCGGCTTCACCTCGTCGGCGAAGGCAGCCCCGGCCACGAGCGCCGTGGAGAGGGCGAGGGCGGAGAGAAGCTTTTTCATTGTTGGAAGACGCTCCCTGTCAAACCGAATGTCAGAACATATCTGCCATGCGCATGGCGCGCCAGCGCCGAGAGGCGCGGGCCGCGGAGCGGTCATGGTGGGGTGTGGAGCAGGCCGGCCGCGCCGCGGCGATACCCGATGCCGTCGTCATCATCTCTCCCAGGGGCTCGATCCCGGCATCAGCCGGAAGACGACAAACCGCATGCCTCGCTTGGCGCCGCGACCGGATTCCCGTGTCGTCGGCGCCGCCTCTCCTGAATCCGAACCGTAACGAAAACTTGACCAAACGGTCAAAGCAAAATTTGCTTTGAAAATCAGTATTATTTGCGGCCGAGGGCCAGCGGCCGATCAGACCTCCAGGGACGCCGCGGCATGTCCCGGAGCGGCCGGGTCCTCCGCCGCGGCGGCGACCAGCCAGTCGCGGAAGGCGCGCACCGCCGGGCGGTCGATGGTGTCGGTCCGGCACAGGAAATAATAGGCGTAGTCGGCGATCTGGCTGTCCGGGAACGGCCGCACCAGCCGGCCGCTGGCCAGGTCGTCGGCCATGATCGAGCTGCGGCCGAGCGCCACCCCTTCGCCGGCCGCGGCGGCCTCCAGCATCATGTGGCTGTCGCTGTAGCGCGGGCCGCGGCGGTGGTCGACATCGTCCAGCCCGAAATACACCAGCCAGGGCTGCCAGGTGACCCAGGTCTCGTCGTCGCCGGTCAGCACGTCGTGGATCAGCGTGTGGTGCCGCAGATCCTGAGGGTCCAGCAGCGGGCGCGGCCCCTCGATCAGCCGTGGGCTGCACACCGGGAACACCTCGTCGTCGAGGAAGCGCTCGGCATACAGCCCGGTCCAGCCGCCGCGGCCGTAGCGCAGGGCGACATCGACCCGCTCGCGGCGGAAATCCACCGGATGGTGCTGGGCGTGGACCTCGATCTCGAGGCCGGGGTTGAGCCGGCGGAACCCGGCCAGCCGCGGCAGCAGCCAGCGCACGGCGAAGGAGGGCAGGACGGTGACCGACAGCACGGTCTGGACGTCGTCGACCCGGACCCGCGCCACCGCCTCGGCCAGCCGGTCGAAGCCGCGGGTCAGCTGCGGCGCCAGGATCCGCCCCTGCTCGGTCAGCAGCAGGCTGCGCGGCAGGCGCTGGAACAGGGTGACGCCGAGATGCCCCTCCAGCGCCTTGACCTGGTGGCTGACCGCGGCGGGGGTGACCGCCAGCTCATCGGCCGCATCGACGAAGCTGAGATGCCGCGCGGCCGCCTCGAAGGCGCGGAGGGCGTTCAGCGGGGGCAGGCGGCGCGCCATCGGATCGGGCGGACTTGCAATAGTTTTTCTAAGTCATAGCACGAGAAAGCCTCGTTTGTCGAAACGAGAACGAAAACACAACTATACAAGCGAGGCGGATGCTTCCCCGAGAGGGCCAGCCGACCTCGCAAGCCAAGGAGAACCATCATGTCCGCCACCGGAATCCAGCTCACCGTCTCCCGTGACGACCTCGCCCCCCGCGGCATGGTCCTGCGCGTGGTCGACCGGCTTCTGGACTGGCAGGACCGCGAGCGTCAGCGCCGCCACCTGTCCAGCCTCGACGACCACATCCTGGCCGATGTCGGCCTCAGCCATGGCGATGTCGAGGAAGAGGTCCGCAAGCCGTTCTGGCGCGCCTGACCGCGAGGCAGGTCGCTGTCCCCCAATCCGTCATCCCCGCGAAAGCGGGGATCTCGCGACGCTCTGACCGGAACGAGATTCCCGCTTTCGCGGGAATGACGGCAAGGGGAGGGGCGGCGTCCTGAAAAGGTCCCGCTACAGCTTGATGATCTGCAGCCCGCCCGTCCCGGTGAACACGAACAGCCGGCGGCCCGGCATCACCCGCAGCCGGTTGGCCTGAGCCGGAAGCTGATACCGGTTCAGCAGGGTCGGCTGGCGCGGATTGCGGATATCGACCTCCTCGACAGCCCCGTCCGTCGCGACGAACGCCGATCCGGCGCCCAGCGCGATCGCCCGGTCACCCTGGCCGGCCGCGTAGAAGCCGAGGCGGACCGGCCGGCCCGGCTGGCTCACATCCAGGATGTGCAGGCCGCCCGCGCAGCGCAGATGGACCGTCCTGGCGTCGTCGCTGAGGGCCAGGTCGCTGGCGAATTCGCAATCGTCGCTGTAGCGCCCGACCTCGCGGATCTGCGAGGGGTTGCCGACATCGAAGACGCGCAAGCCCCCCGGAGGACCTCCCGCGCTGTCCGGCGCGGTGGCCGCGAACAGGAACCGACCGGCCAGCTGCAGCCGCTCGACCCGGGTGTCCACCGCAATCGCATCCCGCACCACCGGACGGGCCGGGTTCGACACGTCGACCGACGTCACCGAGCCGCCATTGGTGGCCGTGCCGAGATAGACCTGCCGGCCCTTCCCGGCGATCGCCGAGGAGAATTCGGCCGGCAGGCGCCCCAGCTCG
>JAEKLZ010000343.1 GCA_019508225.1 Inquilinus limosus | reverse complement strand
AGCCGAACTGGGACGACATCCGCATCTTCCTCGCCGTCGCCCGGACCGGCAGCCTGACCGAGGCCGCGCGGCGGCTGGGGCTGAGCCAGCCGACCATCGGCCGCCACCTGCGGTCGCTGGAGGAGCTGGCCGGCGCGCGCCTGTTCGACCGGCTGCCGAACCGGCTGGAGCTGACCGGGCGCGGCCGGGCGCTGCTGCAGGCCGCCGAGGGCATGGAAGAGGGGGCGGGCGCCCTGCTGCGCGAGCTGAGCCAGGCCGCCGCGGCCGAGCCCGAACCGGTGCGGATATCCGCCACCAGCTCGGTCGCCCTGTTCCTCACCGCCCATCTGCAGGCGCTGCTGGCGGAGAGCGGCCAGGCGATCGCGATCGGCAACTCGCGCGCCCGGGCCAATCTCGCCTGGCGCGAGGCCGACATCGCGCTGCGCATGCGCCGGGTGCCGGAGGAGGGCGACCTGGCCGCCCGTCGGATCGGCCGCATCGGCTTCGCCCTCTATGCCGCCCGAGCCTATCTCGAGCCGCGCGGCCTGGGCGGCGACGCCAGCCTGGTCGGGCTCGACTTTATCGGCCTGCCGGAGCCGGAGCGGACGCCGTCGCAATCCGCCTGGTTCGACGTGGTGGCCGCCCAGGGCGTCCTGCGCTGCCGGCTGGGCGAGGTGTATCTGCGCCACCGCGCGGCGGCCGACGGGCTCGGCGTGGCGCTGCTGCCCTGCGTCCTGGGCGATGCCGACGACCGGCTGCTGCGCCTCGGCGGCCCGGTGCCGGAACTGACCGAGGACGTCTACCTGATGCTGCATGGCGACCTGCGCCGCGACGCCGCCGTCCGCGCCGTGGCCGAGGCCGTGGCCGGTCTGTTCAAGCGCCAGCGCCGCGCGCTCGAAGGCCCGCGGGACGCCTGAAAGAGCCTGCGAGAACGCAAGCTCACGCTCTTCATCGTCATGGCGAGCCCCCAAGGGGCGTGGCCATCCAGGGCCGCTCGTATCGGCCCCTGGATGGCCACGGCGCTGCGCGCCTCGCCATGACGGTTATGAGATTGGCAACGCCTCTCTCAACGAGAGCTGAATTACTCCGCCGCCTGGCGCTGTCCGCGGCTGTGGATGATCTGCCACAGCTTCTGCGGCGTCGCCGGCATGTCGACATGCTCGACCCCGAGCGGCGACAGCGCGTCGACGATGCCGTTGATGATCGCCGGCGGCGCGCCGATCGCCCCGGCCTCGCCGGCGCCCTTCACCCCGAGCGGGTTCGTGGTGCAGGGGATCTCGTTGTACTTGAAGTTGACCAGGGGCAGGTCGACCGCCCGCGGCATGGCGTAGTCCATGAACGAGCCGGACAGCAGCTGGCCGCTGTCATGGTCGAACACGGCGTGCTCCAGCAGCGCCTGGCCGAGGCCTTGGGCGATGCCGCCATGCACCTGGCCGGCCACCATCAGCGGGTTCAGCACCCGGCCGAAATCATCGACCACGGTGTAGCGCAGGATCTCCAGCGACCCGGTGTCGCCATCGATCTCCAGCTCGACCACATGGGCGCCGTTCGGGAAGGTGGCCGAGGGCGGGGTGAAGCTGCCGCGCTCCTCGAACACGATCTCGGTGTCGGCCGCCGTCTCGGTCTGGGCGGCGATCTCGGCCAGCGTCAGCGCCTTGTCGGTGCCGACCACGGTGAAGCGGCCGTCGACCAGGGCGATGTCGACCGCCGCCGTCTCCAGCAGGTCGGCGGCCCGCAGCTTGGCCTTGTCCTGGACCTTCAGCGACCCGTCGCGGATCGCGGCGCCGCCGACCGGGATCGATCGGGAGCCACCGGTGCCGTTGCCGGTGCGGACCAGGTCGGTGTCGCCCTGGACGATGGTGATCTGATCGGGCTCGACGCCGAGATGCTCGGCGATGATCTGCTTGTAGGCGGTCTCGTGGCCCTGGCCGTTGGTCTGGGTGCCGACATAGACCGTGACCTTGCCGTCGCGGGCGACCCGGACATCGGCGGCCTCGTCCTCGCCACCGGCGCAGGCCTCGACATAGGTGGCGATGCCGAGCCCGCGATACCTGCCTTTGGCGGCTGATTCGCGGCGGCGCGCCTCGAAGCCGGCGATATCGGCGATCTGCGCCGCCTCCTCGAGGTTGCGGGTGAACTCGCCGCTGTCATAGGTGACGCCGGTGACCGTGGCATAGGGCATGGCCGAGGGCGGGATGTAGTTGCGCCGCCGCAGCTCGACCGGGTCGATGCCCAGCACCCGCGACGCGTGGTCGACGATGCGCTCGACATTGTAGGCCGCCTCCGGCCGCCCGGCGCCGCGATAGGCGTCGACCGGCTGGGTGTTGGTGAACACGCCGCGCACCCGCTCATAGACGCCCTGCAGCGTATAAAGGCCGTTCAGCATCTGGGCGCCGCCGGCCATGGTCGGGATGAACGGCGCGAAGTTCGACAGATACGCGCCCATATTGGCGATCAGGTCGACGCGCAGCGCCAGGAAGCGGGCATCCTTGTCGACCGCCAGCTCGACCGTGGTGACGTTGTCGCGACCGTGGTCGTCGCTGATGAAGGCCTCGGTCCGCTCCGACGTCCATTTCACCGGCCGGCCGAACTTGCGCGCGGCGTACAGCGTCGCCGGGTACTCCGGATACATGAACAGCTTCATGCCGAAACCGCCGCCGACATCGGTGCTGCGGACCAGGAACCGGTCCGGCGGCAGCTTGAAGATGTCGTTCGCCAGCATGTCGCGCAGCATGTGCACGCCCTGGCAGGAGACGTAGAGCACGAAGCGCCCTTCGGTCGCGTCCCAATCGGCGTTGCAGCAGCGCGGCTCCATCGGCGAGGCGACGACCCGGTTGTTGACCAGGTCGACCTTCACGACGCGATCGGCCTGGGCGAACAGCGCGTCGACCTTGTCCTTCTCGCCGAACTCCCAGTCGAAGCACAGGTTGGTCGGCGCCTGGTCCCAGATCGCCGGGCCTTCGAGCGTGCCGGTGAGGTCGGTCGCCGACGGCAGCGAATCAAAGTCGACCTCGATCGCCTCGGCGGCGTCCTTGGCCTGCTCGATGGTTTCGGCCACCACCAGCGCCACCGCCTCGCCGACATGGCGCACCCGGCCGCGCGCCAGGATCGGCCGCGGCGGCAGCACCTGGTCGGACCCGTCGCTATTCTTCACCGGGGCGTAGCATTTCAGGTCGACGATCCCGTCGGCGTCGAGATCGGCGATGGTGACGATGCCGATCACGCCCGGCATCGCCGCGGCGGCCGCGGTATCGATGCCGCGGATCTCGGCATGGGCGAAGGGAGAGCGCAGGAACCAGGCCTGCGCCTGGTTCGGGGCGGAGACATCGTCGGTGTAGCGGCCGCTGCCTTTCAGCAGGCGGGGGTCTTCGCTGCGGCGCATGGGCTGGCCGATGCCGAACTTCGTCGCCACGATGGTGCTCCTCCCGGGATCTGAATCGGGTTAGGATCGGCCGTGGCGCCGCGGGCGTCAATGCCATGTCGGACAATATCCGCGCCGGAATGCAGCGCAGGTCATGCGCGGGCGCAGCGAGGGGCTGGTATTGGGGGCTGGTCTTCGCTACATAAGCGCCATCGCCGGCTGCCGGGCGCAGCCGGCCGTTTTTGTTTGTCGACAGGTGTCCAGTGCAGCAGGTCTTGCTCGTCATCCACGTACTGATCGCCGTGGCCCTGATCGGGGTGATCCTGATCCAGCGCAGCGAAGGCGGTGGCCTTGGCATCGGCGGCGGTGGCGGCGGGGGGCTGGTCTCGATCCGCGGCCAGGCCAACCTGCTGACCCGAATCACCGCCGGCCTCGCGGGCGCCTTCATGATCACGAGCATCGTCCTGGCGATCATGGCCGGCGCCCACCGTGCCGGCTCCGCGATCGTCAACGAGGTTCCGGCGGCGCCGACGCAGGGCGCGCCCGCCAGCACCGCGCCGGCGGGGCCGAGCGTTCCCACGACGGAATAACACATCGGCATGACTGTCATGTGCGGGGCGGCCCCGGTTTGGGCCGCCCCGCTGTTTTTGGCTGGACGAATCTGGGATAGGGTTGAATTCCATGACGCGGTACATCTTCATTACCGGCGGCGTGGTCTCCTCGCTTGGCAAGGGACTGGGCGCAGCAGCACTCGGGGCACTTCTTCAGGCGCGGGGCTTCAAGGTCCGGCTCCGGAAGCTGGACCCCTATCTCAACGTCGATCCGGGCACGATGAGCCCGACCCAGCACGGCGAGGTCTTCGTCACCGATGACGGGGCCGAGACCGACCTGGACCTCGGGCATTACGAGCGCTTCACCGGCGTCTCCGCCCGCAAGAGCGACAACGTCACCACCGGCCGGATCTACTCCAACGTGATCGCGCGCGAGCGCCGCGGCGACTATCTCGGCGCCACGGTGCAGGTGATTCCGCACATCACCGACGCGATCAAGGAGTTCATCCGCTCCGACGTCACCGACGAGGACTTCATCGTCTGCGAGGTCGGCGGCACGGTCGGCGATATCGAGAGCCTGCCGTTCCTCGAGGCGATCCGCCAGTTCGGCAACGAGGTCGAGCCGGAGAACGCCCTTTTCCTGCATGTCACGCTGCTGCCCTACATCCCGGCGGCGGGCGAGCTGAAGACCAAGCCGACCCAGCATTCGGTGAAGGAACTGCTGTCGGTCGGGATTCAGCCGGCGATGCTGCTGTGCCGCGCCGACCGGCCGATCCCGGCCAATGAGCGGCGCAAGATCGCGCTGTTCTGCAACATCCGGCCGGAGCGGGTGATCGCCGCCCTCGACGTCGACACCATCTACAACGTGCCGATCTCGTATCACGAGGAAGGCTTCGACGATCAGGTCCTGGCCTATTTCGGCCTCGACCAGCCGAAGGCGCCGGATCTGTCGCGCTGGACCGGCATCGTCCGGCGCGTGCGCGCGCCGGAGGGCGAGGTCACCATCGGCGTGGT
>JAEKLZ010000342.1 GCA_019508225.1 Inquilinus limosus | reverse complement strand
CTGCGCCAGCCGGGCGAGGCGTTCACCACCGTGATCAGCGCGGTGATGGTGACCAGCAGGATCGCCCCCGGGATGGTGCCGGCATAGGTGCCGCGCCCGCCCAGGATCGAGGTGCCGCCCAGCACCACCGCGGCGATCGAGGTCAGGAGGTACGGGTCGCCGATGCCGACATAGCCCTGGCGGTTCATGCCCAGCACCAGCACCCCGGCGATGCCCGCCGCGAGGCCGCTGAGCGTGTACAGCAGCACCGTCGTCCGCCCGATATCGACGCCGGACAGCCGCGCCGCCAGCGGGCTGGTGCCAAGGGCGAAGATCCGCGCGCCCGCCGCGGTGCGGTGCAGCAGCACCAGCACCCCGGCCGAGACCACGAGCCACAGCAGGATGCCGACCGGCACCCCGGCCGGGCGGGCCGAGCCGAGCCATTCCACCACCGGGTTGCGCACGGTGATGGCGCTGCCGCCGGCGACGATCACCAACAGGCCCTGCAGCAGCGTCGCCATCGCCAGGGTCATGATCAGCGGATGCACCCTGAGGGCCGCGATGCCGAGGCCGTTGAGGAAGCCGATGCCCGCGGCCACCAGCAGCGTCGCCGCCACGCCGACCAGCCCGGTCGGATCCCACGCCACCGACAGCAGCGGCAGCAGGATCGCCGTCACCGTGATCACCGCGCCGACGGCGAGGTCGATGCCGCCGCCGATGACCACCAGCGTCTGCCCGGCGGCGACCAGGCCGATCACGGCCGCCAGCTCCAGCAGGTAGCGCAGATGGCCATAGGCGCCGAAGCCGCGGGTCAAAAGACTGGCGGCGATCCACACCGCGGCCACCACCAGCCAGGCCAGCACCACCTTGTGCCGCAGGATCGCCGGCAGCCTGGTCGCGATCGCGCTCATGCCCGCCTCCAGCGGATCTGCGGCAGCGCCACGGCGCCGACGATGATCAGCCCCTGGGCGATGTATTGCGCCACGGGCGGAAATCCCAGGAAGAACATGACGTTGATCATGACGCTGAGCAGCAGGCTGCCGGCGATGGCGCCGCGCATGGTGCCGGCCCCGCCGAGGAAGCCGACCCCGCCCAGCACCGCGGCGGCGATCGAGTTCAGGGTGAAGGGCGTGCCGATCACCGGGTCGCCCGACCCCGTCTGCGCCGACACGAACAGCCCGGCCAGCGCCGCCAGCATGAAGCTGATCGCATAGGCCACGATCTTGGCCAGGTCGACCGGCACGCCGGAGCGGTAGGCGCCGACCGGGTTGTCGCCGGCGGCGTAGAGGCCGATGCCGATCGGCGTCGCCAGGTACAGCTTCCAGCCGATCGCCAGCAGCACCAGCAGCAGCAGCGCCACCGGCTGGTTGCCGGCCAGCAGCTCCGACAGCCAGTCCGGCACATCGCCGCCCGGCCGCGGCAGCACCAAGAGGGCCGCGCCGCCGAGGATGAAGGACCCGGCCAGGGTGACGATGATCGCCGGCAGTCGGAACAGCGCCACGATCGTCCCGGCCCCCGCCCCGACCGCCAGTCCGATCGCGGCCACCGCCAGCACCCCGCCGGGCACGCCCAACGCCCCGTCGAAGCTGGTGGCGGCGACCACGGCGCCGAGGCTGACCATGGCGCCGACCGCCAGGTTGATGCCGCCGGTCAGCATGATCATCGCCTGGGCCATCGCCACCAGTGCCAGCGGGAACCAGTTCTGGGTGAACTTGGCGACGCCCTCGACGCTGACCAGCCCCGGGAACAGCGCGACATACAGCGCCAGGAACAGCGCCACGATCAGGTACAGCCCGCGCAGCCCCTGGTGCCGGCGACCCTGGATCGCCCGATACAATGCCGTGCTCATGCCGCCAGCCCCGGCGCCGCGACGCCCATGGCGGCGCCGACGATCGCCTCCTCGCTGATCCCCGGCCGCTCCAGATTCGCGACGGTGCGGCCGGCGAACATCACCGCCACCCGGTCGCAGAGATGGACCAGCTCGGGCGTGTCGGAGCTGAGCAGCACGATCGCCTTCCCCTGCGCCGCCAGCGCCCGCAGCATGACGTAGATCTCCCGCTTGGTCTCGACATCGACGCCCCGCGTCGGGTCGTTCAGCAGCAGCACGCGCGGCGCCAGCGGCATCCACTTGGCCAGCGCGACCTTCTGCTGGTTGCCGCCGGACAGCGCCTGCACCGGCCGCGCCGTGTCGCCCTTGATGGTCAGGCGCTTGGCCAGATCGGCCACCATCGCCGCCTCCCCCGCCCGGTCGCGCAGGCCCCGCGCCGGCCGCGCCAGGGTCGGCAGCATCAGGTTGAAGGCGATGCTGTGCGGCAGCAGCAGCCCCTCCTTTTTGCGGTCGGCCGGGATATAGGCCAGACCCGCCGCCGTCGCCTCGGTCACCTTGGAAAAGGGCCGGCTGGCACCGGCGATGCACGCGGCATCGGCCGCCGCCGGCAGGGCGCCGACGAGGCCCAGCAGCAGATCCTCCTGCCCCTGCCCCACCAGCCCGCCGATCCCGACCACCTCGCCATAGCGAACCGTGAGATCAACCTCCCGCGCGGCCCCGGCGCGGAAGCCCTTGATCTCGATCGCCGTCTCCGCCTGCGCCGATGGCTGCCAGGCCGGGAACAGGTCGCCCGGGTCGCGCCCGACCATCAGCCGCACCAGCCCTTCCGGGTCGACGCCCTCCAGCGGTCGGTCCGCCGTGCGGCTGCCGTCCTTCAGCACCGTGGCGTGATCGCAGAGGTCCAGCACCTCGTTCAGCCGGTGCGAGATATAGAGGATGGCGACGCCCTCGTCGCGCAGCCGCCGCACCAGCCGGGCCAAGGTCTGCGCCTCATGCGCCGACAGCGAGGAGGTCGGCTCGTCCAGGATCAGCACGCGCGGCTTGCGGTACAGCGCCTTGGCGATCTCGACCATCTGCCGCCGGCCCAACGATAGCGCGTCGACCGGCAGGTCCAGCGGCTCGTCCAGCCCGACCAGCGCGCAAGCGGCCCGGGCCCGTTCCGCCAGGGCGCCGTAGTCGATCAGCCCGAGCCGCCGCGGATAGGCGCCGAGGCCGATATTCTCGGCGATCGACAGATGCGGCGCCAGGCTCAGCTCCTGCTGCACCACGGCGATGCCGGCGCGCTGGGCCTCGCGCGGCGTCAGGTGACCAGCGCTGCGGCCGTCGACCGTCAGCGACCCACCGTCCGGCCGCAGCGCCCCGGACAGGATGTTGATCAGGGTCGACTTGCCGGCCCCGTTCTCGCCCAGCAGGGCATGGACCCGGCCGGGATGCAGCGCGATCGAGACGTCGCGCAGCACCGGATTGCCGAAGAAGGCCTTGGAGATTCCCACCGCGGCGAGGATGGGCGACGCCGTCCCGGCGCCGCCCCCGTTCCCCATGCTCACTTCGCCGCCAGCAATTTGTCGAACAGCGCCGTGTCGTATTCCGAGAAGATGTAGCCATCGGCCGGGAACTGGTCGGCCCGCTTCAGGTAGCCGGCGACGCTGGCGTCGTCGATCACCGGCAGCGGCACCTTGACGAAGGCCGGCACGTCCTTGCCCGACAGCGCCTGCACCGCGGTGTAGACGGCCAGCGCGCCGAGCCAGTTCGGCTGCATCGTCGCCCAGCCCTTCATGTCGTGCTGCTGCCACAGCTCGAGGAACTGGCGGTAGTTCTCGCCGGTGGTCGGCACGAAGGCGCGACCCTGCCGGTCCATCGCCAGGATCGCGCCGGCCGACAGCGCGCCGCCCAGCGACAGGATGCCGTCGATCTCCGGGTTGGCGAACAGCAGGCTGGTCACCGCCTCCTGCGCCGGGGCGACGTTGTAGTCGGTGTTGGTCTCGGCCAGCACCTCGACCCCCGGATTGGCGGCCAGCACCGGCGTCGCGCCCTTGCGGCGGTCGTCGCTGACCGAGATGCCGGCCGGGCCGTTCAGGATGATGATCTTGCCCTTGCCGCCGATCTGCTTGACCAGCCATTCGGCCGCCTGCTTGCCCCAGTCCAGCGAGTCTGTGTTGAGCTTGGCCGTCACCTTGTCGGTCTGCACCAGGCTGTCGAAGTTGATCACCGCGATGCCCTTGGCGCAGGCGTCGGCGACCACGCGGTCCAGCGCCGTGGCCGACCCGGCGATCAGGATGATCGCGTCGACATCGGCGTCGATCATCGACTGGACCTGCTGGATCTGGGTGTTGGCGTTGCCCTGGGCGTCGGTGATGACCAGCTTGTCGACCAGCCCCTTGCCCTTCAGCTCGTCCACCATCGTGCTGATGGTGCCCTCGGTCTGCTTCATCCAGGTCGGCACGGAGTAGATGTTGGCCCAGCCGACGGTGAAGGGCGGCTTGCGGTCGCCCTTGATGCAATTGGCGGCGGCGTCGGCCGCGCCGGTGGCGGCGACCAGGGCCGCGATCGCGAGCGCGGCACCGCAGACGGCGCGGCGCGCCAGATCCTTCGTCATCCTCGTCTCCCTGTTTATCCGGACCGTCGCGGGCCGGTGCGTCGTCGATAGTGTGACGGCGCCCGCGCCGGCCGCAATCTTCCGCTGCGGGCCGCCGACGGGACGACATCATCCCCGCGCATAGAGAGACGAGCCGGCAGGATTCTGTCAAGACAACGTTGTCATCGATGATGATCGAAGGCTGGCCGGTGTGCCGCCGGCGTGTTCTCACCGCCCTCTGGGCATCAGGAGCCGCGCCGCGAGGGCCTTCACCTCGCTGTCCTGGAACGGCTTCGACAGCATCGGCCGGGCGACGAACCGATCTTCGATCCGGTCGCCGGCGCAGGACGACACGAAGGCGAACGGAACATTGCGCTCGGCCAGGATCTGCGCGGCCGGGAAGACCTCGTCACCGCCGGACAGCTCGACATCCAGCAGGGCGGCGTCCACGCCATCATGTCCAGCCAGTTCGACGCCCTCCTCCAGGCTCGCAGCCGGTCCCAGGACGCGGATGCCGGCCTCGGCCAG
>JAEKLZ010000222.1 GCA_019508225.1 Inquilinus limosus | reverse complement strand
GGCCGGATCTGACGCGTCGCCTCTCCCGCTTGCGGGAGAGGTCGGAGACGCGAAGCGGCTCCGGGTGAGGGCTTTGCGGCGGCGATATCAGGATCATCGTTTCAGGATGGAATCGCGCGCTTGCTTGCGGCGAGATCCGTGAAGGTTGCGAGGCCGCTAGCCCTCACCCGGTCGTCCTGCGGACGCCCGACCTCTCCCGCAAGCGGGAGAGGCTACGCGCTCCTATGTGCGCGATTGCTTTTGACCATCGACATGTGAATGCCGCGGCTGCGCGGGAAAGAACTACTCCCCGCGCAGCAGCGTCTGCAGCGGGGCGGCCTGGCGCAGGATCGGGGACTTGATGACGATGTAGCTGAAGTACTTCTCGATGCCGAGGCGGCGGTCCAGCAGCGCCTCCATCACCTGCTGGTAATGGGCGATGCTGCGGGCCAGGAAGCGCAGCAGGTAGTCGTAGCCGCCGCTGACCATGTGGCACTCCAGCAGCTCCTCCACCGTCGCCAGCCCGGCCTCGAAGCGGATGAAGTCCTCGCGCCGGTGGTCGCTCAGCGTCACCTCGGTGAACACGGTCACGGTCTCGGTCAGCTTGGCCAAAGCGATGCGGGCGCCGTAGCCGGCGATGTAGCCCGCCGCCTCAAGCCGCTTCACCCGCTGCAGGCAGGGGCTGGGCGACAGGCCGACCGCCTCCGCCAGCGCGGCGTTGGTGATCCGCCCGTCGGCCTGCAGCCGGGCCAGGATGGCGATGTCGATCCGGTCCAGCTTCGGCGCCATCCTGCCCTCGTCCGATCGGCCGCGGGGCTCAGCCCCGCAGCGCTTCCTGATGAGCTTTGGCGAGTTCCGCCATGCTGGTGAAGCGGAAATCGACCTTGGGCTCGGTGGCCGGCTTCATGGTGGCGCCGAAGCCGCCCTCGGCGTGGCGGCGGTGGATCCAGCAGGTGGCCAGCCCCGCCGCCGTCGCCGGCTCGTGGTCGTGGAACAGGCTCTCCGCCGTGTGCAGCACCTCGCCCGGGGCGATGCCCATGCCGCCCAGCGTCTCCAGCATGTAGTCGAAGTTGTGTAGTACTTCTTCAGGTACTGCAGCGCGCCGGCGGTGTCGGCGAAGGCCGGCCAGTCCTTGATCGAGCGGCCATAGGCCAGCGCCTCCTCCCAGCTCGCCGCCACGCCCCATTCCTCGGCCAGGCGCTTGTAGACGATGGCCAGCAGCTCGCTGTAGCGCCGCGCCGGGGTCCAGCGCTGCTGCGCCGATTCATGCCGGGCATGGGCCTCCAGGATCCGGTCGCGGGTCAGGGGCTGCCGGGCGCGGGCGGTCAGCGGCGCCAGCGCGTTGACCATGCCGGTCTCCCAGTCGATCAGCGTGCCGTAGCAGTCGAAGGTCAGGATCTTGAAGTCGGTCAGGGTCATGGCGGGTCTCCGGTGTCGGTCCCCCGATGATGCGCCGGCGGCGCCGGCAGGGGCTGCGCAATGCGGCCGGGCCGCGGCAGACGCTGGCGAAGTGTGGCCGCCGGGCAGCAGAAGATGCCGCGCCGTTCCGGCGGCCGTTCCGTGTCGCGGTTGCATCAGGCGGTGTCGGCTGCGGAGCGGGTGCGGATCCCGAGTCGCGCGATGGTCTGGGGCGGATGGTCGCCATCCGGATGCTCGCAGGAGAGAGAGCTGGAAATGGAAGCGCGTTCGGCCATGTCGATGGATCTGCAGTCCCGCGCGCCAGGCTTCAGCCTGAAGCGGGATTTCTACACCAGCCCCGCCTATCTCGCGCTGGACCTGGAGCACATCTTCTACCAGGAGTGGCTGTTCGTCGGCCATGCCTGCGAAGTGACCCGGCCGGGCGACTTCATGACCGTGCAGATCGGCGAATATCCGGTGATCGTGGTGCGCGGCCGCGACCGCGCCATCCGCGCCTTCCACAATGTCTGCCGCCATCGCGGCTCGCGCCTCTGCACCGACGAGCGCGGCTCGCGCCCGCGGCTGGTCTGCCCCTATCATCAGTGGACCTACGACCTCGAGGGCAAGCTGATCTTCGCCCGCGACATGATGGACGACATCGACCCGGCGCAGTTCGGGCTGAAGCCGGTTGCCTGCCATGAGGTCGCCGGCTGGATCTTCATCTCGCTGGCCGAGCAGCCGCGCGACTTCGAGCCGCTGCGCCGGATGATCGAGCCCTATATGGCGCCGCATCTGCTGGCCGACGCCAAGGTCGCCCACAGCTCGACCATCATCGAGAAGGGCAACTGGAAGCTGGTGATGGAGAACAACCGCGAATGCTACCACTGCTCCGCCAACCATCCGGAGCTGTGCCGCGTCTTCTCCGACCAGCCGACCCTGACCAGCGGCCAGAAGGGGATGGAGGAGAACCCGGAGATCCTCGAGCATTGGCAGAGCTGCGAGGCGATGGGCCTGCCCAGCCGCTACCAGATCTCGGACGACATGCAGTACCGGGTGATGCGGGTGCCGTTCATCAACAGCGCCCATTCGATGACGATGAGCGGCCAGCCGGCGGTGAACCGCCTCCTGGCCGACTTCCCGACCACCAAGCTCGGCTCGATGCTGCTGTACCATTACCCGAACAGCTGGAACCACCTGCTGGCCGACCACGCGCTGAGCTTCCGCATCCTGCCGATCAGCCCGACCGAGACCGAGGTCACCACCAAATGGCTGGTGCACAAGGACGCGGTCGAGGGCGTCGATTACGACCTCAAGGCGCTGACCGAGGTGTGGACCGCGACCAATGACGAGGACCGTCGCATCGTCGAGGAGAACCAGCGCGGCATCCTGTCCCCGGCCTATGAGCCCGGGCCGTATTCGAAGATGCATGAGGGCGCGGTGATCCAGTTCGTCGACTGGTATGTCGACACCCTGTCCCGCCGGCTCGGCGGCGGCGCCGCCGCCACCCCGATCCGCGACGTGGCGTAGGGACGGCGGGACGTGCCCGGCCCCCTGACCGCGACGCCGCAGCTGTGGAACGCGAAGACCGCGCGGCTGCGCTGCATCGGCATCCGCGAGGAGGCGCCGGACGTCCGCACCTTCCGCTTCGAGGCGGAGGACGGCAGCTGGTTCTCCTACCGCCCCGGCCAGTTCGTGACGCTGGAGCTGCCGGTGGGACCGGAGCCGGTGCTGCGCACCTACACCCTGGCCTCCACCCCGTCGCGGCCGCACCACGCCAAGATCACGGCCAAGGTGCAGCCGGGCAGCGTCGCCACCCGCTGGCTGTTCGACCGGCTCAAGGTCGGCGACGCGCTGACGGCGCACGGTCCCACCGGGCGCTTCTCGCTGCTCGACCACCCCGGCGAACGCTACCTGTTCCTGTCGGCCGGCAGCGGCGCCACGCCGATGATGTCGATGGCGCGCTGGCTGTTCGACACCGCGCCGCAGACCGACGCGGTCTATGTCCATTTCGCCCGGCGGCCGCAGGACCTGCTGTTCCGGTCGGAGCTGGGCTACATGGCCGAGGTCGCGTCCGGCCTGAGGCTGCGCTTCGTCGTCACCGGCGCGCCGGCGGGTGAGGGCTGGACCAGCGGCCGGCTGGAGCAGGCGCTGCTGTCGGCGCTGTGCCCGGACCTGGCCGGGAGGACGGTGTTCTGCTGCGGCCCGGACCGGTTCATGGACGCGGCAAGGCATGTGGCCGGCGCGCTCGGCGTACCCAGCGCTCGCTGGCATGAGGAGAGCTTCGGCGCCACCCCGGCGCCGGTGCCGGTCGCGTCCCCGATCGCGCCGCCGGTCGAGATGGTGGGCGACGGGATGCAGGTGACTTTCACCCGCTCCGGCCGCAAGGCCACGGTGCTGCCGGGCCAGACCGTGCTGGAGGCGGCGGAAGGCTGCGGCCTGCGCATCCCCACCGCCTGCCGCCAGGGCCTCTGCGGCACCTGCCTGGTGCGCAAGCTGAAGGGTGAGGTGCGGATGGAGCATATGGGCGGCATCGCCGATGAGGAGATCGCCGAAGGCTGGATCCTCGCCTGCTGCTCCCAACCCGAGACGGCGCTGGTCGAGGTCGAGGTGTGATCGACCTATAGCCTCTCAGCAGCTCCGACCACCCGCGCCAGAAAAGCGTCGCGGTCGGCGTCGGTGGCGCGGTTCATGCCGTAGAGGGCGAGGTAGCGCGCCGGCGCCCAGGGGCGGATCAGGCCGCGCAGCCAGCGCCGCACCAGCTTGCGCGGCGGGTCGCCCATCAGCAGCGAGGCCCAGCGCGTGCCGCCATAGGAGACGACCGCGGTCAGGGACCGGATGTGCTGCAGGTTCGGAGTGACCCTTCCGTCCTTCATCACGAAGGACACGCCGGGCAGCATCACCCGGTCGAACCAGCCCTTCAGGATCGCCGGGAAGCCGAAATTCCACACCGGCGCCATGATCACCAGCGCCTCGGCCCGCAGCAGGCGCTCGACATGGGATTCCACCGGGCGGCGGTTGACCGACAGGTCGTGATACTGCAGGCGCTCCTGCCGGGTCAGGATCGGGTCGAAACCCTCGGCGTAGAGGTCGCAGTCGTCGACCTCGTGCCCGGCCCGGCGCAGCGCGTCGACCATCGCCCGGTGCAGCGCGGCGTGGAAGCTGGTCTCGACCGGATGCGCGAACAGCACCAGGACGCGCATGGGTCAGGTTCCGTCTGGCGGAGAGGCCGGAGCCTCCCCCTCACCCGAAATCGCGGCGCGATTTCGACCTCTCCCCAGGGGAGAGGTGAATGGGCGCGGCCTCTTTTCCCCTCTCCTCGGGGAGAGGGAGGGGCCCATTCGCGTTGGCGAATGGGAGGGTGAGGGGGATGGCGCCATCCTCACCCCGTCGCCTGCAGCCCCGGGAACAGGTAGATGCGGCCGGAATTGAGGTCGTAGCCGGGGTCGTCCCAGCCGATCATCTTGCCGGGGTTCAACAGGCCGCGCGGGTCGGTCTCGCGCTTGAACTCCAGCTGCACCGCGTCGGTGCGCTTCATGCCCCCCTCCTCCAGCGTGTAGCGGTGCGGGTTGAAGATCAGGCAGCCATGGTCCTCATGGATGCGGATGATCTCGTCCAGCCGCTCCTCGCTGGTGAAGCGCACGATCGGCAGGCCGGAGCAGGTGACGTTGCCGTCGAAGCGGATCACCTCGAGATGGCCGGGCACCTCGTCGCCGAAGATCTTCGTCATCTCCTCGACCAGCCGGAGATGGTCGGGGAACGGGTACAGCACCTGGAGGTAGGTGATGGTCGGGTCGATCTTGATCGCCCGCAGCGTGGTGTGGTTCCAGGTCAGCTCGTACAGCGGCGGCAGGCCCTTCTTCTCCTCGTCGGTCGCGGTGTCGGCGCGGAACAGCACCTCGCCCTTCGACCGCTTCATGAAGGCCTCGAAGCCGCCCATGGCGAAGTCCGCCACCATCAGCAGCACCACCGACTGGTCGGGGCGGACGAATTTGCGGTGCTTGAGAAAATACTCGTGGGGCACCGGGGCGGCGACCGGCGCGATCTCCTTCACCAGCAGCCCGTCGGCGCGGCCGATCTCTTCGCCGAAGCGGACGGCATCCATCCAGTCGTCGAAGCCGACCACGATGTCGACCCAGTCCGGCGCCGCGGTCAGCGGGATCTCGACCTCGGTGATGATGCCGTTGGTGCCGTAGGCGTGCAGCGCCTTCAGCAGGTCCTCGCCGGTGAGGTCGAGGATGCGCGGCTCCGCCTCCATCGTCACCAGCCGCACCCGCATGACGTTGCCGAGATTGCGCAGGCCCCCCCAGCGGATCGAGCCGACGCCGCCGGAGCCGCCGGCCAGGAAGCCGCCGATCGTCGCCATCCGGTAGGTCGACGGGAACAGCCGCATCTCCTGCCCGACCTTGGCCCGGGTCTGGACATCCATCTGGGCCAGCACGGCGCCGGCCTCGGCCGCCACCGCGCCGGGGCGGATGGCGGTGACCCGGTTCATCCGGGCCAGGTTCAAGACCATGCCGCCGGACAGCGGCATGGCCTGGCCGTAATTGCCGGTGCCGGCGCCGCGCGGCGTCACCGGCACGCCATGGGCATAGGCCGCCTTCAGCGCCTGCACCACCTCGGCCTCCGAGGTCGGCGAGACGACGATGTCGCCGGTGACATGCTCCAGCTGCCGCTTCAGCACCGGCGAGTACCAGAAGAAATCCTGGCTCTTCTGCTTGACCAGCACCGGGTCGTCGGTGACCCGCAGCCCCTCCAGGTCGCGCTTCAGCGCGGCGAGATCGGTCATCGGGTCTCTCCTTCGGCGGACGTCAGCAGCGCGTCCAGTTCGCGGTAATCCGGCAGGGTGGTGTCGATGGCGCGGCCGTTCCGGACCACGATCCGGTCGGCCTGAGGGCGGGACAGCAGCTCGGTCCAGCTCCGGGCTCGCAACAGCACCAGATCGGCGCCGACGCCCGCCTCCAGCCGGCCGAATTCGGGCCGGCCCAGCACCTCGGCCGGGCTGGCGGTCACAGCCCGCGGCCAGTCGCCGACCGGATGGTCGAGATGCAGGATCCGTGTCGCCTGGGCATAGACCTCGAGCGCGTCGAGATCGCCATAGGCGTAGAACGGGTCGCGGGTGTTGTCGGAGGACGCCATCACCGGGATGCCGCGCGCCTTCATCTCGTGCAGCAGCGTCACCCCGCGCCAGCGCGGCGTCACCGCCCCGGCGCGGCGGTCCTGCAGATACATGTTGCACATCGGCAGGGAGACGACGGCCAGGCCGGCCTCGGCCACCAGGTCCAGGGTGCGATCGATCACCTCCTCCGGCTGCCGGGCCAGGGAGCAGCAATGGCCGACCAGCACCCGGCCGCGATAGCGGTGGCGGATCGCGGCCTCTGCGATCAGCGCCAGCGTGCGCACCGACGGATCGCCGGTCTCGTCGGCGTGGAAGTCGAGGTCGAGGCCGTGCTCGATGGCGTGGCCGAACAGCCGGTCGATCCCGGCCTCCAGCCCCGCCACCGGATAGGTGACGGCGCCGAGAATGCCGCCATGGGCGCGCACGGTGCGGCTGAGATCGGCGAAATAGGCGTCGTCCAGCAGCCAGTCGATGGCGACCAGGGCCGCGCCCTGCAGCTCGACCCGCCCGGCCCATTCCGCGCGCATGGCGGCGAAGACCGGCCAGGAGATCGGGTATTGCTTCGGATCGCTGTCGATATGGGTGCGGATCAGCCGGGTGCCGTGGGCGAAGGCGCAGCGCAGGCCGAAGCCCATCCGCGCCCGCACATCCGCCGCCGACCAGTGGGCCGCCTTGTCCGCCCGCACGGTGGACAGCGCGCCGTCGAAGCTGCCGTCCGGGTTCGGCGAGCGCGGCCAGATATGGCCCTTGTCGAGATGGGTGTGCGCCTCGACGAAGGCCGGCCAGGCCATGCCGCGGTCCAGGTCCAGCGCCGGCAGGTTCTCCGGATCCGAGTTGCCGGCCGGGCGGATCGCGGCCAGGGTGCCGCCGTCGATCGTCAGGTCGGCCAGCGCCAACCCGTCGCGGTCCGGCTGCAGATCCGCGCCCTCGGCCAGGCAGGCCGGCACGGTGGCGTTGGTCAAGCGGTAGCGTCGGGCCTCGGGCAGCGTGGCGAAGCCCATCTCAGTTCTCCCGCCGGATGGCGCTTTCATGCCAGCGCCGCAGCAGCAGATGCGACACCAGGCTGGTCAGGGCGAAGATGGCGAGGCCGGTCAGGGTGATCAGGATCAGCGCCGCGAACAGCCGTGGCACGTTCAGCCGCCGCCCGGCCTCGAGGATGCGGAAGGCCAGGCCGGACTGGGCGCCGGCCGAGCCGGCCGCGAACTCCGCCACCACCGACCCGATCAGCGCCAGCCCGCCGCCGATGCGCAGGCCGGTGGCGAAATAGGGCAGGGCGGACGGGATGCGCAGATGCAGCAACGACTGCCAGCGCGAGGCGCCGTACAGCTCGAACAGGTTCAGCAGGTTGTGGTCGGTGCTCTTCAGCCCCTGGGTCATGTTCGACAGGATCGGGAAGAAGGCGACGATGAAGGCGCAGATCAGCAGCACCGATTCGGTCGACGGCGCGTAGATGATGATCAGCGGCGCGATCGCCACGATCGGCGTCACCTGCAGCACCACGGCATAGGGGTAGAAGGCCAGCTCCAGCCAGCGCGACTGGATGAACAGGATGGCCAGCGTCACGCCGCCGACCAGCGCCGCCGCCAGGGCGGCGAAGGTGATGGTCAGCGTCACCGCCAGGGCGGAGGACAGGATCGGCCAGTCGCCGACCATGGTGGCGACCACCTCGGTCGGCGCCGGCAGGATGTAGCGCGGCACCTGATAGGCCACGACGTACCATTGCCACAACGCGATGAAGGCGCCGAAGGCGACCACCGGCACCGCGATCCGCGCCGCCAGCGCCCGAATGCGCCCCGGCTCGGCCCGCCGGGCCTCGGCGATCGCGGCCTCGTCCTCGCCGGTCTGGATCCCGATCTCGGTCATCGCTGCTCCGCCGCCACCATGATCGCCCGCATCAGCGCGTCCGACACGGTGCGGCAGCGCTCATTGTAGGGCGTCGACATCCGGTACTCGTTGCCGCGCGGATAGGGGGCGTCGACCGCCACCTCCTCGATCACCCGGCCCGGCCGCGCCGCCATCACCACGATGCGCGACGACAGGTAGACGGATTCGAACACCGAATGGGTGACGAAGACGATGGTCCAGTTCTGCCCCTGCCACAGCCGCAGCAGGTCGTCGTTCAGCTTGATCCGGGTGATCTCGTCCAGCGCCGCGAAGGGCTCGTCCATCAGCAGCAGCTTCGGCCGGGTGACCAAAGCGCGGGCGATCGACACCCGCATCTTCATGCCGCCCGACAGCTCGCGTGGATAGGCGTCGGCGAAGCGGTCGAGCCCGACCATCGCCAGCGCCTCCATCACCCGGTCGCGCGAAGCCGCCCGCGACAGGCCCTTCAGCCGCAGCGGCAGCCAGACATTCTTGAACACCGTGGCCCAGGGCATCAGCGTCGGCTCCTGGAACACGAAGCCGACCTCACCGTCGGTCGTGGCACGGCTGCCGTTCGGCCAGCGGATGGCGCCGGCGGAGGGGGCGCCAAGGCCCGCGATCAGCCTCAGCGCCGTCGACTTGCCGCAGCCGGAGGGCCCAAGCAGGCTGACGAACTCGCCCTCGCGAATGTCGAGCGACAGGGCGGACAGGGCCAGGGTGCCGCTGGCGAAGCGCTTCGACACCCCGTCCAGCGACACCAGAACCCCGTCGGCGGTGGTCTGCCCGGGCGTGGTCAAGGCGACCGAATCCACCTCAGCCGCCGGCCAGCTTCTTGTAGACGTCAAGGCCGACACCCTTGCAGACGAAGCGGTTGGTGAAGGCCTTGCTCACATCCAGCCCGGCATCCAGCACCCCGGCCTTGACCATGCTGTCGTAGAAGCGCTGGTAGCGGTCCCCGCTCATGCAGCCGATGCCCTTGGCCTCGGCCTCGCCGGCGATGATGATGTGCTGGGCCTTGAGCTGCTCCAGCCCATAGGCCAGCTGCTCATCCGTCATCTCCGGATTGTCCTTCTTGATCAGAGCATTGGCCGCAGCGTTGTCGCCGTAGAGGTAATTGTACCAGCCGATGATCGAGGCATCGACGAAGCGCTGCACCAAGTCGGGGTTCTGGTCGATCATCGCCTGCTGCGCCGCGATGGTGGTGGAATAGGCCTCGTAGCCGTTGTCGGCGAGCAGGAAGACCTTGGGCTTCCAGCCGGCCTGCTTCTCGATCTCCCGCGGCTCCGACGTCAGATAGCCCTGCTGGCCGGATTTCGGGTCGGCGATGAAGGGGGCTGGGTTGAAGGTGTAGGGCTTGTACTGCTCGTCCCGGAAGCCGGGATAGGCCGATTTCAGCCAGCGGTAATAGGTGTCGTAGCCCTCGCCGGACAGGAACAGCGTGTCCAGCTTCGCCAGGTCGCCGATGGTCTCGATGCCCTGGTCGGGATGGGCCATCAGCACCTGCGGGTCCTTCTGGAAGATGGCGGCGATGTTGATCACCGGGACCCCTTCCTTGACCGAATCGAAGGCGTCCAGCGTGCCGCCCATGAAGAAGTCGATCTGGCCGGCCACCAGCCGCGCGCGGTTGGCCGCCTGCGGCCCGCCCATGACGATGGTGACGTCCAGGCCGAACTTGGCATAGGTGCCGTCCGCCACCGCCTGGTAGTAGCCGCCATGCTCGGCCTGGGCCAGCCAGTTGGTGCCGAAGCTGACCTTGTCGGCGGCGAAGGCTGCGCCGGCCGACAGCCCTGCCGTCAATCCGAGGGCGAGAGCGAGGACCCGTCCGAAGAGTTGCATGAAGCCGATCCCTATGTCGTTTTTTTATGCCGCAGCGCCAAAGACGACAGGATGCAACGGCCGTGCCATCCGCCCCTGAAGCCGGGGACAGCCGCGGCCGGCCGCCGATCCGCGGGAGATCGTTCCCACCGGGCGCCCGGATGGCGGCGCGCCGCGGCCGACGCCCTTCCCTCCGATGCCCAACGAATGGGCAGCCTAGTCCAGTTTTCCGGCATGCGGCAACCTTGTCACCGGGCCTGTGCAGTCCTACGGTTCCCTGCCTTTTGCGGGAGACGAACCCCTTGTCGCGCCCCATCATCCCCGCCGGAATCCGGCCGCCCTTCGCCCGCTACAGCCATGCCGTCGAGGTGCCGGCGGGCAGCCGCCTGGTGTTCTGCTCCGGCCAGCTCGGCATCGGCCCGGACGAGGCCGTGCCCGCCACGGTCGAGGGTCAGGCCGAGCTGTGCTTCGACAACATCCGGGCGATCCTGGCGGCGGCGGGGATGGACCTGTCGCACGTCATCCGCATCAACGCCTTCGTCACCGGGCGGGAGCATCTGAAGGGCTACATGGCGGTGCGCGACCGCGTCGTCGCCGACCCGCCCCCGGCCTCGACCCTGATGATCGTCTCCGGCTTCGCGCGGCCGGAGTTCCTGGTCGAGGTGGAAGTGATCGCCGCCGGACCCGCTGCCTGAGAGGATGCCCATGCTGCCGAAGCGCCACTGGCACGAGATGACCACGCTCGATTTCCGTGACGGGGGAGCCGAGGGCTGGATCGCAGTGCAGCCGGTCTGCGCCATCGAGCAGCACGGGCCGCACCTGCCGGTCTATACCGACACCTGCATCGCCGAGGGCATGGTGCGGCGGGTGCTGGAGCTGCTGCCGCAGGAGCTGCCGGTGAGCTTTCTGCCGACCCAGGCGGTCGGCAAATCGAACGAGCACATCGCCTCGCCCGGCACCCTGACCCTGTCCTGGGAAACGCTGACGCAGATGCTGATCGAGATCGGCGAGAGCGTGCGGCGGGCCGGGGTGCGCAAGCTGATCCTGATCAACTCGCATGGCGGCAACGTGCCGATCCTCGACGTGGTGGCGCGCGAGCTGCGGGTCCGGCAGGGCATGCTGGCGGTGCATTCGGCCTGGTCGCGCTTCGGCAATCCGGACGGGCTGTTCCCGGCAGAGGAGGCCACCTACGGCATCCATGGCGGCGACATGGAGACCTCGGTGATGCTGCATCTGCGCCCGGACCTGGTGAAGCTGGGCCTGGCCGAGGATTTCCGGTCGACCCAGCTGCAGTTCATCCAGGAGTTCGCGCATCTGCGGGCGCATGGCATATCGCAGTTCGGCTGGATGGCGCAGGATCTGAACCCGGGCGGCGCGGTCGGCAACGCCGCCAATGCTACGGCCGAGAAGGGCCGGCAGGTGGTCGACCACCAGGCCGCCGCCTTCGTCGCCCTGTGCCGCGACGTGCACGGCTTCGATTTGGAGCGGTTGTGGGAGCCCGGGCCTAAGCCGGCGTGAACACCTCGACCGGCACCCTCACCCCGCGCAGGGTCTGAGGGCCGAGGCAGCGGAAGCGCTCCGGCGCCGCCAGCGCCTCGACGAAACGGCGGCTGACCACCATCGGCACGCCCAGCACGCCGCACAGGTTCTCCAGCCGGGCGGCCTCATTCACCGCCGGGCCGATGATGGTGAAGTCCAGCCGCTGGCCCGACCCGACATTGCCGTACAGCACGTCGCCGGCATGCAGCGCCACGTCGAGCGTCATCACCGGAACGCCCTGTTCGGCGCGGCAGAGGTTGATTGCGGCGATCCGGTCCAGCGCCTCGGCCGCGGCGGCCAGCGCCCGGCCGCAGGTCTCGGCCGGGTCGTCCTCGGCGAAGGCGAAGGTGGCCAAAAGGCCGTCGCCCATGAACTTCAGCACCTGCCCGCCATGGGCCTCGACCGGCGTCGCCAGCGCATCGAGATAATCGTCCAGCATGCTGACCAGCTGGTCCTGCGGCAGGGCGTCGGCCAGGGCGGTGAAGCCGCGCAGATCGCCGACCAGGATCGCGGCTGAGATGGTCTCGACCGACCCGCGGCGGATCTCGCCTTGCAGCACCCGCCTGCCGACGTCGCGGCCCAGATAGGTGCTCAGCACGGTGCGCATGGCGGCGAGGTCGATGCCGATGCGGACCGCGGCGCCGAACACCGGCATCAGGTCGTCCAGCGCCTGCACCTCCGCCGCGGTGAAGCCGCCCGGCCGGTCGGTCGCCAGCGTCACCGTGGCGCCGGTGCGCAGCGGGTGCAGCGTGCCGTCGAAGCCGAAGGGGATGATGAAGCAGAGATAGTCGGTGGCGCCGGCGTCGCGGAACTCGGCCAGGATCGGGAACTGGTCCGGGCCCTCGCCCCGCTCCAGCCGATAGCGGGTCAGCGGCACCAGGTCGTCGGCCCTGGCGGCGGCGGGGTCGATGGCGGCCTCCCGCGCGGCCAGCACCGCCGCGTAGATCGGGCTGGGGCTCGAGAGCTTGCCCCAGGAGCCGTGCCCGTACATCTCGCTCTCTCGGCCGCCGTCGCGGGTCCAGGTCAGGCCGAAGGCCTCCATGTCCGGATGCAGGGTGGTGGCCGACAGATAGGCCCGCCACAGCGGGATGCCGGAGGCCAGCAGCCGGTCGGCGAAGCCTTCGGCGACATCCTGCACCGTCCCGGCCAGCAGCGCCTGGTTGCCGAGCCAGCGCCGTAGCGCGGCGAAGGCGGCGATCGTCCCGGCCGGTAGGCCCTCAGCGGTCACGGGACAGGCCCCGGGCCTCCAGCGCGGCGAGATAGGCGCGCCACAGCTCATCCTGCCGGGTCGCCAGCTCGTGCAGCCAGGTCCAGGAGTAGAGGCCGGTGTCGTGGCCGTCATCGAACACCAGCCGGACGGCGTAGTGGCCGACCGGCTCGACCGCGGTGATGGCGACGTTGCGCTTGCCGCCGACGATGGTCTTCTGCGACGGGCCGTGGCCCTGCACCTCGGCCGACGGGCTCTCGACCCGCAGCAGCTCGGCCGACAGGGTGACATGCAGCCCGTCGTCGAAGCGCAGCTCCAGCACGCGCTCGGCCCGCTTCAGCCGGATCTCGACCGGCCGGGCGGCGCTGCCCGTCAGGGGCGGGCTGCCCATGCCGGACATATCAGCGCCGCGCGTCAGGATCGAGCGGCCGGGCCTCGTCGATCAGCATGATCGGGATGCCGTCGCGGATCGGATAGGCCAGCCGCGCCTGGTCCGAGATCAGCTCCTGCGCCCGGGCGTCGTAGCGCAGCGGCGACTTGGTCAGCGGGCAGACCAGCATCTCCAGCAGGCGCGGGTCGACCGCGGAATGGCTTTGAGGCGTCGGGCTGCCGGGGGCAGCGGTGCTGCCGGAATCGGGGGCATCGGTCATGGCACAGGGTCCGGAACAGGGGCCGTCAGTGGCGCACGCGGCCGGCATGGCCGCCATGGATCGCCATCCGGATGATCGATAGCATGACTCGGGTGCGCTCGCAGAGATCCTTCGCCTCGAGCAGCGCCTGCTTCTCCTGCGGCTCGAACGGGCAGATCATGGCCAGGGACGTGACCAGCCGCTCATCCGGGGTCTGGCCGATCGCGTCCCAGTCGGCGGACAGGCCGGCGATGCGGAAATAGTCGGTCAGGGCCCGGTTCAGCCCGGCGCGGTCGATCTCGGCCGGGGTCGGCTCGGCCATGTCGGCGGAAAAACCGGTCCAGCCCGGCCGCACCCGGCGATAGCCGCGCCGCTCCTCCAGCTCCTGCTCGACCCGGAACCGGCACAGCCCGGTCAGGGTGATCAGGTAGCGGCCGTCATCGGTCTCGTCGAAGCTGGTGATCCGGCCGGCGCAGCCGACAGTGTAGAGCGGCGGCGGCGCCGCGCCCCATTGGCCGGGGCGCGGCTGGATCATGCCGATCAGTCGGCCGCCGGCCAGCGCGTCCTCGACCATGGCGAGGTAGCGCGGCTCGAAGATGTTGAGGGGCAGGAGGCCGCGCGGCAGCAGCAGGACCCCGGGCAGGGGAAACACCGGCAAGTCGGTGCCGAGGTCGTCAAAGGCTGGCGCGCGCGGCCGCCCCCTCATGTCCTGGACCGGGTCATGAAAACAGCAGCGAGGACAACCGACGCCGGCCGGACAGGGTCAGGGGGTCGGTCGGGCCCAGCGCCTCGAACAGCTTGACCAGCTGCTTGCGCGCCGCCTGCTCGTTCCACTCGCGGTCGCGGCGGAACAGCTCCAAGAGCTCGTCCATCGCCTCCTCCTGCTGGCCGGCGCCGTACAGGGCGGTCGACAGCTCCAGGCGCGCCTCGTGGTCGTTCGGGTTGGCCTCCAGGCGCTGGCGCAGCCCGGCCAGGCCGGCGATGGCGACGGCGCTCTGCTCGGCCAGCTCCAGCGCGCTGCGGGCCGCGGCGATGTCGGCGTGGCGCGCCATCTCCGGCGTCAGGCTCTCCAGGAACTGCTTGGCCTGCTCGATCTCGCCCAGCGCGATCAGGCAGCGGGCCAGGCCGGCCGCGGCGGCGGCGCTGTCCGGGGCATGCGCCAGGACGTGCTGGTAGATGCCGGCCGCCTCCTCGATGTTGCCGCTGTCGAGCACGCTCTTGGCCTCGGCCAGCAGCTCGTCGACATGGTCGTGGGAATCATGTCCGGCCAGCTGCACCAGCTTGTCGATGAAGCTCTTGACCTGGCTTTCCGGCACCGCGCCCATGAAGCCGTCGACCGGGCGGCCCTGGTAGAAGGCGTAGACGGTCGGCACCGACTGGATGCGCAGCTGCGCCGCCAGGGCCTGGTTCTGGTCGATGTCAACCTTGACCAGCCGGACCTTGCCGCCGGCGGCCTGGACCTGCTTCTCCAGCAGCGGCCCCAGCGTCTTGCACGGGCCGCACCAGGTGGCCCAGAAGTCGACGACGATCGGCACCTCCATCGAGGCCTCGATCACGTCGGCGCGGAAGCCGGCGGTGTTGCTGTCCTTGATCACCGGTGCGGCGCCGCCGGAAGCGGCATTCTGAAGGGCGTCCATGGCGTTGTCCCAGGTCTGGTATTGATCTGTGCCGAAGGCCGGCGGCGGCAAGCGGCGGCCTCAGCCGCCGGCTGGCGCATCCTCGGCCGATGGCGTGACGGTCGCCGGCTCCGCCGGCAGGGTGACGGGGTCGAGATCGACGATATGGGGGTCGTGGCCGCAGCTCGCAATGAAGCCCAGCAGGCCGGCGGGCTCGATCGCCGTGGTCATGGTGTTGACCAGCGGATGGAAGTGCAGCGTGCCGTGCCGCATCATGTCGGCATCCAGCACGATGGTCACCTGCCGGGCGTCGTCGTTGATGATGGCGAAGGGCGTGACCGAGCCGGGGGTGACGCCCAGCGCCTCCATCAGCCGGTCGGGCGACCCGAAGGACAGCCGGCCGGCGCCCAGCAACTCGCCCAGCGCCTTCAGGTCGACGCGGCGCTCCTCCTCGCAGACGACCAGCCAGGCCTGGCCCTTCTTGTTGCGCAGGAACAGGTTCTTGGAGTGCCAGCCGGGCAGCAGGCCGCGCAGATGGCGCGATTCCTCGACCGTGAACACGGCCTCGTGCTCATGGGTCGAGACCTCGACGCCGAGCGAGCGCAGCCGGGCGAACAGGTCGGCGGGGGTCGCGCAGGCCCGCGTGGCGGCGGGGGCGGACGAGTCGGGCAGGGTGCTGTCGGGCGCGGTCATGGGCGGAGTTATACGAGCCCGCAGCGGCGCTTCCAAGCCCGCCCCCGACGGTCTCCGGTCCCGGCCCGACCCGGCGCGGGAAAAATCCGCATTTAGGTGCTTGCAAATCCCGCGGCATCGGATATAACCCGCCACCTCGACGGCGCTGCGGTGCCGGCGACGCCAGAGCGGGCGTAGCTCAGGGGTAGAGCACAACCTTGCCAAGGTTGGGGTCGAGGGTTCGAATCCCTTCGCCCGCTCCAGTTTTTCCTAGAAAAATCAGCGCCTTAGCAAACGCCCTCCGGGGCGTTTTCTGCTTCCCCGGCCCTGTCAACACCAGCGGGGAAGCAGGGGGGAAGCAAAAGGAAGCATGTTGCGGTGCACAATAGTCTGGCCTTGGCCAGCGCTGCCGCCATGCCCGACTCGCATCTTCCGTCGCAAACGTCATGCCTCAGCCCTCGCTTTGCGAACCGCCACCGTACCCGCCCGGTGGCGATAAGTCGTGCGCGTCTTGCGGCCCGGATACCTGCTGGATATATTACTGGAAGCAAGATGGAGATC
>JAEKLZ010000341.1 GCA_019508225.1 Inquilinus limosus | reverse complement strand
CTCGCGCACCAGATGCAGCGCCCAGACGGTCCACAGCATGTCGGGATCGGTCGGCCGGGTCGGTTCGGAGCTGGTCTGCGCCATGTCCATGGAACATAGCATGAACATGATTCGCGCTTAAGGCTATAGCGATCGTATTCGCTACGACGAATCAACGTGTTGCCTCTCCCGCGTGGCGGGAGTGGTCGGGCGTCCGCAGGACGACCGGGTGAGGGCCGGCCGGGCCTCGACAAAGGCCCTCACCCGGAGCCGCTTCGCGTCTCCGACCTCTCCCGCAAGCGGGAGAGGCAACGCAAATGGGGATGAAGGGGCCGCAGCCCCTGCCCGTCTTCAGCCGGTCGCCAAACCGCGCAGGTTGCGGTTGGCGACGGCCAGCATCGACAGGTCGACTTGGTCCAGCGCCTTCAGCTCGGACACCAGCTGATCGACCCGGTCCACCGGCGCGCGGCGGTGGTCGACCCAGGCCTCGACCGCCTCGACCCCGGCCGCGCCCGGCGGCGCGTCCTGCAGCGCGCGCACCGCCAGGTCGGCCTGCAGCGTGTACAGGTCGTCGACGATCGCCCCCACTGCCTGCTTCTGCCAGTGGTTGCTGGCCGGCATCCGGCTGGCGCCGTCGCGCAGCCAGGCCAGGCCCAGCCGGCGGCCGGTCTCGAAATAGACCGCCGCCACCTCGGTGACGCCGCGTCCGGCCTGGTCGGCGATGCGGATGATGTCCAGTCCCGCCGCCCACAGGTTCAGCCGGGCGACGCGGCGGGCCAGGTCCTCCGGGAAGCCGGCGTCGACGAAGCCCCGGGCGCGGGCGTCGATCACGGTGCGGGCGTCGTCGAAGATCGCGGCGTCCAGCTGGCTCTCCAGCTCGGCCAGGCCGGGCTTGAGATGCGCCACGTCCTGGCTGATATCCAGGCCGCGGCCCTGCTGGCGCAGGATCCAGGCGACGCAGCGCTCGATCAGCCGCCGGGTCGCCAGCATGGCGCGGATCTGGGCCTGGGCCTCGGCCCTGTTGTCCAGGGCCTCGACCGCCGCCCAGATGTCGCGCAGGCCGAAGCCGTCGCGCACGATCAGATAGGCGCGGGCGATGTCGGCCACGCCCAGGCCGGTCTTGTCCGCCAGCTCGGACACGAAGGTGGCGCCGACCCGGTTCACCATGCTGTTGGTGACGTGGGTGGCCACGATCTCGCGCCGCAGCCGGTGCTGCGCGATGGCATCCTTGAAGCGCTCGCGCAGCGCCGTCGGGAAGTACAGCACCAGGTCGTCGACCAGCGCCGGGTCGTCCGGCAGGTCGCTGGCCAGGAGCGCGTCGTAGATGGTGATCTTGGAGTAGGCCAGCAGCACCGCCTGCTCCGGCCGGGTCAGCCCCTCGCGGTTGCCCGAGCGCTGGGTCAGCTCCTCGTCGGTCGGCAGCATCTCGATCACGCGGTCGAGCTTGCCGGCCTTCTCCAGCCCGCGCATCAGCCGGGCCTGCTGGTCCAGCACCTCGAAGCCCTCGCCGACCGCCAGCGACAGCGCCTGGCTCTGCAGGTAGTTGTCGCGCAGCACCAGATGGCCGACCTCCTCGGTCATGCTCTCCAGCACGGTGTTGCGCTGCTTCAGCGTCAGGTCGCCGGCCTGGACCACGGCGCCCAGCAGGATCTTGATGTTGACCTCGTGGTCCGAGGTATCGACGCCGGCCGAGTTGTCGATGAAGTCGGTGTTCATCTTGCCGCCCGCGCCACCGGCGCCGATGCGGGCGTATTCGATGCGGCCGAACTGGGTGACGCCGAGATTGGCGCCCTCGCCGATCACCCGGGCGCGGACGTCGCGGCCGTTGATGCGCAGCGCGTCATTGGCCTTGTCGCCGACATCGGCGTGGCTCTCGCGGCTGCTCTTCACATAGGTGCCGATGCCGCCGAAGAACAGCAGGTCGACCTGGGCCTTCAGCATCGTCTGGATCAACTCGTTCGGCGTCACCGTCTCGCGCTCGATGCCGAAGCGGGCGCGGATCTCGGGCGACAGCTTGACCGACTTCGCGCGGCGCTCGAACACGGCGCCGCCGGGCGACAGCTTCGTCGTGTCGTACTGGTCCCAGGAGCCGCGGGCGAGGTCGAACAGCCGCTTGCGCTCGGCGAAGCTGACGGCCGCGTCCGGGTCCGGGTCGACGAAGATGTGCAGGTGGTTGAAGGCGCCCAGCAGGCGGGTGTGCTCGGACAGGATCATGCCGTTGCCGAACACGTCGCCCGACATGTCGCCGACGCCGACGCAGGTGAAGTCCTGGCTCTGGATGTCGGTGCCCAGCTCGCGGAAATGCCGCTTCACCGATTCCCAGGCGCCGCGGGCGGTGATGCCCATTTTCTTGTGGTCGTAGCCGGCCGAGCCGCCGGAGGCGAAGGCGTCGTCCAGCCAGAAGCCGTAATCCTGGCTCACCCCGTTGGCGATGTCGGAGAAGGTGGCCGTGCCCTTGTCGGCCGCGACCACCAAATACGGATCGTCCTCGTCATGCCGGACCACGCGCTCCGGATGCGTGGTCTCGCCGCCGACGATGGTGTCGGTGATGTCGAGCATGCCGCGCATCAGGATCTTGTAGCATTCGATGCCTTCGGCCTGGAACGCCTCGCGCCCGGCCGAGGGGGCCGGCGGCCGCTTCAGCACGAAGCCGCCCTTCGAGCCGACCGGCACGATGACGGTGTTCTTCACCATCTGCGCCTTCATCAGCCCCAGGATCTCGGTGCGGAAATCCTCGCGCCGGTCGGACCAGCGGATGCCGCCGCGGGCGACCTTGCCGCCGCGGAGGTGCACGCCCTCCATGCGCGGGCTGTAGACGAAGATCTCGCGCCACGGCCGCGGCAGCGGCATCTCCTCGACCGAGAGGCTGTCGAGCTTGAGCGACAGGTAGGGCTTCGGCCGGCCCTGGTCGTCGGTCTGGAAGAAGTTGGTGCGCAGGGTCGACCGCACCAGGTTCAGGTAGCGGCGGAGGATGCGGTCCTCGTCCAGGTTGGTCACCGCGTCCAGCGCATGCTCGATCTCGACCAGCATGCCGCGGATCGCCACCTCGCGGTCGCCGGTCAGGTCCGGATCGAAGCGGGTGGTGAACATGCGGACGATCGCCCGGGTGATCTCCGGATGCGCGACCAGCGTGTCCTCGATCGTCTCCTGGCTGAAGGCGAAGCGGGCCTGGCGCAGGAACTTGGCATAGGCGCGCACGAGCGTCACCGAGCGCCAGTCGAGCCCGCCGGCCAGCACCAGCCGGTTCAGCCGGTCATCCTCCATGTCGCCGGTCCAGATCCGCTCGAAGGCGGTCTGGAAGACGGCCTTCAGGCGGTTCAGGTCGATCGGGTCGCCGCTGCGGCTGCGCATCTCGAAATCATGGATCCAGACCGGGCCCTGGGCTTGGCCGATCGCCTGGATGTTGACCTCGGTCGGGAGCTCCGACACCACCTTGAAGCCGAGATGCTCCAGCATCGGCAGCACGTCGGACAGGGGCACCGGCGTGCCGCGGTGGTACAGCTTGAATCGCAGCTCGTTCGGCGCCGATTCGATCGGGCGGAACAGGTGCAGCCCGATCTCGCCGGCCTCGTCGATCTCCTCGATCCGCTCGATGTCGACGATCGCCGCCGCCGGCGTCGTCTCCTCGCGGTAGCCGGCCGGGAAGGCCTCGGCATAGCGGCGCAGCAGGATCAGCCCCTGCTCCTCGCCCTTCTTGTCGACCAGCGCCGATTGCAGCAGGTCGGACCAGCTGCGCCCGGCCTCGACCAGCCGCTCCTCGATCACGTCGACCGGCTCTTCGGTGCCGGCGCCCGGCTCGCTCTTGATCAGGAAGTGGACGCGGGCATGCGCCCCTTCGGTCATCTGGGTGGTGAAGGCCGTGACCTTGCCGCCATAGGCCTTCTGCAGGATCTTCTGGATGCGGTGGCGCAGGTCGGTGTTGTAGCGGTCGCGCGGCACGTAGACGAGGCAGGAGACGAAGCGCCCGAACGGGTCGCGGCGCACGAACAGCGCCGTGCGCTGGCGCTCCTGCAGGTGCAGCACGCCCATGCCGATGTCGAGCAGCTGCTCCTCGGAAATCTGGAACAGCTCGTCGCGCGGATAGGTGTCGAGGATGTGCCCCAGCGCCTTGCCGTCATGGCTGCGCGGGTCCATCCCGGCGCGCGCCAGGGTGCGGCTGACCTTGGTCCGCAGATAGGGGATGTCGCGGGCGCTGCGGCTGTAGGCGACCGAGGTGAACAGGCCGACGAACAGGTGGTCGCCGACCACCTCGCCGGCCTCATCGAAGATCTTGATGGTGAAGACGTCGAGATGCACCGGCCGGTGCACGGTCGCCTTCAGGCTGGCCTTGGTGACGGTCAGCGGCGCCGTGCTGCGCAGCATCGACTGCGCCTCTTCCGACATCCGGTCGTAGCGGCGAGCGCCGTCGAACACCGAGACCTCGGCCTGGCGCAGGATGCCCAGGCCGCTGTCCGGCACGATCTCGATCTCCAGCCCCTCGTCGCTGCGCGCGAAGTCGTAGCGGCGGTAGCCGAGGAAGGTGAAATGGTCGTCCTCGAGCCATTCCAGGAAGGCGATGATCTCGCGCGTCTCGCCGGGGTCGACCGGCAGCGCCTTGTGGTCCAGTTCCTCCAGCACACTGCGGATCTTCTGCCGCATCTGGCTCCAGTCCTCGACCGCGGCGCGGACATCGGCCGCGGGTGACGGCGATGATCGGATGCACCACCAGATGCACGGTCAGGCCGAGCTCGGACATCGCCGCGGTCACCGAATCGACCAGGAACGGCATGTCGTCGTTGATGATCTCGACCACGGTGTGCGGGCTGCGCCAGCCATAATCGTCATAGACCGGGTTGAAGATCCGGATCTTGACCTCGCCCTTGCGGCGCTCGCCGCCGAACTGCAGCAGGCCGAGGGCGACGCTGTACAGGGTGTCGGTGCCCTCGCGCAGCACGTCGTGCGGCGGCACGTTGCGGAAATACAGGCGGGTGAACCGCTCGGCCATTCCTCCCTTCGCCGGATCGAGCCGCTGCTTGGCCAGCGCCACGACACCATCGACGATTTCGGCCTTGTGCTGATCGGCCTTTGACATCCTGCAGACTCCAGAGAGCGTGCGGCCCGGCCCCTCTCGAAACCATAACGGGCCGCATCAGGGCCCCAAGGGCATACAATCAACCCGGGTAAAAGGAAACCGCCGAACCGTGACGGTTCGGCAGCATTCTCCGGCAAATTTGTCAGACGATACGGGCGGTTAGGACATTCCAGGTCACAAAGTCTCCGCAATCCGGTCCGAAATAACCCATCGTCGGTGCGGAACGTTCGCTTCGAACGTGTTCTGGACGGCGGCCCCGCTTCGCCTGTATGGAAGAACAGTATTGGAAGAAATGATTCCGCCGCCAAAACGAGAAAGAGAGAGCGTGTTGTCGAATCGTCATCGCCCCTCGCCGACCCTCTTCATCGCCCT
>JAEKLZ010000340.1 GCA_019508225.1 Inquilinus limosus | reverse complement strand
TAGTCGCCGATGCCGCCGAAGCGCTTCTCGCCGCCGTGATAGTCCTTGTGCACCTTGGTGCCGTCGGCCGTCTTCACCGCCTCGGACACCACCACCAGCGCGAAGTTGCGGCCGGTCTTGCGCACCTCGCGGATCTTGTGGGCGACGGAATCGATCGAGAACGGGATCTCCGGGATCAGGATGACGTCGGCGCCGCCGGCGATGCCGGCCGCCAGGGCGATGTGGCCGGCGTCGCGGCCCATCACCTCCAGCACCATCACCCGGGCGTGGCTGGCCGCGGTCGGCTGCAGCCGGTCCAGCGCCTCGGTCGCCACGGCCACCGCGGTGTCGAAGCCGACCGAGACTTCGGTCAGGCCGACATCGTTGTCGATCGTCTTCGGGATGCCGACATAGTTGAAGCCGCCCTGCTGCGCCAGGCGCCGCAGGATCTGATGGCTGCCGTCGCCGCCGACGCCGATCAGCGCGTCGAGGCCGAGCTCGTGATAGCCGCCGATGATCTCGACCGACCGGTCCTTTAGCGTGCCGTCGGCCATCGGGAAGGCGAAAGGGTCGCCCTTGTTGGTGGTGCCGAGGACGGTGCCGCCCTGGCGCATCACCGCGGTCGTCATCTTGTCCGGCGTCAGCACCTCGTAGCGCAGCGGCCGGGACAGCAGGCCGGACGTGCCCTCCTTGATACCGATCACGGTCCAGCCGAGCCCGTCGGCCCGGCACACCGCCGCCCGGATCACCGCGTTGAGCCCGGCGCAGTCGCCGCCGCTGGTCAGAATCCCGATGCGCTTCTCGCCCGCCATGCCGTGCGCCGTTCCCGTCCCTGTTGCAGTTCTCCCTTGTACCGACATACGCCCGGTGCTGTAAGAGCCGGATGCAGCGCCGGGGCGTCACCCCCGCGTCAAATGCGTTCCGGTCGGGCGGCCCCCTTTGCTATGATCGGGCCCGTTGAACCTGGGACCCGCAGGAAAGGCCGTTTGAGGGAATGATCGACATCGAGTCGATGCAGGAGAGGCTGGCCGCATTGCGGGTCGAGCACCGCGACCTCGACGAGATCATCGATCGACTGACCGCGGATGGTCCCGTCAACCAGCTTCAGATCCAGCGCCTGAAGAAACGCAAGCTCATGCTCAAGGATCAGATCACGATGATCGAGAGCAGGCTGCTGCCCGACATCATCGCCTAGACCCCGAGGATTTTCCGACCGATGGCCGAACCTGCCGCCGCGCCGCCCGTGGCGATCATCATGGGCAGCCAGTCCGACTGGGAGACCATGCACCACGCCGCCGAGACCCTGTCGCTGCTGGGCATCGGCCATGAGGCGCGGATCATGTCGGCGCACCGCACGCCGGACCGGATGGCCGATTTCGCCCGCGAGGCCCGCGGCCGCGGCGTCAAGGTGATCATCGCCGGCGCCGGCGGCGCCGCCCATCTGCCGGGCATGACGGCAGCGATGACGCCGCTGCCGGTGCTGGGCGTGCCGGTCGAGAGCAAGGCGCTGAAGGGCATGGACAGCCTGCTGTCGATCGTGCAGATGCCGGGCGGCATCCCGGTCGGCACGCTGGCGATCGGCCGGGCCGGCGCGATCAACGCGGCGCTGCTGGCCGCCGCGATCCTGGCGCTGAGCGACCCGGCGGTGGCCGACGCTCTGGACGCCTGGCGCCAGCGCCAGACCGAGGGCGTGGCCGAGCACCCGAAGGACGAATGAGCAGCACCGTTTCTCCCCTCCCGTCCGGTCCCCTGCCCCCTGGAAGCGTCATCGGCATGCTTGGCGGCGGCCAGCTCGGCCGCATGACCGCCCTGGCCGCGGCCCGCCTCGGCTATCGCATCCATGTGCTGTGCCCGGACCCGGACAGCCCCTGCGCCCAGGTGACCGACCGGTCGACCCTGTCCTCCTACACCGATCACGCGGCGCTGGACGCCTTCGCCGCCCAGGTCGATGTCGTCACCTACGAGTTCGAGAACATCCCCTACGAGACCGTGCTGCACCTGGCCGCCCGCGTGCCGGTGCGGCCGGGCCCGGACGGGCTCGCGGTGTGCCAGGACCGGGTGTCGGAGAAGGATTTCTGCAATCGCCACGGCATCGGCACCGCGCCCTGGCGCGCCGTGGGCTCGGCCGAGGAGCTGACAGCGGCGGTGGCCGCGATCGGCACGCCGTCGGTGCTGAAGACCCGGCGCGAGGGCTATGACGGCAAGGGCCAGGCGGTGATCCGCGACCCCGCGGATGCCACCGCGGCGTGGGAGAAGCTGGGCGGCCGGCCGGCCATCCTCGAGGGCTTCGTCGATTTCGCCCGCGAGCTGTCGGTGATCGCCGCCCGCGGCGTCGACGGGTCGGTGGTGTGCTACCCCGCGGTCGAGAACCGGCACCGCGACCATATCCTATCGGAGACGATCGCCCCGGCCCCCGGCTTGGCGCCGCAGCGCGCGGCCGAGGCGGAGGAGATCGCCCGCACGCTGGTCACGGCGCTGGACATGGTCGGCCTGCTGGCGGTGGAGCTGTTCGAGGCGCGCGACGGCGGCCTGCTGGTCAATGAGCTGGCGCCGCGTCCGCACAACTCCGGCCACTGGACCCAGGATGCCTGCACCTGCGACCAGTTCGAGCAGCTGGTCCGCGCCGTCTGCGGCCTGCCGCTGGGGTCGACCGAGCGCCATTCCGACGCCGTGATGCAGAACCTGATCGGCGACGACGTGCTGCGCTGGCCGGAGTTCCTGGCCGAGCCCGGCGCCAGGCTGCATCTCTACGGCAAGGGCGCGCCGCGCCCCGGCCGCAAGATGGGCCATGTCAACCGGCTGGTGCCGAAGGGCTGAGGCCGCCCACCGGCGCATACTCGACGGCCAGGATGCCATTGCTGAAACGCGCGGCCGAGATCAGCTCGAGCCTGTGCTGCTCGCCGGGCGCGAAGAACGGCTTTCCTTGGCCGAGAGCCACGGGATAGCCGAGGAACCGGATCCGGTCGACGAGACCATGCCGCAGCAGCTCCTGGGCGACGCTGATGCTGCCATGGACATAGATGTTGCCGCCCTCGCCTTGCTTCAGCGCCCTGACGGCGTCCGGCAATTCGCCCTGCAACAGCTCGGCAGGCTTCCAGTCGAGGTCTTGCAACGTCGTCGACGCGACGTATTTCGGCAGCGCGTTGAACCTGTCGGCGAAGTCTCCGGTTTCGCTGGGCCAGGAGCCGGCGAAGATCTGATAAGTCGTACGCCCCAGGAGCATGGCGCCGCTGTCCGCAAGCTCGTCATTCTTGAACCGGTCCATTTCGGCATTCCAGGGCACGCCCGTCAGTCTTTCGACCTCGGCAATGCCGTCGGCACTGATAAATTCCGTGACGATGACCTTCCTCATCTGGCCCTCCCTGCGTTGACCTCAGGCGGTGGCCGCCACCGCCAGCTCGATGAAGGCACGGATCGCCGGAAAGCGGCGGCGGTCGCGCTGGCACAACACATATTCGTCGGTGTGCCAGGCGCAGTCAGCCAGCGGCCGGACGGCGATGCGCGGATCCGGCCGGATCTCGCCGGCGGAGATGAAGCCGAGGCCGAGGCCCAGCGCCACCGCCTCCTGCACCGCCTCGCGGCCAGTGACCTCGAACACGGCGGCGGGCGTGATCTCCGCCTCCGCCAGGCCGCGCTCGACCGTGCGCCGGGTCATCGACCCGGTCTCGCGCATCACCAGCCGCTGCCCGGCCAGCGCCGCGACCGGCACCGCGTCGCCGGCGGCCAGCGGATGGCCGGCCGGCAGCATCAGCCGCACCGGGTCGCGGTACAGCGGCACGATGTGGAAGCGCGGATCGACCGGCGGGTTGGACAGCAGGGCCACGTCCAGCCGTGCTTCCGACAGGTCCTCCAACACCGCGCCGGCATTGCCGATCGACAGCCGGATCTCGACCTGCGGGTGACGGCGGTCGAACTCGGCGATCAGCGGCATCACGTAATACGGGCTGTCGGCGCCGAGCTGCAGCAGGCCGCGGGCCAGTTGGGCCGAGCCCTCCAGCAGCGTCGCCGCCTCCTGCTCCGTATCGAACAGCCGGGTGGTCAGCTGGAACAGCCGCCGCCCCATCTCGGTCGGCTGCACCCGGCGCGAGCTGCGCTCGAACAGCAGCACGCCGTAGCGCTCCTCCAGCGCCTTCACCGATTGCGACAGGGTCGGCTGGGTCAGCCCCAGCGTCCGCGCCGCCAGGGTGAAACTGGCCTGGGTCGCCACTGCGTGGAAGGCGCGCAGCTGCATCAGGTTCATCGGCATGGCCTATAGATAGCATGGAAAACGCGTATTGGATTTATGCACAAGGACGGCGCAGCGTCGAACCCAGCCACCCCTGCCGAGGCCGCCATGCCCACTGCCCTCGCCGTCCCGCCCGCCATCGATGACACGGCCCGGATCGCCAGCCTCGCTCACACCGCCGACCGGCTGACCATCCGCTGGTCGGATGGGCGCGAGAGCCCCTACCCCGCCATCTGGCTGGCCGACAACCGGCCCGACCGCCGCGATCGGCCGGACGGGCAGCGCCTGTTCGACGCCATGGACCTGCCAGACGGGATTGCCATCCGGGCAGCCGCCCTCGTCGACGGCACGGTCGAGATCGACCTTGCCGGCTTCGACACGCCGGCGCGTTTCTCGCCCGCTTGGCTGCGGGCCTATGCGCTGGACCCCGCCTCCCGCGCCGAGCGCCGGCGCCGGCCGGTGCTGTGGGACTCGTCCTTCGTACTGCCGACCGGCGACTACACCGCGGTGGCCGGCGACGACGACGCCCGCGCCAAATGGCTGCGCCAGGTCCATGACCACGGCTTCGGCCTGCTGCGCGGCGTGCCGACGGAGCCGGGCATGGTGTGCAAGGTGGTCGAGATCTTCGGCTGCGTCCGCGAGACCAATTACGGCCGGCTGTTCGACGTGGTGGCGGTGGAGAAGGCACAGAACCTGGCCTTCACCGCCCTGTCGCTGGGCAACCACACCGACAATC
>JAEKLZ010000339.1 GCA_019508225.1 Inquilinus limosus | reverse complement strand
GGAAGTCGGGCGACACCAGATAGGCGCGGATCGCGGCCGCGTCGCCGCTGCCGGTGCGGGTCACCGCCTCGCCGATGGCGCGGACCGCGGCCCAGGCGGCGTAGTCGCGCTCCAGCATCCAGCGGCCGGCCGCCTTCTGAAAGCGGCGCTGGATCTGGGTGCCGCCCCACTGCTCCTGGCTGCGATGCCAGGAGGTGGGCACCAGCCCCTGGGTGCCGGCCACCGGCCGTGCGTCCCAGGTGCGATAGGGCAGGTACTCGCCGAACACCTCGCTCTCATCGGCCACGACCAGCACGTCGTAATCGGGCAGGCGCTGGGTCAGCTGGATCATCTGCCGCTGCACCTGCTGCTCGCCGGTGTCGGAGCGGCGGGAGCCGGCCTTGAACTCGTAGCTGCGCTCCTCGACGATCTGGGCGCCGTAGCGCTTGGCGGCGCGGCGGATGGCGTCGGCGAAGGCCTTGTCGTCGTCCAGGGTGCCGGACACCAGCACCCAGCGGGTCCAGCGCTTGAACGCCAGGTACTGCGCCAGCGCGTCGGCCTTCATCGCCCGGTTCGGGATGGTGTGGAAGACATTGGCCCGGCAGTCGCTGACGCGCAGCCGGTCGTCCTCGGCCCGGGCGTTCAGGATCACCGCATCCTTCATCTCCGGCAGGTCGGCCAGCTGCAGCAGCCGGTCGGCCGGCAGGTCGGCGACGACCAGCTTGACGCCTTTGCCGGCGAGGGCCGCGGCAGCGCCGGCCAGGTCGCCGCCGGCCGGGATCACCGTCTCGTCCAGCGTGAAGTCCTGGCCGAGGAAGCGGCCGGTGGTCTGGTTGTCGGTGATGGCGAGGCGGGCGCCCGCCAGCCCCTTGTCCTTCGCCACCGGCTCGACCAGCGACAGCGGCTCCGGCTCCGGGATCGCCTCGCCGAGATATCCGATGGTCACCGTCAGCTTCGGCGCCGGCTGCTGTGCCGCTGCCGGCAGGGCCAGCAGGCCGGCGGCGAGGCCCAGCGCCGCGAGCAGCCGGCCCATCAGATCTGCTTGCCCCCGGCCGCATCCCGGGCCGCCGGCAGGACGAACGCGGCGGCCACCGTGACCACGAGCGCAAACCCTCGCATCTCGGACCTCCTCCTGGGCCGGCCGCGCCGGCGCTCCGCTTCGGTGCCGGTCCGGGCCGGAAGGTCCCCGCCACGCCCGCCCGCTTCGCCGCGGGGTTGGTTCCGACTGTAGGAACCAACCCCCGACGCCGACAAGGCGAGAAGCGGCCTCTGCGACCAAAGTCCAATTCACCATGCGGGCGAAAGCGCGCCCTTTTGCCGGTGCAATTGCGGGAGAATTCGATTGCTCTCGACCCGCCGCGCGCAGGACGTGCACCGGACCGGGGCGCTGAGCCGCCGGCGTGCCCTCGGCGGCGCCCTGGCGCTGGGCCTGCTGGGCGGTGCCGCGGCGGCCGATCCCCTCGCCGGCGCCTCGCCCGAGCCGCCGCTGCCGGTAACCGAGGTCGCGCCGGGAATCTTCGTGTTCCACGGCGCGCATGAGGAGGCGACGGCGGCGAATCTCGGCGCCATCGCCAATCTCGGCTTCATCGTCGGCGGCGCGGCGGTGGCGGTGGTCGACACCGGCGGCAGCGCGGCGGAGGGGCGACGGCTGCTGGCAGCGGTGCGGCGGCAGACCGCCCTGCCCGTCCGCTACGCCATCGACACCCATTTCCATCCCGACCACGTCCTCGGCAACGCCGCCTTCGCCGGGCCGGACACGACCATCGTCGGCCACGCCAACCTGCCGCGCGGCCTCGGCGCCCGCGCCGACACCTATCTCGACGGCCTGCGCCGGGACCTGGGCGACGCCGCCGCGGGCACCGAGATCGTGCCGCCGACCCTGCTGGTGCGGGACCGGCTGACGCTCGACCTCGGCGGGCGGACGCTGGAGCTGAAGGCTTGGCCGCCGGCCCACACCGATGCCGATCTGACCGTGCTGGACGGTGCGACCGGCACCCTGTTCGCCGGCGACCTGGTGTTCCTGCAGCGGGTGCCCGCGATCGACGGGTCGCTGCGCGGCTGGCTCGACGTCATCGCCGGGCTGCGCCGGGAGGACGGGATCCGGCGGGTGGTCCCGGGCCACGGCCCGGCCTCCGCCCCCTGGCCGGATGCGCTGGACGACGAGGAGCGCTATCTTCGTCTGCTCCTGGACGAAACCCGCGCGGCGCTGGCCGCCGGGCGCAGCCTGGACCAGGCGGTGGCCACGGTCGGCCGGTCCGAACGCGGCCGCTGGCTGCTGTTCGACGACTACAACGACCGCAACGTCGCCACGGCCTACACCGAACTGGAATGGGAGTAGCCGAAGGACGGCGAAGGGAGGACACGATGCCGAAGCACGCCGCAGGCCTGGCGCTGAGCGCCCTGATCACCCTCATGGCGCTATCCGGTGCAGCCCGGGCCGCCGACGACGACCCCTGGCCCGACTTGAAGACCGCGATCTTCGGCGACAAGCCGGTCGCCGACGGCAGCGCCTTCATGCGGGTCGAGGCGCCGCAGCGCGCCTATGATGCGGCGATCGTGCCGGTCACGATCCGCTTCGACGGCGGCCACATACCCGGGCGGATCCGCGCCGTGACCCTGGTGGTCGACAAGAACCCGGCCCCGGTCGCGGCCGTGTTCCGGCTGGGCGACGGCATCGCCGACCCGACCATCGGCACCCGGGTACGGGTGAACGAATACACAAACATCCACGCCGTGGCCGAGACCGTGGACGGATCGCTGTTCGTCGCCGCCGCCTTCGTCAAGGCGGCCGGCGGCTGCTCGGCCCCCGCCACCAAGTCGCCGGACGAGGCCCAGGCCCATCTCGGCGAGATGCGGACCAAGAACCTTGACGCGGCGCAGATCGGCGAGCCCAGCCGGGTCGAGTTGCTGATCCGCCACCCGAACTTCTCCGGCATGCAGATGGACCAGATCAAGCGCACCTATGTGCCGGCGCGGTTCATCGAGACCATCGACGTCAGCTATGACGGCACCACGCTGCTGCAGGTCGAGGGCAACATCTCGCTGAGCGAGAACCCGATGGTGGAGTTCAGCTTCACCCCGACCGAGACCGGCCGGCTGAGCGCCACCGCCAAGGATTCGGACGGCGCTGTGTTCACCCAGGCCTGGCCGGTGCCGGCGACGATGTGAGGCGGGATGGGTGGAGCGATGGGCCGAACGCCGGCAAGCCCCTCGGTGTCATGCCCGGGCTTGACCCGGGCATCCAGAGCGCGTCGACACCCTCTGGATTGCCGGGTCAAGCCCGGCAATGACAATGGGGAGAGAGCGCGCTCCCCCGAGGCTCTCCTAGAAGCAGCGGAAATCGGCTTCGATCTGCGCCAGGCGCAGCGTGTCGACCATGGTCTTCAGCGCCGTCATCTCACGGAAGATGCCGGCCTGGTCGCCGGTGGCGAACTGCATGCGCAGCACCGTCTCGGCCCTCTCGTAGTCGCCATAGGGCATGATCGAGGAGACCGCGTCGATGCTGCAGGAGCAGCGCTGCAGCATGTCCTGGGTCTCGCCGTTGCTGGCCATGCAGCCGATCACATAGTCGGCCACCACCGGAGTCGGATAGTCGTTCGCGCGCGCCGGGCCGGCCAGAGCCAGGACAGCCGGGGCGAGGAGGGCGAGAACCGCGCAGCCCTTCATGGCGGAAGCTCCGAAGACGCGTCGGGTGGCCAGGACAGCAAAGAGCCGGCGGCTGGTCAATTGCTCCCAAAGTACGAGACGGCGCCAGCGGGGGGCCGGGGAGATCGATCCAGGGAGGTGATAATGCCGGTCCCCGGCTGTTCCCGATCCCTGCGCCGTCCTCGGATTCGCCCAGCCGGACGGCACCATAGCCCTGGACGACACGCTGCGAATCGGAACCGACGCGGCCGCGACCAGCATCCTGGTGCATGAGCTGACCCATTTCCTGCAGCGCGCCGCCGCCCATGGCGCCCCGGCCGCCGATTGTGAGGCCTGGCTGGAGCGCGAGCGCGAGGCCTATGACGTGCAGTACCGCTGGCTGCGCGACACCGCCCCGAACATCCGGGAGTTCTCGATCCGGCGGGCCCGTCTCGGCACGCACCCGATGATCCCGCCCTGCCGCCCGGGACAGGCGGCGCCGGCCGACAGGTCGGGCATGGCGCCCATGTAATGTCGGCACCGCTTTCCCGCCGGAGCTGCACCCTGCTGACGGAGTCGGCGCAGCCGGGCCGGCGAACGCCCCATGCGGATGGCAGGATCCGGGGCCGTCATGGCGGCGGAATATTTGCCGCCATGCTGATCAAGTGGCCCGGCTCACGCCTGTTGCGGTGCACCGTCCGGTCAGGACACCAGCTTGATTGCATAACCGCACCTCTGTCGCAGGCGATGTCCCAAAATATTGACTGGGATGCGGCAACAGTTCTTGAATGTTGCACTTTGGTATAAATCGTTGTTCGGTTTCGCAGCTGCACACTATTGTCTTCATACCAAAGAACAATGCCTTTTTGTGCGTTTGCAATTGACTGAAATTTGGATGTTTCCGCAAAGTAGCGGCGGTCGTCTTCAAAACGAAGTTCCGATGGGCCCGGGCACGAGGCCATGACGACCGGGCCCGATAGGGTGAACGACCGTCGAGGCGGATCCCGGCGTCGCCGTGGATTCAGCATCGCGATCAATGGGAGGAAATTGAATGCCCAGATTGCTGCGCATCTCCGGGTCCGCCTTGGCGCTTGTTTTCGCGCTGGCGGCGCTGCCGACGGTCGCGTCGGCCAATGACGAACTGCTCAAGCTGGAAAAGGATCCCAACCAGTGGACCCAGCCGGCGGGCAACTACGCCAACACGCGCTTCAGCGCGCTGAAGCAGATCACCGCCGCGAATGTGAAGACCCTGCAGCCGATGTGGAGCTTCTCCACCGGCGTGCTGCGCGGTCATGAGGGCGGGCCGCTGGTGATCGGCGACGTGATGTATATCCACGCGCCGTTCCCGAATACCGTCTTCGCCCTCGATCTCGCCAACCAAGGCAAGATCCTGTGGAAGTACGAGCCGAAGCAGGACCCGAACGTCATCCCGGTGATGTGCTGCGACACGGTCAACCGCGGCGTGGCCTATGGCGACGGGATGATCTTCCTGCACCAGGCCGACACCACGCTGGTGGCGCTGGACGCCAAGACCGGCAAGCCGGTGTGGAGCGTCAAGGACGGCGACGCCACCAAGGGCGAGACCGGCACCTCGGCCCCGCTGGTGGTCAAGGACAAGGTGCTGATCGGCAATTCCGGCGGCGAATTCGGCGTCCGCGGCCATCTCTCGGCCTACGACATGAAGACCGGCAAGCTGGTCTGGCAGGCCCATTCCATGGGGCCGGACGCCGACACGCTGATGGATCCGGCGAAGACCACCGAGCTGGGCAAGCCGGTGGGCAAGGATTCCGGCACCTCGACCTGGCAGGGCGACCAGTGGAAGATCGGCGGCGGCACCACCTGGGGCTGGACCTCCTACGACCCCGAGACCAACCTGATCTACTACGGCTCGGGCAACCCCAGCACCTGGAACCCGGTGCAGCGGCCCGGCGACAACAAGTGGTCGATGACCATCTTCGCCCGCGACGCCGACACCGGCATGGCGAAGTGGGTCTACCAGATGACGCCCCATGACGAATGGGACTATGACGGCGTCAACGAGATGATCCTGACCGACCAGAAGTTCGACGGGAAGGACCGCAAGCTGCTGGTGCATTTCGACCGCAACGGCTTCGGCTACACGCTGGACCGGGTGACGGGCGAGCTGCTGGTGGCCGAGAAGTATGACCCGGCGGTCAACTGGGCCAGCAAGATCGACCTGAAGACCGGCCTGCCGGTGCGCGACAAGAAGTTTTCGACCGAGGCCAATGGCGAGGACACCAACTCGCAGGGCATCTGCCCGGCGGCGCTGGGGTCGAAGGACCAGCAGCCGGCGGCCTTCTCGCCCGAGACCGGCCTGTTCTACGTGCCGACCAACCATGTCTGCATGGATTACGAGCCGTACAAGGTCGCCTACACCGCCGGCCAGCCCTATGTCGGCGCGACCCTGAGCATGTACCCGGCGCCGGGTGGCGACCATCTCGGCAACTTCATCGCCTGGGATGCGGAGAAGGGCAAGATCGCCTGGTCGATCCCGGAGCAGTTCTCGGTGTGGAGCGGCGCGCTCGCCACCGCCGGCGGCGTCGTCTTCTACGGCACGCTGGAAGGCTATCTGAAGGCGGTCGATGCCAAGACCGGCAAGGAGCTGTACCGGTTCAAGACCCCCTCGGGGATCATCGGCAACATCAACACCTACAGCTACAAGGGCAAGCAGTACATCGCTGTCCTGTCCGGCGTCGGCGGCTGGGCCGGCATCGGCATGGCGGCCGGGCTGACCAACCCGCAGGAGGGGTTGGGCGCCGTCGGCGCGTATCAGTCCCTGTCGCAGTACACCCAGCTGGGCGGCACGTTGAACGTGTTCGCTCTTCCCGACTGAAGCCTCCCTGTACCTGGAGGCGGGCTTCGGCCCGCCTCCTCTTTCTTTCCGCACCACCCTGCCGAACCGCCTGCCTGACACCCGAGAGGATCGAGGATGCCTTTCCGCGCTTTCCTGCTCCACGCCGCCGCCCTGACCGGCAGCCTGATCGCGATCGGCGGCTTCGCCGGCGCGGCCTCCGCCCAGGACAACAGCGGTGCCCCGGCGGCAGGCCAGCAGCAGCCGGCGGCGAACGCGCCCGCGGCCCCGGCGGCGGAGGGCGAGGAGAAGCCCTACAACATCGCCGCTGACGGCACGGTCGATTGGGCGGTCTACAACGGATTCCGCCGTTACAACGGCATCTGCTACGTCTGCCACGGGCCGGATGGCGAGGGCAGCACCTTCGCCCCCGCTCTGGTCGACTCCCTGAAGACGCTCAGCTTCGACCAGTTCCTCGAGACCGTGGTCAACGGCAAGCAGGAGGTCGGCACGGCGAGCGACAAGAAGATGCCGGCGCTGGGGTCGGACCCCAACGTGATGTGCTACATCAACGACATCTACGCCTACCTCAAGGCCCGCTCCGACGGTGTCGTGGGACGCGGCCGGCCGGCCAAGTTCGAGAAGAAGTCCAAGGACTATGCCGACGCGGAAAACGCCTGCATGGGAACACCCGGCTAGGGCGCCCGGCATGACCATCATCCCGCGGCGCATCGCGGCGCTCGGCTTCCTGGCCGGCGCCGTGCTCCTGCTGGCGCCGGTCGCCGCATCGCGGGCGGACCCGCCGCGGCCGGAGGCGGTGGACCGCTCGGCGCTGCGCGTCTGCTCCGACCCCGCCAACCCGCCCTTCTCCAACGACAAGGGCGAGGGCTTCGAGAACAAGATCGCCGAGCTGCTGGCCGCGAAGATGGGCGTGCCGCTGCGCTATACCTGGTTCCCGAACTCCACCGGCTTCCTGCGCATGACGCTGCGCGCGCGGCGCTGCGACCTGGTGATGGGCATCGTGGTCGGGGCGGATCTGGTGCAGAACACCAACCCCTATTACCGCTCCGGCTACGTGCTGGTGACGCGGCGCGAGGACAAGCTGGCCGACCTCAGCGGCCTCGCCGATCCGCGGCTGCAGTCGCTGCATCTCGGCATCACCGCCGGAACGCCGCCGGCCAACCTGGCGGCGCGCAACGGGCTGATGGTGCAGGCCCGGCCCTATCCGCTCTATGTCGACAGCCGCTACGACGCGCCGGGCCGGCAGATGATCGAGGACCTGGCGTCGAAGCAGATCGACGTCGCGGTGCTGTGGGGGCCGATTGCCGGCTATTTCGCCAAGCAGCATGGCGACGCGCTGGTGGTGACGCCGCTGCTGAACGAGCCCAAGGACACCAAGCTGGACTTCTACATCACCATGGGCGTGCGGCCCGGCGAGAACACCTGGAAGAACCAGATCAACCAGTTGCTCCGCGAGAACAAGGACGCGATCACCGCGATCCTGAAGGATTACGGCGTGCCGCTGCTGGACACCCATGGCCAGCCGATGCTCTGAGCCGGCCATGGCCACCGCCCGTCTCTTCCGCCTCGCCGCCCTGGCCCTGATGCTGGCCGCCGGCCCGGCGCTGAGCCAGACGGCCGAGCCGGACGGCTATCGCCTGGACGACTATCGCGCCCCCGTGCCGGCGACGCTGAAGGGCGCCACGGTCATCGATGCGGCGGGGCTGGAGCGGATGATCCGCGGCGGCCCGGTGCTGCTGGTCGACGTGCTGCCGCAGCCGCCGCGGCCCGACAAGCTGCCGCCGGACACGCTGTGGCATCCGCCGGCCCGCCGCGACATCCCCGGCAGCGTCTGGCTAGCCAATATCGGCTATGGCGCCCTGTCGGCGGAGATGGAGGCGTATTTCCACGACGCGCTGGCGGCGCTGACCCTGGGCGACCTCAGCCGGCCGCTGGTGTTCTACTGCGAGACGAATTGCTGGATGTCCTGGAACGCCGCCCGGCGCGCGGTGGCGGAGGGCTACACCGCCGTCCACTGGTTCCCCGGCGGCATGCAGGACTGGACCGCCGGCAACCGCCCGACCTGGCCGAACACACCGCTGCCGGTGAAGTGACCGTCAGGGATCTTCGGCCTGCAGTGCCGCCTCGACATCCTGGCCGCCGTAGAACACGCCGAGGATGGTCACGCCGGCATCCTCGACCGTAAAAGCGATCGTCACTCGGCGTCGGAATCCGAGAAGACGGAGGCCCGGCAGGATACCGTCGCGCCGGGTGCCTCTATGAGGAAAGGTCTCAAGACCATCGCAGTAATCTGTGATTG
>JAEKLZ010000221.1 GCA_019508225.1 Inquilinus limosus | reverse complement strand
CGCCGGAGCATCCGCTGGGCGCCGCCCGGGCCCAGGTCCATGCCACCTACATCGTCGCCCAGACTGGCGACGGGCTGGTCATCGTCGACCAGCACGCGGCGCATGAGCGCATCGTCTATGAGCGGATGAAGGCCGAGCTCTTGTCCGGCACGGTCAGGAGCCAGGGCCTGCTGCTGCCGGTGGTGGTGGAGCTGAACGAGGCCTCGGTCGACCGCCTCGGCGCGCGGCAGCTGCTCGGCCAGGCCGACGTGACCGGCCTGGTGCAGGACCTGGCCGACGCGCTGGCGGAATGGGACGACGCAAGGCCGCTGACCGAGCGGCTGGCCCATGTCTGCGCCACCATGGCCTGCCATGGCAGCGTCCGCGCCGGCCGCCGCCTGAACGCGGCGGAGATGGACGCCCTGCTGCGCAGCATGGAGGTCACGCCCAATGCCGGCCAGTGCAACCACGGCCGGCCGACCTATGTCGAGCTGAAGCTGGCCGATATCGAGAAGCTGTTCCAGCGCCGTTGAGGCTGATCACGAGACCATGACCGGTTGCGAACAGCTGGGCGAGCATCAGGGCCTGCCGCTCCTGCGCTTCGCCGATGCCGCATCCTGGGAGACCTGGCTGGCGGCGAATCACGAATCTTCCCGCGGCGTCTGGCTGGCCATCGCCAGGGTCGGCTCCGGCACGCCCTCGGTCACCTATGAGCAGGCGCTGGACATCGCCCTCTGCCATGGCTGGATCGACGGCCGCAAGCAGGGCGGCGACGCCGCGGCCTGGCTGCAGAAATTCACCCCGCGCGGGCCGCGCAGCGCCTGGTCGCAGCGCAACCGCGAGAAGGCCGAGGCGCTGGTCGCCGCCGGGCGGATGGCGCCGGCCGGCCTCGCCGCGGTCGAGGCGGCGCGGCGCGACGGGCGGTGGGAGGCGGCCTACGGCCTCAGCCGCCATCGCGGCGTGCCGGACGACCTGCAGGCGGCGCTCGATCAAAATCCCGCGGCAGCCGCGTTTTTTGCCACGCTCGACTCGCGCAACCGCTACGCCGTGCTGTACCGTGTGCAGACCGCGAAGAGGGCCGAGACCCGCGCCCGCCGGGTCGCCGATTTCGTCGCCATGCTCGCTCGACGGAACGATGAGCGGTTATAAGGAAAAGGGATTCGGGGATCGGCTGAGCAGCGCTCAGACCGCCAAGAAAGCCGCTCTGGAGCGGTTCCGCGCCAAGGTCTCGCCGGACAATCCGGAGCTGGCCCGGCAGCGCGCCGAGCGTGAGGCCCGGGCGGCCGCGCGCGAGCAGCGCGAGCTTGAGCGCCGGGCGGCCAAGGAAGCCGAAGCGGCGCGGCTGAAGGCCGAGGCCGAGGCCCGCGCGATCGAGGAGGCGCGGCTGAAGGCCGAGGCCGCCGAGGCCGAGGCCCGGGCCCGGCGCGAGGACGCGGAGCGGATGGTGGCGCAGCTGGCCGAGCAGAAGGCCGAGCGCGACGCCCGCTACGCCGCCCGCAAGGCGCGCGCCAAGCGCTGACCTGAGAGGCGCGGGTCGTCGTGTCGAAGACCACCCGTGCCACCCAGGCGCTGCAGCAGGCGGGCGTGAGCTTCGCCGTCGCGATCTATGACTACGACCCCGGCGCCGACCGAATCGGTCTGCAGGCGGCCGAAGCCATGGGTGTACCGCCGCGAATCGTGCTGAAGACGCTGATGGCAGAGGCCGACGGCAAGCCGGTCTGTGTGATCGTGCCGTCCGACCGTGAGGTGAGCATGAAGAAGCTGGCCGCGGCCTTCGGCGCGAAGTCGGCGCAGATGATGCGCCCGGCCGACGCCGAGCGCGTCACCGGCTACCATGTCGGCGGCATCAGTCCGCTCGGCCAGAAGCGGGTGGTGCCGACCGCGATCGAGGAAGCGGCGATGGCCGAGGCCGAGATCTTCGTCAATGGCGGCCGGCGCGGGCTGCAGATCCGCCTGGCGCCGCAGGACCTGCAGGCGGCGCTGAAGGCCAAGGTGGCGCCGCTGGTGGTCTGATCCGGGCCGTCGCGGCTGGAACGGGGGCGGGGTGCAGTCCTTCGACGTGGTGGTGATCGGCGCCGGGGCGGCCGGGATGATGTGCGCGGCCGAGGCCGGCAAGCGCGGCCGGTCGGTGCTCGTCCTCGACCACGCCGCGGCGCCGGGCGAGAAGATCCGCATCTCCGGCGGCGGCCGCTGCAACTTCACCAACCTGCACGCGGCGCCGGCGAACTTCATCTCCGGCAACCCGCATTTCTGCATCTCGGCGCTGCGCCGCTACACCCAGCGCGACTTCGTCGCCCTGGTCGAGCGCCACGGCATCGCCTGGCACGAGAAGACGCTGGGCCAGCTGTTCTGCGACGGCTCGTCCCGCCAGATCATCGACCTGCTGCTGGCCGAAATGGGCCGCGCCGGGGTCACGCTGCGCCTGTCGAGCAAGGTCGAATCGGTCGAGCGCGACGCCGACGGCTTCACCTTGGGGTTGGTGGCCGGGCCGATCCGTTGCCGGTCCCTGGTGGTCGCCACCGGCGGCCGGTCGATCCCGAAGATGGGCGCCACCGGCTTCGGTTACGACCTCGCCGCCCGTTTCGGCCTGAAGGTCACCGAGACCCGGCCGGCCCTGGTGCCGCTGACCTTCGAGCCGGCGCTGCTGGAGCGGCTGAAGCCGCTGGCCGGAATCGCCGTCGATTCCGAGATCGGCTGCGGCCGCACCCGGTTCCGCGAGGCCATGCTGTTCACCCATCGCGGCCTCAGCGGCCCGTCGATCCTGCAGATCTCCTCCTTTTGGCGCGAGGGGCAGGAGATCGAGGTGTCGATGCTGCCCGGCACCGATGTGTTCGACCGGCTGCGCGGCGCCCGCGCCGCGAATGGCCGCCGGGCCCTGCACACCGTGCTGGCAGAGGTGCTGCCGAAGCGGCTGGCGCAGACCATCGCGGAGGCCGAGGGCGCGGCCGGCAACCTCGCCGATCTGTCCGACAAGATGCTGCACCGGGTGGCGGAGGCGGTGAATGGCTGGCGCGTGCGCCCGGCCGGGTCCGAGGGCTACCGCACCGCCGAGGTGACGCTGGGCGGGGTCGACACCGCCGGCCTCGACTCCCGGACCATGGAGGCGAAGGCGGTGCCGGGCCTCTACTTCATCGGCGAGGTGGTGGACGTCACCGGCTGGCTCGGCGGCTACAACTTCCAATGGGCGTGGTCGTCGGGTTGGAGTGCAGGCCAGGCCGTCTGATCATGCGGCCGACGCGAAGTCGCCGCGTATCGGCTGCCAGATGGTGACGCCGCGCTCCTGCCGCAGCACGTCGGGCAGCGCCGCGATATAGGCCTGGCGGTAGCCGCGCGGGATCTGCACCTGGACCAGCTCGTCCAGGTCGGCCCAGGTCTCGTAGATCATGAACAGCGTCGGGTCGTCCGGCGAGCGGTGCAGCACGGCGTTGACGAAGCTGGGCTCGTGCCGCATCGCGTCCAGCACCGGCGTCAGCAGGTCCAGGAACTCGGCCTCGCGGCCCGGTTTGACGTGCAGGGTGACGGTGAAGGCGACGGTCTTGTCGCCTGGCCGGGCGGTGGTGGACTGCAGCATCGGGGCCTCCTGTGGCAGCGGCCGGCAGGGTGCGGGCACATCCGTCCTGCGGTCGATAACCTCGGAGGTCATGGCCTCACATCCGGAAGATCCGCTTGCCGTCCCCCGGGCGGGCCCAGCTCTCGGCGATGGCCCGTTCCGCGTCTTCCAGCGGGTGGACACCGCCAAGCGGTACCCGGATCTCAGGCCGGGCGAACACCTCGATCATCTCCCGCAGCATCGCCGCATCCTCCGGCGCCGGCGGGCCGAAGAAATAGCGATAGACGCTGGGCTGCAGGGTGACGCCGTTCAGCAGCAGGTCGAAATTGTGCAGCGTAAAGCTCTCCTCGCTCATGCCGCCGTTGATCACCACCCGGCCCCCGAAGGCCAGGCTGCGGATCAGCGTCCCGGTCGCCGGACCACCGACATTATCGACCACGCCGTGCAGCCCGGCGCCGCCGGTGACCGCCATCACCTCGGCCCGCAGGTCCTGGCGGGACAGGTCGATCACCGCCTCGGCGCCGAGGTCGCGCAGGTCCAACTCCCGATGCATGCGGCGGACGATCGCGATCGTGCGGATGCCGCGCCGCCGGGCGAATTGCAGCACGAGCGTGGAGATCGTGGAATACCCGGCCGTCACCGCCAGCCATTGGCCCGACTCGACGCCGGACTCGGCCACCAGGTCCCAGGCGGTGATCGGGTTCATCAGCTGCCCGGCCTTCTCGACCGGCATATCGGGCGGCAGCGGGATCAGGTACTCGGCCGGCACCGCCGTATATTCCGCCCAGGTCCGCTCATGGCTGAAGGCCACCAGCGTGCCCGGCGGCAGCGCCACGCCCGGCCCCGCCCGCTCGATCACCCCGGCGCCGTGGTTGCCGGCGATCTGGCGCGGGAATTTCGGCTTCTTCGGCTCGGGATACAGGTTCTGGACGAACAGGAAATCGCCGGGGTTGATCGAGGCCGCGACCATCCGCACCAGCGCCTCGCCCAGCCCGATCTCCGGCACCGGCACATCGGCCACATACAGCACCTCGGCCGGCAGGCCGATCCGGTCGAACACCACCGCTTTCATCCGATCCTCCGTCATTCGCCGTCGATGAAGTCGCGCAGCAGCGCGACGGTTGCGTCCGGCGCCTCCTCCATCAGCCAGTGGCCGGCGCCGGGGATGACGACGGCGCGCACATCGGTGGCGACGCTGCGCATGAACGTGGCGGGATAGGGCCCGAAGGCGCGCTCGGCGCCCACCGCCAGCACCGGGATGGTCAGCTTGCGGTCCTCCGCCCCGGCATTCTGCTGGGCGTCCTCGGCGAAGGCGGCGAACTGGGCGAAGGCGGCGCGCATGCCGCTCGGTGCCGCGTATTGCGCGGCGTAGTGGTCGCGGACCTCGTCGCCGATCTGCGCCGGGTCGGCGGCGAATTCGTTCCAGAAATGGTCGAAATAGATGCGCTCGCGGCCGGCGACCAGGCGCTCGGCGTCCGGGCCGCCGAAGTTCCAGTGCCACAGCGCCGGGATCGCCTTGACCTCCTCCCACGGGCCGACGCCGGGGATCGGCGCCTCCAGGAAGGCCAGGCGGGTGACCTTGCCGGGATAACGCGCGGCATAGGCGTAGGCGACGATGCCGCCGAGGTCGTGCCCGACCAGCGCGGCACGGTCGAAGCCCAACGCCTCGACCACGGCACGGATGTCGGCGGCCTGGGTCGCCTGGTCGTAGCCGCCGGCGGGGCGGGACGACCGGCCGAGCCCGCGCAGGTCCGGCACGATCACCGTGTGCCGCGGCGCCAGCGCGGCCGCCAGCGGACCCCACATGTCGCCGCTCTCGGGATGGCCGTGCAGCAACACGACCGGGTCGCCGGCGCCGCCGAACTGCACGAAGATCTCGGCGCCGGGCACGGCGATCATCCGACTCTGGAAGCTCGCCGGCAGGCCGGGCGGCTCGGCGGCGGCCGGCACCGGCACGGATAGCGCGGCCGCAGCCAGCAGCAGGACACTCGGAAGTCTGGTCATGGAAGCCTCGGGACGGGGCGGCAAGGCCGCATGCCGAGACGCTAGACGCAGACCATCGACGACTGAATTGGCAGGATTGACAATCTCTATGCTAAAACTGCCGGATGACCGTCAAGTCGATCCATGTCGCAATCTGGCTGCCCGCCCGCTTCTATTCCGCGGTCGCGGCGACGCTGGTCGAAATGCTCGAGCTGGTGAACGCGCTGCGGCGCGAGACGGCCTTTTCCTTCGAATTCCTGGCCCGGGCGCCGGTCGCCGCCACCTCCGGCATCGCCTTTCCCGTCACGCCGCAACCGACGGCGCCGATCGACGTTCTGGTGCTGCTGGCGATGCCGGGGCTGAACGTGCCGGAGATGCTGCAGGCGCTGGCGGAGGAAAGCGGCCACGCCCGGCCGCTGATCGAGCAGGCGCGGCAGCAGGGCGCGATCATCGCCGCGCATTGCGGCGCCGCCTATTTCCTGGCCGATGCCGGGCTGCTCGACGGCCGCCGCGCCACCATCTCCTGGTGGCTGAAGGAGGATGCGCTGCGGCGCTTCCCGAAGGTGCGCTGGGACCCGTCGCGGCTGCTGCTGCGCCAAGACCGGATCTACAGCTGCGGCGGCGGCTTCTCCGGGCTGGAGCTGGCGACGGCCCTGCTGCGCGACCTCGGTTTCGCCAAGGAGGAGCGGATCGTGCGCAAGCTGCTGGTGCTGCCGCCGGCGCGCCGGTCGCAGACGCCCTACGAGTTCCCGCTCGACCAGGCGGCGCCGCAGCCGTTCCGCGACCGCCTGCTGGAGGTGGCGCGGGCCGATCTGCCGGCTCTCAGCCCCGAAAGCCTGGCGGAGACGCTGGGCCTGTCGCCGCGCACTTTGGCCCGCCGCTTCGCCGAGGAGCTGCAGACCACGCCGGGCCGCTGGATCCAGGACCGGCGCCTGGACGCCGCGCGCGACCTGCTCGAGCGCGGCGATCTCGGCGTCGCCGAGATCTGCTGGCGGGTCGGCTACCAGGATGCGGCGTCGTTCAGCCGCCTGTTCGCCCGCCGCACCGGCCTGTCGCCCGGCGAATACCGCCGCCAAGCCCGCTGAGCCTCAGTCCGCGAACACCCGGTCGCCCTGCTCGTCGATGATCTGCTGCGCCTTGGTCACCGAGAAGGCGGTGGCGTCGTCCTTGCTGCCGTGCTTGTCGGCGCGGATGAAGCGGTGGGTCTTGGTGCCCTCCGGGAAGTCCTTCTCGATGATGCCCGAGGTCTGGTACTGGCCGCCGGCCTGGAACGGGGCAGGGCGGATGCGGAAGCCCTTGTACTCGACCGCCGGCCCGGCCGGGGCCTCGCCGGACGAGGCCTCCTCGCGCTTGCCGCCGCCGAACAGGGATTTCAGGAAGGAGACCATCGTGCCGCCCGCAGCTCAGGAAGGGAAGGCACAGCCTAGCCCGGATCGCGCCGCGGATCACGCTTTCGTCAAAACCTCACACCGTCATTGCGAGCGTAGCGAAGCAATCCAGGGCCGCACGAACCGGCCCTTGGATTGCTTTGTCGGCTTCGCCTCCTCGCAATGACGGCTGAGTCAGATTGACGCCCTGGCCCTCAGCCGCTACAGCCGATCCCGCCGTAGCTGGAGACACGCAATGGGGACCGACTCCACCGCAACCCGCTGAGCCGCAGCAACCCGCCCGGTTGTTGCGGCGTTCCCGATCACGGCCCTTCTCTGCCAAGCCTGATGCGGACCGCCGCCGAAATCCCCTTTTCGCGGAGGTCTTCCCATGCCTGCACCCAGGCCATGGCCTTATTCCCTGGCAGCGACCCTGCTGCTGCTGTCCCCGTTCGACCTGATCGCCTCGCTCGGCATGGATGTCTACCTGCCGGTGGTGCCGCTGATGCCGGCGGCGCTGGCGGCGACGCCGGCGCTGGTCCAGCTGACCCTCAGCCTCTACCTGCTGCTGCTCGGCTGCGGCCAGTTGCTGTTCGGGCCGCTGTCCGACCGCGTCGGCCGGCGGCCGGTGCTGCTCGGCGGCGTGCTGCTGTTCACCCTGGCCTCGGCCGGGCTGGCGCTGACTGCCTCGGCCGGCCTGTTCCTGGCGCTGCGCCTGGTGCAGGCGGCCGGCGCCGCCGCCATGCTGGTCGCCACCTTCGCCACGGTGCGCGACGTCTACGCCATGCGGCGCGAGGGCGCGGTGATCTACAGCCTGCTCGGCTCGATGCTGGCCTTCGTGCCGGCCTTCGGGCCGCTCCTCGGCGCCGGGGTCGATCACGGCTTCGGCTGGCGCGGCATCTTCTGGCTGCTCGCCGGACTCGGCGTCCTGGCCGGGCTGCACGCGCTGTGGCGCTGGCCGGAGACACGGCCCGAGGGTGGCGACGGGGTGCGGCTGCGCCATGTCGGCGCCATCCTCGGCAGCAGCCCGTTCTGGACCTACACACTGGGCTTCAGCGCGGCGATGGGCGCGTTCTTCGTCTATTTCTCGACGGCGCCCGCGGTGCTGATCGGCAGGCTCGGCCTCGATCCGATCCGCTTCAGCCTGGCCTTCGGCACCGCTGCCCTGATGATGATCGCGACCGCGCGCTTCGCCGGCCGCTTCACCGCGCGCTGGGGCCGGCGCGGCTGCCTGATCCGCGGCATGGCGCTGCTGCTGGCCGGGGCCGGGCTGCTGGTGTTGGGAGAACTCGCGACAGGCCCGTCGCTCTCTATGCCTGCCTGGAGGGGCTGATCGTCGGCGCCGTCGGCACGCTGGCGGTGCTGGTGCTGCCGGCCGGCTTGGCGCTGGCCGGGTTCTGCGCCCTGGCGGCGCTGGTCGTGACCGGCCTGGCGCTGCGCCTGCCGGCCGAGTGAAGGGAAGGGGCGGGCCTCCCCGGTCCGCCCCCGTTCCGTCACGCCGCCATTGCCGGGGCCTGGTCGACGAAGCCAGTGATGCCGGACAGCAGGCCGCCGGCGATCTCGCCGAAATCGGTGCCGGCGACCAGCGGCGGCGCGCCCTCCAGACCCAGCTCCCAGCGGAAGCGGATGCGGCCATTGTGCTCGTCGACCGGGCCGATGCGGCGGAAGCGGTGGCCGGGGAAGCGCTCCTGCACCGCCGCGATCATGGCGTCGATCCCGGCCCGGCCGTCGCCCCGCATCATCGGGTCGAGATAGGACGCGTCCTCGGTCCAGGTCGTGTCGACCAAGGCACGCCGGCGTCCGGCATCGGTCTCGTTCCAGATCGCGATGTAGCGGTCGACCAGCTCGGTGGCGTCGGTCATCTCGAGATCTCCATCGGTGATTGCGATGGCCTGATCCTGTCCGGGGCCGGGGACGAAAGCGATTACCTGCCAGGTCATGGATGCGCCGCCGCCGGCCGGCTATCGTCGCCACATGGCCCACACCGCTCCCAGCTTCGGCGACCACCTGCGCGACTGGCGCCGGCGCCGCCGCCTCAGCCAGCTCGACCTCGCCTGCGAGGCCGACATCTCCACCCGCCACCTGTCCTTCATCGAGACCGGCCGGTCGCGGCCGAGCCGGGACATGGTGCTGCATTTGGCCGAACGGCTGGAGGTGCCGCTGCGCGAGCGCAACGCCCTGCTGGTCGCCGCCGGCTTCGCCCCGGCCTATCCGGTGCGGCCGCTCGACGACCCGGCGCTGGCCCTGGCCCGGCGGGCGGTGGAGCGGGTGATCGAGGCGCATGCGCCGAACCCGGCGCTGGCGGTCGACCGGCATTGGCAGCTGGTCGCCGCCAACGCCGCGGTGCCGCTGCTGCTGGACGGGGTATCGCCGGCGCTGCTGCAGCCGCCGGTCAACGTGCTGCGGCTCGGCCTGCATCCGGACGGGCTGGCGTCGCGCATCGTCAACTATGCCGAGTGGCGCGGCCATCTGCTGGAGCGGCTGCAGCGCCAAGTCGAATTGGCCGGCGATCCCGTTCTGGTCGAACTGCTGGCCGAACTGCGGGCCTATCCGGCCCCGCCGGCCACGATCGCGACGCTGGCTCCGGCGGAGGAGGGGCATCCCGACGTGGTGGTGCCGTTCCGCCTCGCCACTGGCTCCGGGATCCTGTCCTTTCTGTCGACCACCACGGTGTTCGGCACGCCGGTCGACGTCACCCTGTCGGAGCTGGCGGTCGAATCTTTTTTTCCGGCCGACGCCGTCACCGCCGAGGCCTTGCGTCGCCTGGCCTCGCCGGATGGCGGCAACGCTTCGTAACAAAATTGTTGCCGGCTTGTATTTGACATAATTCTCGGAACGCGGTCACATGGCATGAGACTTCCTTGGAAGGGGAGCCAGCCGATGCGACGGGTGTTGAACTGGATGCGGCTTCTGGCAGCCGCCATGGGCGACGACGACGGGCACGAGCGGGAGCTGCATGCCGCGCTGCGCAAGGCGAATCGTGGCCCGCACCGCTGCCGCCGCCCGCTGCCGGACCCCGAGGTCTGATCACACCGCTCCCGGTTTCGTCTTCTCCGCGAAGGGTTTCCGCACGCGCTGCCGCGTGATGATCTGATCCAGCGTCGCCGGCCGCAGCGCCTGGGCATCGACCCCGACATCATATTGCCGCGTCATCGGCGTCAGCCGGCCATGCGAATGGCCATGCAGGTTCACCGATCCGCGGCCGATCTGGTTCCAGGTGCGGAACGCGTAGTGGCACAGGATCAGGTGCTGCCCGTCGATCTTCAGCTCCGTATAGGCCTGCACCGACTCCCAGCCCGGTGCCGCCAGCGTCCCCGGCCCGTCATTGTTGCCGCTGACCAGGTGCTTGCGGCCGTTCAGCCGGCCCAGCAGCGCCGCCACCGCCTCGGGCGGCGGGCCGAGCGCGAAATCACCGAGATGCCAGACCTCGTCCTCCGGCCGCACGGTCTCGTTCCACAGCGCGACCAGCGCCTCGTCATGTGCGGCGACGCTCGGAAAGGGCCGTCGGTCGATCGCCAGCACGCGCCGGTCGCCGAAATGGGTGTCGCTGGTGAAGTAGACGGTCATGCCGGCATTCTGATCACGAATGCCGGCATCAGGCCATTGACCTTCCCGCCGCCGTCCCTGATCCTTTCGCCATGAACGCCATCCTCAACAGCGCGCTGCACATGCGACGCCGGCTCCGTCCGGCGGCGGGCGTGCTGCGCGTTGAGGAAAGGGTGTCTTCGAGGGCCTAGGCCCGGATCGTCAGACACCCCTCGCGTTCAGCAGCCCGCCGCGGATCTCCCGGCGGGTTTTTTGTTGCCTCCCCACCCCTCATGAAAGGAATCGGGTCATGAACCCGCCCGCTCCCGGCAGGGTGCCGTATCTCCGGCTGGTGCCATCGGTCGAGTTCGAGCCGGCGCGTCCGGTCCGCCTCGGCCTGTGGCTGCACCTCTCGATCCTGGTCGAGACGCTGCGCCGCCGCCGGAGCCGTGTCCTGTCGGTCGAGCGGCTGAGCGACCATGAGCGCCGCGACGTCGGGCTGGCGCCGCAGTCTCCGGCGCCGCATCCGCGCGACCTGATCCTGTGGATGTAGCCGGCCCGGGGCCTGGCCCGCCGCCGCGCTATTCCGCCGGCGGCGCGGCCGGCTCCGGCTCGTCGCGGGCACCGATGAAGCGGCCGAAGACGCGGCCGAACACCCGGTTCAGATCGTCCAGCGCGGTGAACACCGCCGGCACGAACACCAGGCTCAGCACGGTCGAGGTGATCAGCCCGCCGATCACCACCGAGGCCATCGGCGAGCGGAAGGCGCCGCCCTCGCCCCAGCCGATGGCCGAGGGCACCATGCCGGCGATCATCGCCAGGGTGGTCATCACCACCGGCCGGGCCCGCTTGCGGCCGGCCTCGATCAGCGCCTCGGTGCGGCCGGCACCGGCGGCGATCGCCTCGATCGCGAAATCCACCAGCAGGATCGCGTTCTTGGTGACGATGCCCAGCAGCATCAGGATGCCGATCACCACCGGCAGGCTGATCGGGTAGCCGGTGACCAGCAGCGCCAGGAAGGCGCCGCCGATCGACAGCGGCAGCGACACCAGGATGGTGACCGGCTGGGCGATGTCGGCGAACAGCAGCACCAGCACGGCCAGCACCAGCAGCACCCCGGCGCCCATCGCCAGGGTGAAGCCGGAGAACACCTCCTGCATGATCTCGGCGTCGCCGAAGGGCCGGATGCTGACGCCGGGCGGCAGGTTGCGGACGGAGGGCAGCGCCAGCACCGCGGTCATCGCCTCGCCCAGCGGCGTCTTGCCGACCAGGTCGCCCTCGATCGAGACGCGGCGCTGGCGGTCGTAGCGGTCGATGGTGGTGGCGCCCTCGCCGAAGCCGATATGGGCGACCGAGGTCAGCGGCACCTTGCCGCCGGTCGCGGTCGGCACCCGCAGCGTCTCGAAGGTGGCCAGCTTGCCGCGGGCAGTCTCCGCGATCTGGACCCGGATCGGCACCTGGCGGTCGCCGGAGGAGAACTTGGCCAGGTTGGCCGAGATGTCGCCCAGCGTCGCGATCCGCACCGTCTCGGCGATCTGCGCCACCGAGACGCCCAGCGCCGCGGCTTCGGCCAGCCGCGGCACGATGCGGATCTCCGGCCGGTCGATCGCGGCGGTGGAGACGGCATTGGCCAGCACCGGCACGTGCTCGCGGATCTCGCGCTCGATCGCCAGCGACGCCCGCACCAGCTCGTCCGAATCATTGCCGGAGAGCAGCAGGGTGTATTCGCGCGCGCCGCCGGCGCTGAAGCTGAAGCGCAGGTCGGGCTCGGCGGCCACCTTCGGCCGCATCGCGCTCTCCCACGCCTTCTGGTCCAGGCTGCGATCGGCCCGCGGCACCAGGGTGGCGACGATGGTGGCCTTGCGCACCTCGCCGCCGGCGATGTCGAGCGGGTTCACCCCGTCGCCGCCGACCACGGCATAGACGCTCTTCACCTCCGGCTGGGCGCGGAACAGGGCCGACATCCGGTCGGCCACGGCCTGGGTGTCCTCCAGCGTCGAGCCGGGCGGCAGCTCGACCGAGAGCGAGGAGCGGGAGATGTCGTTGTTCGGCAGCAGGCCGGTCGGAAACAGGCTGGCCAGGGCGGCGGAGGCGACGAAGATGCCGAGACCGGCGGCGATGGTGCGGCCGCGATGCCGGATCGACCAGTCCAGCAGCCGCAGATAGGCGCGCATCGCCCGGCCGTCGCGCTCCTCCTCATGGCCCGTGTCGCGCATCAGATAGGCCGCCATCAGCGGCGTCACCAGTCGCGCCACCAGCAGCGAGAAGGTGACGGCCACGGCCACGGTGATGCCGAACTGCTTGAAATACTGGCCGGCGATGCCGCCCATGAAGCTGACCGGCAGGAACACCGCGACGATGGTCATGGTGGTGGCGACGACGGCCAGGCCGATCTCGTCCGCCGCCTGGATCGCGGCGCGATAGGCCGACTTGCCCATGCGCATGTGGCGGACGATGTTCTCGATCTCGACGATGGCGTCGTCGACCAGGATGCCGGTCGCCAGCGTGATCGCCAGCAGGCTGATCGAGTTCAGCGAGAAGCCCAGCGCCTCCATCACGGCGAAGGTCGGCAGCACCGACAGCGGGATGGCGACGGCGGAGATGATCGTGGCCCGGATGTCGCGCAGGAACAGGAAGACGACGATGACGGCCAGGATGGCGCCCTCGATCAGCGTCTCCATGGTCATCTCGTAATCGGCGCGGGTGTAGCGCACCAGGTTGTCGATCTCGCTGATCTGCAGCTCCGGATGCTCGACCGCCAGCTGCTGCAGCCGGGCCTGGGCGGCATCGGCGACGACGACGTCGGAGAAGCCCTTGGCCCGGTACAGGCTGAAGGCGACCACCGGCTTGCCGTCGACCCGGGCGAAGGTCCGCGGCTCGGCCCCGCCATCGGTCACCGTGGCCAGGTCCTGCAGCAGCGCCTGGCGGCCGCCGGACAGGCTGATGCGGCGCTGCGCCAGCTGCTCCACCGTCGCCGCGCCGGCCAGGGTGCGGATCGACTGCTCCTGCACGCCGACCGTGCCGCGGCCGCCGGCCAGGTCGATATTGCTGGCGCGCAGTTGGTCGTTGACCTCCGACGCGGTGATGCCCAGCGCCGCCAGCCGGTCCGGCCGCAGGTCGACCCGGATCTCGCGGTCGACGCCGCCGATGCGCTTGACCTGGGCGATCCCCGGCACGCCCTGCATCGCCCGCACCACCGTGTCGTCGACGAACCAGGACAGCTGGTCGACGCTCATGCCCGGCACCGAGGCGGCATAGGTCAGGATCGGCAGTCCGGCGACATCGATGCGCTGGATCACCGGCTCCTCGATGCTCTGCGGCAGGGTGGAGCGGATCTTGGAGACGGCGTCGCGGACGTCGTTCACCGCCCGGTCGGTCGGCGTGTCCAGCACGAACTCGACCAGGGTGACCGCAGCGCCGTCGGACAGGGCGGAGGTGACGTGCTTGACCCCGGTCAGCCCCGCCACGGCGTCCTCGACCGGCCGGGCCACCTGGGTCTCCAGCTCGGTCGGCGCGGCGCCGGCCTGGGCGATGGTGACCGTCACCACCGGCACGTCGATGTTCGGCATCTGGGTGACCGGCAGCGACCGGAAGCTGACCAGGCCGATCACGATCAGCACGGCGAACAGAACCAGCGGCGGGATCGGCTTGCGGATCGACCAGGCCGAGACGTTCAGGGCCATGTCACAACCACGGTGGGAATGCTTGAACCATCACAGCGAGCCGCCACGGGGACAGGAGCGTATTGCCTCTCCCGCTTGCGGGCCACGGCATTCACACGTCGATCGGCGACACCGACGGTCGGCATACGAACAGATTGCCTCTCCCGCTTGCGGGAGAGGTCGGAGACGCAAAGCGGCTCCGGGTGAGGGGATGGCGGCCTCTCCGAAAGCACCGCTTTGCCACGAGCGAGCGCATGATCCGCCCGGTCCTGAAACGCTGACCCTGGTGTCGCGACCGAGCCGCCCTCACCCGGTCTCGCTGCGCGAGCCCGACCTCTCCCGCAAGCGGGAGAGGCAACGCGAACGAAACCCGGAGATGTGTGTATGCGGTTGTTTCGGGCGGGAGGCTGGGCGATCATTTCCATCACCCCGCCGTCGCGGCGGCCACTGGCGGCGATACCGGGGCGATGCGGTCGCCGTTGCGCAGGAAACTGCCGGCGCGCAGCACCACCGCCTCGCCCTCGGCCAGGCCGCGGCGGATCTCCACCCTTCCGTCGCCGACGAAGCCGGTCTCGACCGGCCGGCGCTCGACCAGGTCGCCGTCGCGCACCGCCTGGACATAGGCGCCGTCGGCGCTGAAGAACACCGCCGACAGCGGCACGGTCAGCGCCGGCCTGCGGCCGGTCTCGATCGTCCCCTGGGCGAAGACGCCGGGCCGCAGCCCGGGCTCGGCCGGCAGGGTGACGGCGACGCGGCCGAGGCGGCTGGTGGCATCGACCGTCGGGTCGACCAGCCGCACCGTGCCGCGCACCGGCCGGTCGAAGCCGGTCAGCTGCAGCTCCACCGTCTGGCCGATGGCCACGCGGGGCATGCCGGTCTCGGTCACCTCGGCGCGGAACTCGACCTCGCCGTCGCGGATCAGCCGGAACAGCGGCTGGCTCGACATGCCGACCACGGCGCCGATCCGCGCCTGCCGCTCCGACACCACGCCGGCCACCGGGGCCTTGATCTCGGCCCGGGCGATGCGCAGGGCGATGTCGTTCCGCTGCGCCAGCGCCAGCGCCTTGTCGGCCGTGGCCGAATGGGCGGTTTCCTGGGCCGAGGCGATGCGGGATTCGGCGACCTTGACCTCGGTCTGCCGCGCCAGCAGCTGCTCGGCCGAGGCGTTGCCGTTGCCGCGCAGCGCCTGCGTCCGCTCCAGCGAGGCCTGGGACTGGATGGCCGAGGCCTGGGCCTCGGCGATCGAGGCCTGGGCCGACTGGAAGGCGGCCTCGGCCTTGGCGATGTTGGCGTCGCTCTGGGCCAGCTGGGTGTCCAGCTGGGCGTGGTCCAGCCGGGCCAGCACCTGGCCGGCGGCGACATGGTCGCCGACATCGACCTCGAAGCTGATGATGCGCAGCCCGTCGACCTCGGCGCCGACCAGCACTTCCTCGCGGGCCACCAGCGTGCCGGTCACGGCCAGGGTCTCGACCACCTCGTGCTTCTCCGCCCGGGCGATGGTGGTGACGGGGACCGGGGCGGCGGGATCGCCGGGCTGCCCGGCCTGTCCGACGCGGTCGGAGGCCAGGATGCGCCAGCCGCCGGCCACCACCAAAAGGCCGACCACCGCCAGGGCCAGCAGGCCGAGCCGGCGGGAACGGATGACAGTCATCACGAAACCTCTTGCTCAGGCCGAAGCGCGGCGCTCTTGGCCGGAGACGAGATCGGCCAGGATTGCGGCGATTTCCCGGCGGGCGTCATGGCGCGCGAAATCGGCCTGCAGCGCCTGGGCCCGGCGCCGGTAGCGCGGGTCGGACAGGACGGTGCGCACCGCGTCGCGGATCTGCTCCGGCCGCGGATGGCCGGTGCCGAGGTTGATCCCGGCCCCGGCCCAGGCGACCCGGGCCGCGATCTCCGGCTTCTCCTCGGTGTCCCCCGCCACCACGATCGGGACGCCGAGGCTGAGGGCGTGATTGACCGAGCCATAGCCGCCATTGGTGACAAACACATCGACCTTCGGCAACAGCCGATCATACGCCACAAAGGGGACGGCGATGGCATTCGCCGGAATCGGCACCGGGATCTGATCGACCGGCGGGCCGCCGGTGGTGGCGACCACCAGCAGGTCCTCATCGGCCAGGGCGGTCAGGGTCGGGCCGATCAGCTGGCCGAAATCCTCGTTGGCGAAGGTGCCCTGCGTCGCCACCACCACCGGCCGGCCGCCGTCCAGCTGGCCCCACCAGGCGGGCGGGTCGAAGCTCTTGGTCGGTGGCGCCAGCAGCGGGCCGACGAACCGCACCGTCTCCGCCAGATCGCTGCGCGGATACTCGAAGGATTCGCCGGTCAGCTGCAGATACAGGTCGGGCAGGCTGACGAAGGCATCGAACATGAACTCCGGCAGCGGCGGGCAGCCGATCGACGCCAGCGTCTCGTCGAACTCCTGCTGCATGCCGGCGCATTGCGCCTGCATGTTCCGGTGCATGGCGATGTTGCGGGCCCGTCCTTCCGAGGTCGAGGAGGGCGGCATGCCCGAGCCGAAGAAGGCGGTGTCGACGCTGGTGGCGGCCAGCGCGGTGATGCCGATCGTGATCACCGGCGGCCGGGCCTCGCGCGGGCCCAGCAGCATCGGCACGGTGCCGGCGAAGACCGTGTCGACCAGGATGGCGTCGGCCGCGAAGCCGCTCAGGATCTGATCCAGCCCGGCCTTCTGGCCCAGCATGGTGCGGCACAGATGCTTCAGGCCCAGCAGCAGCTTCAGCGGGCCGCGCTCCGCCTCGTGGTAGTCCGGGAACAGCTCGCCGATCCGGCGGTAGTCGAAGTCGATCTCGCCGGGGAACGGGACGAAGCGCGCCCCGGTCGCCTCCGCCTTCTCCCGGAACAGGCTGGCGGTGTGCACGACGACCTCATGGCCGCGGCCGACCAGATGCTGCGCGATAGCGAGAAGCGGCGAGACATGCCCGGGCAGGGCGGTCACGGCGATGACGAAACGGGCCATTCTGGGTCCTTCCGCCGGGCGGCGCGCGTGCCGCCCGGCCTTGCTGCGGTCACTCGGCGGCGACGGGGGTCGGCTCCGGCGCCCAGGCCTCGGCGGCCTCGACCGAGTCCAGGATCTTCAGGTTGCGCAGGTAGCGCTCGATCAGATCCGGCCCGACCGGCGGGATGGCGCCGCCGATCTCGTCCATCCGCGCATGGGTGGCATCGCAGGACAGGGATGGCGGGGTGATCGACGTGTCGTACTGGTTGAGGATCGAGAGCACGGTGTGCAGGTAATGGTCCTGGCTGTCGGCCAGGGTCTGCCGCGCCCGCTCCAGCCAGGGCAGCAGCGGCAGCGGCTCCAGCGGCAGGCCCATCCGCGCGAACATCGGCACCATGTCGCGCAGGTAGATCGCGCCCTGGCTGACCAGGTGGTAGACGCCGCCCCAGGGCTTGTCGCTGTGCGCCAGCCGCAGCATCGCATCGGCGATGTCGTCGGCCGGGGTCATCGCCATGTGGATGTCCGGGATGGCGCCGATACTGGCCGAGGCCCGCACCACCCGCCAGATCATGTCGGCCTCGTTGCACAGCCCTTGGGCGCGGTCGCCGGTGATCGCGCCCAGCCGGTGCACCGACACCGGCAGGCCGCGCGCCTGGGCCTGCCGTGCCAGCGTGTCGCCGGCCCATTTGCTCTGGGCGTAGCCGCCGATCAGCCCCTGCCAGCGCTCCAGCCCCGACGCCTCGGTGATCAGCTCCGGCCCGGTGGACGGGTCGATCACCGACAGGGTCGAGACATAGTGCAGCGCCTTCGGCCGGCCGGATGCGGTCCAGCCGATCAGCGTGCGCACCGCCTCGACATTGGACGGCTTGAGCGCGGCGTAGGACTGCAGGAAATCGACCATCGCGCCGCAGTGGAAGATGGCGTCGCACTCGTCGCGGACGATGGTCACGCCCTTGGCATCGAGGCCGAGATCCGGCTCGGCCAGGTCGCCGACCAGGACCCTGATGCGGCTCTCGTCCCACAGCCCGATCAGCTGCCGTTCCGCCAGGGCGCGGCGCAGCCGGGTGCGGGCCGCGCCGACGCTCATCGCCCGCACCAGGCAGGTGATGCGGGCGTCGGTGCCGCGCAGCAGGGTGGCCAGGATCTGGCTGCCGACGAAGCCGGTGGCGCCGGTCAGGAACGCGTGGCTGAACTTGACCGGCGGCAGCACCGCCTGCGGCTGGATGTCATCGGCCAGACGGGCATCGGCGGCGAGGTCGAGCGAGGCGCCGGCGAGGCCGTCGCCGCGCGCCTGATCGACCTTCTCCGCCAGGCCGGCGATGGTCGACACCTCGAACAGCACCGCCAGCGGCAGGTCGACCTCGAAGGTCGTCTTCATCCGGCCGACCAGCTGCGCCACCAGCATCGAATGGCCGCCGAGCTCGAAGAAATTGTCCTCGACGCCGACGCGCTCCAGCCCGAACGTCTCGGCCCAGATTGCGGCCAGGGCCTCCTCGGTCGGCGTCCGCGGCGCGACGAAGCCGGCGGAGGCCTGCCGCTCCGGCACCGGCAGCGCCTTGCGGTCCAGCTTGCCGCTCGGGGTCAGCGGCAGGGCGTCCAGCGCGGTGAAGGTCGCCGGCACCATGTAGTCGGGCAGGTGGCGCGCCAGGTCCTGCCGCAGCGCCGCCGGGTCCAGCACCGCGCCGGCCTGCAGCACCACATAGGCGGCCAGGTAGCGGTCGCCCGACCGGTCCTCGCGGTCGATCACCGCGGCCTGCATGACGGTCTCGCTGCGGATCAGCGCCGCCTCGATCTCGCCCAGCTCGATGCGGAAGCCGCGCAGCTTGACCTGGTGGTCGATGCGGCCGAGGAAGTCGAGCGTGCCGTCGGCGCGCCAGCGCACCAGGTCGCCGGTGCGGTACATCCGGCTGCCGGCGGGGCCGAAGGGGCTGGCGACGAAACGCTCGGCCGTCAGCATCGACCGGTTGATATAGCCGCGGGCCAGGTTGGCGCCGGCCAGGTACAGCTCGCCGTTGACGCCGGGGGGAACCGGCTGCAGCCCGGGGTCGAGCACGTAGAGCTGGGTGTTCCAGATCGGCCGGCCCAGCGGCACCGGGCCGGGCTCGGCGTCGCGGCGGCACTCCCAATAGGTCACGTCGACGGCGGCCTCGGTCGGGCCGTACAGGTTGTGCAGCGGCACCGACGGCAGCGTCGCGTGGAATCTGGTCTGCAGGTCCTCGGGCAGGGCCTCGCCGCTGCAGAACACGCGCCGCAACCCGGTGCAGCCCGCCGCCTCCGGCTCCTGCAGGAAGGCGCGCAGCATCGACGGCACGAAATGGATGGTGGTGATCCCTTCCTCGCGGATCAGCCGGGCCAGATAGGCCGGGTCGCGATGCCCGCCGGGCTGGGCCACCACCAGCGTGGCGCCCTGGATCAGCGGCCAGAAGAACTCCCACACCGAGACGTCGAAGCCGGACGGCGTCTTCTGCAGCACCTGGTCATCGGCCGCCAGGCCGTATTCGGCCTGCATCCAGCGCAGCCGGTTGACGATGGCGCCGTGCGACACGGCCACGCCCTTCGGCCGGCCGGTCGATCCGGAGGTGTAGATCACATAGGCGGTGTCCAGCGGCGCCGGCGCGCCGGCCTCGAGGCCGGACGGATCGGCCGCGGCCAGCTCGGCCGCCACCTCCGCCGCGTCGAGCACCAGGCGGTCGGCATCGTCCGGCACCGCCCAGGCGGTGTCGCGATTGGTCACCACCGTCACCGGCCGGGCGTCGCCCAGCATGAAGGCGATGCGGTCCAGCGGGTAGTCGGGGTCGATCGGCAGATAGGCGGCGCCGGTCTTGAGGATGGCGAGCAGGCCGACGACCAGATCGATCGATCGCGGCAGCGCCACGGCGACGATCCGCTCCGGCCCGGCGCCGCGCGCGGCCAGCAGCCGGGCCAGCCGGTTGGCGCGGGCGTCCAGCTCGGCATAGCTCAGCTCGTCCCGCTCGAACACCAGCGCGGCCGCGTCCGGCGACGTGCGGGCCTGGGCGTCGAGCAGCGCGGTCAGCGTGTCCGGCGCCACCGGATGGTCGGTCCGGTTCCAGTCCACCAGCAGCCGCTGCCGCTGCTCCGGGGCCAGGATGTCGATGCCGCCGATGGCCTGGGCGGGGTCGGCCAGCATCGCCTGCGCCAGGCGCAGCAGCTGCTCGCGATGGGCGGCCAGCTCCTCGGCCGTGTACAGCGCCGAATTGGCGTCGAGGTCGATGCACAGGCCCTTGTCGTCGCCGCGGTCGTAGATGAACACGCCGAGATTGTTGGTCGAACCGTTCGACAGGTTCTGCGGCGTCATCGGCAGGCCGCCGAAGCGCAGGTCGTAGTCGAAGGGCTCGATGTTCACCAGCATGGTGAACAGCTGCTGGTTGTTCGGCAGCAGGTTCAGGTCGCGGCGCATGTCCTCGTAGCGGTACTGCTGGTGCCGCAGGCATTGGCGCACCTCGGTGCCGACCTGGCGGATCACGTCCTGCATGCTCAAGTCGGGGGCCATCCGCAGCCGCAGCGGCACGGCGTTGGCCAGCATCGACGGGGTGCGCCGCATCCGGGCATTGGCCCGTGCCGTGACGGTCAGGCCGACGATCAGGTCCTCGGCCCCGGTGACCCGGTACAGATAGGCGGTGGTCAGGGCGATCAGGATCTGCGGCAGGCTGGCACCGGAGGATTGCGCCAGGGCGCGCAGCGCCGCCACCATGCCCGGCTCCATGAAGGACCGGTCGCGCAGCAGCTCGCCGGTCGCGAGCTTGCGATGGGACAGGCTGATCGGCGACGGCGTGTCGGCGAAACGCTCCATCCAGTATTCGCGGTCACGGAGGAAACGGCCGGAAGCGCGATAGCCGGCCTCTTCGTCAAGGATGTCCGCCAGGCGGCCGAACGCGGTCTCGTCGCTCGCCGGGCGGCCTTCGATCAGCGCGGTGTAGAGCTCGGCGACGCGGCGGGTGCACAGCCCGCCGGACAGGCCGTCCATCAGCAGATGGTGGACGCGGTGGTACCAGATGAAGGAGTCGTCCGCGATCTTCAGGATGGCGGAGTACCACAGCTCATCCGTCAGCGGGTCGAGCGGCCGGGCATAATCCGCCATCATCCATCGGCCCGCGGCATCCCGCGGGTCCGGCTCGGCGCTGAAATCGATGAAGGGGATGTCGCCCCCGTATTCGTGCCGGATCACCTGGCGCGGGCCGTCGCTGCCCTCGACGAAGCGGACGCGCAGCGCCTCGGCCTCGCGCGTCAGCTGCCACAGCGCCGCCAGCATCAGGTCGGTGTCGAGCGGACCGTGAATCTCGATCGCCTCGGCCAGGTTGAACTCGATCTCGGGCATGAACTTCTGCGCCAGCCACATGCCGGTCTGGGCGGTCGTCAGGGGCAGCGAGGCGCTGCCGAAATCGATGCTGTCCATGGCTCAACTCGCTCGCAGGATAATGAAGGGGCGTCCGGCCGCTATCGGCCGGCCAGCGATTTCGGGCGCAGATCGGTCCAATGGCTGTCGATGTGGTCCTGGCAGTCGGGGCGGGCGGCATCGCGCAGCACCGCGGTCCAGCCGGCCGGGACCGGGATGAAGGCCGGCCACAACGAATGCTGGCCCTCGTCGTTGACGAGGACGTGGAAGCGGCCTTCCGGATTGTCGAACACGCTGGTCACGTCACGCTCCACGATGCCGGCGCGCGGCCATGGCAGCGGCGCCGCGACGGCGGCGCTGCCAGGGGTTGGCGCAAATTGTCGAAAAGGATTCGCGTTGGAAGCTTTCCCCCGCCGGGGCGGTGCCTTTGACCATCGCGATCCGCACGTCGCCTCGCTTCGCTGGACCTGGCGGCGCGGGGCAGGCGCGCCGATCCAGGACAAGCAGCACTTAATGAATCCTAACCGCGCGAACTTTGGTTTGAATCGAAAGCTGTTGCGAGCTGTATAGGTTTACAGGTTTTGCTCACGCGCAGATGATGATGTCATGCATCAATCCTCTGGCGATCGCTTGCGACAGGGTCGCCACCCCGAATTTCTGTTTCGCATTCTCGGTGTGGAACACCACCGTCCGGCGGCTGATCCGCATGATCTCGGCGATGTCCGACGCACTCTTGCCCTTGGCCGCCCATTGCAGGCAGTCGACCTCCCGCGGCGTCAGCATCGGCCGCGCCTGCGGCTCGGGCCGCTCGTCCTGGCGCAGCCGGGCGTGCAAGTGCAGCGCGACCAGATGCAGGGCGTGCTGGTGCCGGTCGACGCAGCGCTGGAAATCGGGTTCCAGGCCAAATTCGGCCAGGGTCAGGCTGGAGGCGCGGCCCTGGCGGTCGTGGATCGGGATGGTGACGCCGCGCCGGATGCCGGCCTCGGCCGCATCGTCGAGGAACGCCTTCAGCCGGCGCGTCGGCGGTTGGGCCAGCGTGTCGAGCGTCCAGGCGAAAGGCAGCATGGTGCCGACCGCCCGGGCGATCACCGGGTCGATGCGGTCATAGCGCTGCTCGCCATAGCGCTCGATCCAGCTGCTCGGATAGGAGGTCAGCATCACCGGCCCGTCGCCTTCCCCCGCTGGAAAGCTGACGTAGGCATAATGTCTCAACCCATACCCGCAGATCGTCCGCTCCAGCAGGTCGTGGATTGCCTGCCGGCTACGGGCGGTTGGCAGGTATAGGATGAAATCCCGAAAAATTTGATCCATCTTTTATCCTCGCCGCATCGTACTTTTTCTTGTTCATTGGCCTCCCAGTTGTTTTAATTTTATGCATTATTTTAGTTATGCTATGTGACATTACAGTCACTTCAGCAGTCCTCATCCTATTTCTATTGAGGCCGCTCGCCAAGAAAGATTCGCATAAAGCGGTATGGCGGCGCAGCCTGCGACAAGCCGCCACGGGACGTTTGTGCCGGTCATGCGGTCCGGGACGTTGGCCCGGCGTGGCAAGGACTCGATCTGACGCTCAGCCGTGCCAGTCAATCTGCATAACATAGCAGGTATACTTGCCGTGGCGGAGTGATAGGAATGCCTTCCGTCGGCCAATCTCTGAGAGCCAGCCGATGAGACGTCCGGAAGGAAGCGAGTTTGCTGGACATATTCTTCTCTCTGGCAGGCAAGAATATCTCTCGCAAGGCTTTCTTCTGAAAAGGCCGATCAAGATGGCCCGATCCGGCACAGGTCCAAATCCTTCCGACACACAGGAGAAGTTTCATGAGCGACCTTATTGATCTGTCCGGCCTCAGCGGCCTCGTCGGCGGTGCGTTGAGCGGCGTCGGTGACGTGGTGGGCGACGTGGTCGCCGGCGTCGGCAGCACCGTGGGCAGTGCCGCCGGGGCGGCCGGCGAGTTGGTCGGCGGCGTGGTCGGCGAAGTCGGCGAGGTCGTCGGCGGCGTGGTGGGTGAGGTCAGCGACGCAGTCGGCGTCGTTGTCGGCGGCGCCACCGATGCCGTGGGCTCGATCCTGCACGGCACCGAGACCGCGGTCGGCGACATCGTCACCGGCGTGGGCGACGCGGTCGGTCATGTGGCCGATGGCGTCGGCGATGCGCTGGGCAGCATCCTGGGCGGCCTGTTCGGCCATCCCGACTTCCACTTCTGAGTGGGGTAGCCGGGGCGGGAATCGCCCGCCCCGGCGCTCAGCGGAACGGCTT
>JAEKLZ010000338.1 GCA_019508225.1 Inquilinus limosus | reverse complement strand
CCGGCCTGGACCGCGGCGTGGATCTGCTCCGCCGTCGCCGTCGCGCCCGACTGGATCCGGATGTACCGCTGCTCATCGAAATTCAGCATCGCAATCGCCTCTCGGCTGGCTGAGTTATCATCGGTCTTTCGTAACAGCAGACGAGATGTCAGACAACCGGACTCTGCAGAAAAGTTGTTGGTCAGGCTTGACGTGCACGGCACGGCTCTCGATGTTGTCTGACGGCGGCAGGATCGGATGCTGCAGATCGGCTGAGGAGGGGCGTTCATGGCCACCGCGCTTCGGGACGAGCGGGCGCTGAGCGTCCGGCTCCGGGACGAGATCACCGCCCTGATCGACCGGGGCCGGCTGCAGCCCGGCGACAAGCTGCCGACCGAGGCGGAGCTGACCGAACGCTTCCGGATCTCCCGGCCGGCGCTGCGCGAAGCGCTGAAACTGCTGGAGCAGGAGGGGATGGTCTCGGTCGTCCATGGCCGGGGGCGCTTCGTCTCCGCCGCCGCGGCGGTGCGGGTGAAGCGCCCGATCACCTGCTTCGAGAGCGCGACCGACATGGTCCGGCACTTCGGCTACACGCCGGAGAACAAGGTCCTGGACCTGTCGGAGATCGGGGCGGACCAGGAGACGGCCGCGGCCCTGGGCATCCCCAAGGGCGCGCCGGTTGTCAGACTGGAGCGGCTGCGGCTGCAGGGCGGCTCGGCACTCATCTATTCGGTCGACCTGGTGCCGCGGCCCATCCTGCCGGCCGACCTCGCGGCTCTGGACTGGGGCGGGTCGCTGTGCGATCTCCTCGACCGGTACGGCCACCGGCCACGTGCCTCCGCCGCCACCGCTTCCGCCGGCTTTCTGCCGCAGGATATTGTCCATTCGCACGGTCTTGCGGATTTCGGGCCGGCCTTCCTGATCTCGGAGATCTGTTATTCGGCGTCCGGCCGCCCGGTCCTCTACGCGCATGACTATCACCGCGGCAGTGCCTTCTCGTTCAGCTTCGCGCGCAAATAGCCGGTCGGCCCGCCGTCGATGATCTCGCGGCACCCGACTTGTCAGTCGTCAGACACTGTGTCTATGCTCGGCGAAGCATAAAACCAACATAAGGGGAGAGCATGTTCGGGAAAATTCTGTCGGCCGCTGCCGCCATCGCGGTGCTGGCCCTCGCCGGATCGCCGGCCCAGGCGGGCCAGACGCTGGACCGGGTGATGTCGACCAAGGTGCTGAACGTCGCCACCAACGCGAACTGGCCGCCGCAGGGGTTTCTCAACGACGCCAACGAACTGGACGGCTTCGACATCGACATGGCGAAGGAGATCGCCAAGCGTTTGGGCGTCGAGGTCAAGTTCGACACGCCGGAATGGCAGGTGATGACCGGCGGCCGATGGCAGGGCCGGTGGGACGTCGCGGTGGGCTCGATCACCCCGACCAAGCCGCGGTCCCAGGTGCTCGATTTCCCGGCGGTCTACTACTTCAGCCCCTACGTGTTCGTGGTGCACAAGGATTCGAAGGCCACCAAGCGCTCGGATTTGAACGGCAAGGTGATCGGCGTCGAGACCTCGACCACGTCGGAGGATTACATCAACCGGCGGCTGCAGATCGACGCGCCCGACGTGCCGGCCTTCACCTATGACGTCGAGCCGGGCGAGGTCCGCACCTATCCGGGGTCGATCGAGCCCTTCGACGACCTGCGCCTCGGCGACGGCATGCGGATCGACGCCATCGTGGCGCCGGAGCAGACGGCGCTCGGCGCGATCAAGAACGGCTATCCGGTCAAGGTGCTGCCGGGCGACTATGCCTTCTTCGAGCCGCTGGTCGTGGTCGCCGACAAGGGCGATGCGGAGTGGGACGCCAAGCTCAAGGAGATCATCGGCGCGATGCGCGCGGACGGCACCATCTCGAAGTTCTCCCAGAAGTGGTACGGCCGCGACTACAGCCAGATGACGGTCTCGACAGCGAAGTGACGTCCGGTCACCCGTTGCCGGCGCGGCCGTTCGGCGGCCGCGCCTCGTGACAGCCGTCCCCGGAGACTCCATGCCGGCCTCTTACATCGACACCTATTACAGCCGCACGCTGGCTGCCGATGAACGATTCCCGCCGCTGGCGGGCAGGGTGAGCGCGGATGCCTGCGTCGTCGGCGGCGGCCTTGCCGGCATCACCGCGGCGCTGGAGCTGGCGCGGCGCGGCCGGCAGGTCGTGCTGCTGGAGGGACGCCGCGTCGCCTGGGGCGCATCCGGCCGCAACGGCGGCTTCGTGTCGCCCGGATACGCCACCGGCCTCGGCGCGATCGAGAAGCTGGCCGGCCGCGACGCCGCCGCTGCGCTGTACCGCCTGTCGATCGAGGGCATGCGCATCGTCGCCGACAACATCCGCGATCTCGATATCGCCGAGGCGGGCCCCGTCCCCGGCATCCTCGCGGCGATCCGCTACGAGGGCGCCGCGGGCCTGCAGGCCTATCGCGACCGGATGGAGCGCGACTTCGGCCGCCCGCTGCGCTTCATGCCGCGCGACGAGGTCCGGTCGCTGCTCCTGTCCGCGAAATACCACCAGGCGCTTTACGATACCGAGTCCTTCCACTTCCACCCGCTGAACTACGCCCGCGCCCTGGTCCGCGAGCTGCGGCGGCTGGGCGGAGTGGTGCATGAGGACAGCCTGGTCACCGGGGCGGAGCTGGACGGGCCGCGCAAGGTGGTGACCACGGCGGGCGGGCAGGTCGAGTGCGGCGATGTCGTCTTCGCCGGCGGCGGCTACACCGATTCCGCCTGCTCGGCGCTGCGCCGGGCCTTCCTGCCCATCGCCACCTACATCCTGCTGACCGAGCCGATCCGCGACCGCATTGCCGACGCGATCCGGACCGAGGCCGGGATCGGCGACGACCGGCGGGCGGGCGATTACTACCGGGTGGTCGGGGGCGAGCGGATTTTGTGGGGCGGGCGCATCACCACGCGCACCAGCGACCCGCGCGACCTGGCCGAGCGGCTGCGGCGCGAGATGGTGACGACCTATCCGCAACTCGCCGACGTGCACGTCGAAATCGCCTGGTCGGGGCTGATGTCCTATGCCCGCCACCTGATGCCGCAGATCGGGCGGCTGCAGCCCGGCGTCTGGTACTGCACCGCCTTTGGCGGCCACGGCATGAACACCACCACGATCGGCGGCAAGGTCGTCGCCGAGGCGATCGCTGGCGACAGCGACCGTTAGGCGGCCCCTTCGGGCGGGCGGCGGCCCAGCTGACCTATTGGACCTACCAGGCGATGGACGCCTGGCGCGAGCGCAAGGCCGCCTGAACGCCGGCCTGCGACAACGGAGCGGGGAGACGATGTACGCGGACAAGGTCGAATACCCCCGCATCTCCACCAGGCCGGCGGTGTTCCTGGCGCTGGCGCTCGGGCTGTTCCTGGTGTTCTGGGCCTGCGGGCTGAAGGGCACCTGGCTCGGCCAGATCGGTGTCGCGCTGATCGGCGAGACCGCGGCCGAGGGCTGGGCCGGCAATGTCGCCGCCGCGGCGGTCATCACCCTGGCGATGCTGGCGAATTTCTACATCATCGTGTTCCTGCCGCGGGTCTGGCAGATCGGGGTGATCTGGACCGAGCTGATGTTCTGGATCGTGATCTTCTTCCGATCGTTCGACCTCAGCCTCGAATTCGTCCAGCGCAAGATCGGCTTCCTGATCACCCAGGGCGTGACGACGACGCTCTACGTCTCGGCCGCCTCGATCGCGATCGCCTTCGTCCTGGCGATGGCCGGGGCGATCGCGAAGCTGTCGCGCAACGGCATCGCCTTCGCGCTCGCCACCTTCTACACCTCGATCTTCCGCGGCCTGCCGCTGCTGATGCAGGTCTACATCATCTATATGGGCCTGCCGCAGCTGGGCTATGTCGTGCAGGCCGTGCCGGCCGGCATCGCCGCCCTGTCGCTGTGCTACGGCGCCTATATGACCGAGATCTTCCGCGCCGGCATCGAAAGCATCCCGCGCGGCCAGTGGGAGGCGGCGCGGGCGCTGGGCCTGGCACCGCATCTGGTGCTGCGCAAGGTGATCCTGCCGCAGGCGATGCGGGTCATCATCCCGCCGACCGGGAACCAGTTCATCGCCATGCTGAAGGACAGCACCCTGGTCTCGGTCATCGGGGTATGGGAGCTGATGTATCTCGCCCGCACCCAGGGCCAGACCGAGTTCCGGCATGTCGAGATGCTGATCACGGCCTCGGCGATCTACTGGCTGATGTCGATCGTCCTCGAGCTCGGCCAGGCCAAGCTCGAGCGCAGCTTCAACCGGGTCCGGTTCCGGGGATAGGCCGCTTCCGGCGGATCGCCGGCGCGGTGCGATGGGTCAGCGTCCGCCGAGGCCCCAGCGCGCGATCTCCTGCACCAGCGTCTCGCGGTCGGCGGGATCCAGGGCCGGCAGCCCAGGCAGACGCACCGCCCCGGCCGGGAAGCCCAGCAGGCCCAGCGCCTCCTTGACCACGGTGACGTTGGCGCCGTTGCCGTAGCGGGTGCGCAGCGTCTCGAAGCGGGCGATCTCGGCCACCAGGGCACGGGCCTTGGCATAGTCGCCCGCCTCCAGCGCCGCATGGATGGCCAGCGACCGGGCCGGGTCGACATTGACCAGGCCGGAGGTGAAGCCGCGGGCGCCGAGGGCGTAGAACGGCGCCGCCCAGCCCTCGGCCAAGCCGCAGACCCAGACCGCCGTGCCGGCATCGCTCGACCGCACGCATTCGGCCAGCAGCATCAGGTTGGTGGTGGCGAACTTCACGCCGACGACGTTCGGGTGGTTGGCGACCGACAGCAGGTCGGCCAGGCCCATCGCGTCGGACCGGACATAGGCGACCAGCGGCAGGTCGACCGCATCCGCGATCGCCCGGAAATAGGCGGCCTGCGCCTGGGGCGCGGCGAAGGGGTCCAGCGGCTGGTGCGACATGATCGCGTTCGCGCCCGTGTCCCTGGCGCGGCGGCCCAGCGCGATCGCCTCGGTCAGCGACCGGCCGACGGCGGCGATGACGTTGCTGCGGCCGCTGGCGGCCGCCACCGCCGTGTCATGCACCAGCCGGACCTCGTCGGGCGACAGGGCGTAGAACTCGCCGGTGTTGCCGGCAGCCACGACATTGTGGATGCCGCCGGCGACGATGCGCCCGACGATCCGGGCGGTGAGCACCGCGTCGACGCCGCCATCGGCGCCGTAGGCGGTCGCGTGCACGCCGGAGATGCCGCACAGCGCGCGCCGCAGGCCGTTCTGACTGTCCATTCTCTGCTACTCCTTCCGGCGCGCGAACGCCGTCTGCACATGGTGTCGGCCCGACCGCACGATGTGGTCGCGCATGGCCCGCTCGGCCGCGTCGGGGTCCCGCGCCTCGAGGGCGGCGAGGATGCTCAGATGCTCGGCCAGGGCGCGCTCGCGCTCCTCCTGGTCGCCGAGCAGGAAGCGGCGCGCCGCCTTGTCGTAGACCAGCTGCCCGGCCAGCAGGCGCTGCAGGTAGCGGCAGCCCGACGCGGCATGGATGGTCTCGTGGAAGGTCTCGTTCAGCGTGATCAGCCGGCGCACCGCGCCCGCCGCCGTGGCCTGGCGCATGCTCTCCCCGACCGCGCGCAGCCCGGCGATGTCGTCATCGGTGATCCGCGCCGCCGCCTGGCGCGCGATCATGCTCTCCAGCGCCGCGCGGGCCAGCGCCATCTCCTCGGCCTGGGCGGCGTCGAAGGTGACGCGGATGCCGCGGCGCGGCTCGGTCCGCACCAGCCCTTCCAGCTCCAGCCGGCGCAGCGCCTCCTTCAGCGGCGTGGTGCTGACGCCCAGCTGCGCCGCCGTCTGGCGCTCGTTCAGCAGCGACCCGCTCGGCAGCTGGCCGGAGATGATGGCCTGGCGCAGCTGCTCGTGAACATGCTCGCGCAGCCCCTTCAGCATCTGCGGGTCGAGGGCGGGCAGGGGACGGTGCAAGCGGGACCTCTCGATGCGGCCGGCGCTGTCCGTCGGCGATTCTTGAGACTTGATATATCAGGTGGCGAAGGGCTATGTCTAGCCGCGAGGCAAGGCCGGCGCCCGGCGGCGCTCCTCCCGCCCATCCGATCGTGCCGGGGCACGCGGGGCGGCAAGCAACCGGGACGGGGAGGATGGGCAGCGTGAAGATCGACCGTCTGCGGACCTACATGACTCGCGACAAGGACCGCCCGCGCCTGCTCGTCGCCATCGACACCGATGACGGCCTGACCGGCTGGGGCGAGTGCTACAACCACGGACCCGACCGGGCGCTGGCGCCGCTGCTGGACTATCTGTTCACCTTCCTGCAGGGGCAGGATCCGCGCCGGATCGAGTATATCGTCCAGTACCTGATGCAGCAGACGCGCTTCCCGCCCGGCGCGCTGACGCTGGCGGCGATCTCGGCGATCGACCATTGCCTGTGGGACATCTCGGCCAAGGCGCTCGGCGTCCCGGTCTACATGCTGCTCGGCGGCAACGTCCGCGACCGGGTGCGGGTCTATGCCGGCGTCTACACCGCCCCCGACGCGCCGGCCGCGCGGGAGGAGTTCGACCGGCTGAACGAGAATTGGGGCCTGACCGCCTTCAAGCTCAGCCCCTACCGCATCAACATCTACGAGAACCGCTGGGGCGAGGTGGTTCGCACCAGCGCCGAGTATTTCCGGTCGCTGCGGGAGACGGTGCGCAACGACTACGAGATCGCCTTCGACGCCCATGCCCGCATCTTCGAGCCGCACCAGGCGGTGCAGCTGGGCAATGCGCTGGCCCCCTACGACCCGCTGTTCTTCGAGGAGCCGATCCGGCCAGAGAATGTCGAGGTCTGGGGCGACATCAAGCGGCAGATGGCCTGCACGCTCGCGACCGGCGAGTCGCTGTACAACCGCTTCGAATTCCTGCGGCTGCTGTCCCATCGCGGGGCCGACATCATCCAGCCCGACATCTGCGTGGTCGGCGGCCTGCTGGAGATGCGCAAGATCGCGGCGATCGCCGAGGCGCATTACGTCACCGTGGCGCCGCACAACCCGATGGGCCCGCTGGCCACGGCGGTGAACCTGCATTTCTCCGCCGCCCAGCCGAACTTCCGCATCCTCGAATACCGGCTGCCGCATGGGCCCAACTACACGTTTGAGGCCGGCGGCGGCGGGGCGAAGGCCGATCCCTCGGCCGGCGCCTGGTACGTGAAGGACCCGTATCTGCCGCGCGACGGCTATCTCGAGCTGCGCCCCGACCGTCCGGGCTGGGGCGTCGAGATCGACGAGGAGGTGCTGAAGACCGACGGCTACATCCATTGGGAGCGCCGCGTCGGCCGCCGCCCCGACGGATCGTCGGCGTTTCCGTAACAACCAAGAAGGCGGGCATCCGCCGCATCAGGGAGGACGACAATGAGACTGTCCCTACTGGCCGCGACCGCGGCCCTGGCGCTAGCCTTCGGTGTGTCGGGGGCGCAGGCGGCGTCGCCGGCCAACGCGCTGGTGATCGGCACGCAGCTCAGCGCCGTGCCGTCGCTCGACCCGGCGGCGATCAACGCCCGCACGCCGTCCGAGGTGGTGTCGAACCTCTACGACAACCTCGTGATGGTGAAGCCCGACGACCTGCAGACGATCCGGCCGATGCTGGCCGAAAGCTGGGTCGTCGCCGACGACAAGCGCAGCATCACCCTGACGCTGCGCCAGGGCGCGACCTTCGTTTCCGGCAACCCGGTGACGGCGGAGGACGCGGCCTGGACCATCCAGCGCGTCATCAAGATGGGGCAGGTGGGCGCCACCGACATCGCCCTCTGGGGCTTCACCAAGGACAATGTCGAGCAGTTGGTCCAGGCCAAGGACGAGCGGACCCTGGTGATCAGCCTGCCGCAGCCGGTCTCGACCGATCTCGTGCTCTATTCGCTGGCCGGCGCCTCGCTCGGCATCATCGACAAGAAGACGGCGCTGGAGCATGAGCAGAACGGCGACCTGGCCCAGAACTGGCTGAAGGCCAACAGCGCCGGCAGCGGCCCCTACAAGCTCACGACCTGGCGGCCGAACGACATCCTGCTGTGCGATGCGCGGCCGGATTATTGGGGCGGCGCGCCGGCGATGAAGCGCGTGGTCATGCGCCACGTGCCGGAATCGGGCAACCTGCGGCTGCAGGTCGAGGCCGGCGACATCGATATCGGCCAGTACATGGCGAACAGCGACATCGAG
>JAEKLZ010000337.1 GCA_019508225.1 Inquilinus limosus | reverse complement strand
GGCGGCGATGGCCACCCGCAAGATCGCCCCGGCGCTCGCCGCCGGCTGCACCGTGGTGTTGAAGCCGGCGAGCGAGACGCCGCTGACCGCCTATGCCCTCGCCGCCCTCTGCGCCGAGGCCGGGGTGCCGGCGGGCGTCATCAACGTGCTGACCACCGCCGCGCCCGGTCCGGTGACGGCGGCGATGCTGGCGGATCCCCGGGTGCGGAAGCTGTCCTTCACCGGCTCGACCGAGATCGGCCGGGTGCTGCTCGCCGAGGCGGCGAAGCATGTGGTGAGCTGCTCGATGGAGCTCGGCGGCAATGCGCCGCTCATCGTCTTCGACGACGCCGATCTGGACCTGGCGATCGAAGGCGCCATGCTGGCCAAGATGCGCAACGGCGGCGAGGCCTGCACCGCCGCCAACCGCCTCTATGTGCAATCCGGCGTCTATGACCGGTTCGCGGTGGAGCTCGCGAGACGCATGGCGGCGCTGCAGGTCGGCCCTGGCGCCGACCCCGCCACCGAATGCGGTCCGATGATCAACCCGGCCGCGGTCGACAAGATCGAACGGCTGGTCGACGACGCCCTGTCGCGCGGCGCCCGGCTGCTCTGCGGCGGCGGGCGGCCGGACGGGCCCGGCTACTTCTATCCGCCGACCGTGCTGGAAGGCGTCCCGGCCGATGCCGCGATGGCCGGGGAGGAGATCTTCGGGCCGGTCGCAGCACTCAGCCGCTTCGAGACGGAGGACGAGGCCGTCGCCCTCGCCAACGCGACCGAATACGGCTTGGCCGCCTATGTCTTCACCCGCGACCTGGCGCGGGGCCTGCGGGTCTGCCGCCGGATCGAGACCGGCATGGTCGGGCTCAACCGCGGGCTGGTCTCCGATCCGGCGGCGCCGTTCGGCGGCACCAAGCAGAGCGGGCTCGGACGGGAGGGCGGTGCGCAAGGCGTTCTCGAATTCCTCGAGGCCAAGTATATCGCGACGCGGCTTTGATCGCGGCGCCTCACGGGTGTAGTGAGGCGGAGTGATCGGCTCGATATCGGCCAACGGTCTGCCAGGCCGCCGGCGACGCCTTTCGCAAGCCGGATGCTGGAGGATCAGGTCATGACGAGCTTGAACGGCACGGTTTCGGTCGTGACCGGCGCCGGCCGCGGGATCGGGCGCGAGATCGCGCTGCACCAGGCCCGGGCCGGCGCCCGGGTCGCGGTCCTGGCGCGCACGGCACGCGAAATCGAGGAGACACGAGCGATGATCGCCGGCGAAGGCGGGACGGCGATCGCGCTGCCGCTCGACCTCGTCGACGGCCCGGCGGTCGAGCGCGCCTTCGACCGGATCAGCGAGGAGCTCGGGCCGGTCGACACGCTGGTCAACAACCACGGCTCGTTCCGGGCCTTCGGCCCGATCTGGGAGTGCGATCCCGAGACCTGGTGGGGCGACGTCGAGATCAATCTGCGCGGCACCTTCCACACCTGCCGGATCGCGGCGCCGCGGATGCTGGCACGCGGACGGGGACGGATCGTCAACCTGGTGGGCGGCGGGACCGGGACGAGCTTTCCGCACGGCTCCGGTTATGCCGCCAGCAAGGCCGCGGTCATGCGCCTGACCGAATGCCTCAACGACACGACCAAGGCCGGCGGCGTCCTGGCCTTTGCCGTCGATCCCGGCCTCGTCCGGACGGCGATGACCGAATTGCAGCTGACCTCCGACGCCGGCAAGGCGCATCTGCCCGGCATCAGGCAGCTGTTTGACGACGGTGTGGACATCCCGCCGGCGCGGGCAGCCATGCTGATCGCCGATATCGCCGCAGGCCGGTTCGACCCGCTCGCCGGGCGGATGCTGCGCGGCGCCGACGACCGCGACGCGCTGGAGCGCGAGATGCGGGCCATCGCGGCGAAGGACGGCCGCGCCCTGCGCCTGACCGGGCTCGACATGACGAGCCTGTGAGCGGACGGCGGCTGCCGCGTCAGCCGATCTCCATCAGCGCCCATGCGCCCCTCAATCGGGGGGATACGGGCGCGCAGATCTTTGCCATCCTTGGTCCTGCAAAGGACCGAGATGCTGACCGGGCAAACCGGCAGTCGATAGAAGCCTGCACTTCAGATCTGGGAGGATCCGATGACCAACAATTTCCCCAAGCTGCACAACGCCGCATGGCCGGGCATCGTCGGCAAGGACGGTGATTCCGAGCCGATCATCCCGCTCGACACGCTGCTGCGCCTGACCGCGGAGGCCGAGGTCGACGGCGTCAGGTTCGACGGCATCGACCTCTTCATCACCGATCCGCATGTCTCGATCGACAGCGACGCGGACGCGGTCAAGCGGATGGCCGACCACATCGCCGGCTACGGGCTGAAGGTGGGCTCCTTCGTCGCGCCGATCTGGGGCGGCGCCGGCGGCGGATCGGCCATGGGCTCGGCCGAAGACCGCAAGCGCTTCGTCACCCAGGTCAGGAAGGCCTGCGCCATCGGCCAGCAGATGCGCGAACTGGGCATACGCCCGACCGGCGGCATCCGCATCGACTCCTCCACGGGTGTCGAGGCCTGGGACCAGGATCCGGAGGCCAACACCCGGCTGATCGCGCAGACCTTCCGGGAAGCGGCCGACATCGCCGCGGACCATGGCGAATTCCTCGTCGCCGAAGGCGAGATCTGCTGGGGCGGCATGCATTCCTGGCGCGAGATGGTGAAGCTGCTCGAGCTGGTCGATCGCCCGGGCGTGGTCGGCTACCAGGCCGACATGGCGCATTCGATGCTCTACACGCTCGGCTACAATGCCGAGCAGGACCGCATCCTGCCCAAGGATTTCGACTGGTCCGACCAGGCGACGCTCGACGCCGCCTATCGGAAAGTCGCCGATGCGCTCCGGCCCTGGACCATGGATTTCCACGTCGCGCAGAATGACGGCACCGTCTTCGGCTCGGGCGACCATGAGAAGACCGGCCGCCACTGCCAGGTCACCGACCCGAACGGCAGGCTCGATATCACCAGGCATGCCGGCTATTGGCTGCGCGACGGCGACGGAACCCTGACCAGGCGGATGCGTCACATCTGCTGGGACGGCTGCATGTTCCCGAACGCGGTGATGGAGGACCAGAAGACCTGGAATGCCGTGCTCGGCGCCATGATCAAGGTGCGCGACGCCCATGGCTGGCGCGAAGACTGAAGCGGGAGGAACACCAAAATGGCCAAGACACTCAATGTCGGCATGGTCGGCTATGGCTTCATGGCGCGGGCCCATTCCAATGCCTGGGGCAAGGTCTCGCAGTTCTTCGACACCGGCTATCGCCCGGTCCTGAAGGCCGTCGCGGCCCGCAACGGCGAGAAGGCCAAGGCCTTCGCGCAGATGTGGGGCTATGAGGGGGTCGAGAGCGACTGGCGCAGGCTGGTCGAGCGCAAGGATATCGACGTGATCGATATCTGCACGCCGAACGACAGCCATGCCGAGATCGCGATCGCGGCGGCCAGGGCCGGCAAGATGGTGACCTGCGAGAAGCCGCTCGCCCGCAGCGCCGCCGAAGGCCTGCCGATGGTGCAGGCGGTCGAGGCGGCCGGCGTGCCGAACATGGTCTGGTACAATTATCGGCGCGTGCCGGCGGTGAGCCTGATCAAGCAGATGGTCGACCAGGGCCTGCTCGGCAGGATCTATCACTACCGCGCGAAATTCCTGCAGGACTGGACGATCTCGCCCGACGTGCCGCAAGGCGGCGCCGGGACATGGCGGCTGGATGTCGATGCGGCCGGCTCGGGCGTGACCGGCGACCTGCTGGCGCACTGCATCGATACGGCGATCTGGATCAACGGTTCGATCGAGACCCTGACCGCCATGACCGAAACCTTCGTCAAGCAGCGCAAGCATGCGCTGACCGGCGAGGTGCAGCAGGTCGGCATCGACGATGCCGCGGCGGTGCTGACTCGTTTCTCGAACGGCTCGCTCGGCACCTTCGAATCCACCCGCTACGCGCGCGGCCACAAGGCCGCCTACACGCTGGAGATCAATGGCGAGAAGGGTTCCTTCGCCTGGGACCTGCACGACCTCAATCGCCTCGCCTGGTTCGATCACCGCTCACCCGGCGCGCTCCGCGGCTGGACCTCGATCCTGGTCACGGATGGCGAGCACCCCTATCTCGGCAAATGGTGGGTGCCGGGGCTGACCATCGGCTACGAGCATTCCTTCGTGCACCAGGTCGCCGATTTCCTGCAGGGCCTGGCCGACGGCAAGCCGGCGGCGCCGACCTTCCGCGATGCGCTAGAGACGACGGTCGTCTGCGACGCGATCATCGCTTCGGGCAGAACCGGCACTTGGACCGATGTCGACCGGACGCGCTGAAGCCCATCGGCGATCGCCATCACCGATGGCTCGGCATGCTCACCGGATGCCGAAACCGGACATTCCGCCGGGCTTCGGCCGCGGCGGCGCGTAGCCGCCGGTCTTGGCGGTGCGCAGGCCGAGCCGGGCCAGGCCTTCGACCAGCGTGACCGCGGCGGCGACGCCGTCGATCACCGGCACGCCATGCCGGGCCGAGAGCCGCGCGGCGAGGTCGGCCATGCCGGCGCAGCCCAGCACGATCGCCTCGGCCCGGTCGCTCTCCAGCGCTGCCGCAATCTCGGCCGAGATCCGTTCTTCGGCATCCGAGCCGGGGCGCTCCAGGTCCAGCACCGGGATCTCCGCCGCCCGCACCCGGGCGCAGCGGGCGGCCAGGCCGATGCGCTGCAGGTTCGCCTCGATCACCGGGATCGACCGCGCCAGCGTGGTCACCACCGAGAACCGGCCGGCCAGCAGCGCGGCGACATGGAAGCCAGCCTCGCCGATGCCGACCACCGGCGCGGTGGCGAGGCTGCGCGCGGCGTCCAGCCCGGTGTCGTCGAAGCAGGCGATGACGTGCCCGGCGACGCCGCGCGCCTCGCCGCGGGCGATCTCCTGCAGCAGGCCGGGCACGGCGAGGGCGCCGTCGACCCAGCCCTCGATCGAGGCCGGCCCCGTCTC
>JAEKLZ010000336.1 GCA_019508225.1 Inquilinus limosus | reverse complement strand
CGCCGGGGCTGCGCATCGGCTGGATCTGCGCCGCGCGGGGCGTGGTGCAGAAGCTGGTCCTGACCAAGCAGGCGGCCGACCTGCACACGCCGACCATCAACCAGATGGTGATGCACCACGCCGCCGAGCACGCCTATCCGGCCCAGGTGGCGAAGATCCGCGCCGCCTATCGCGACCGGCGCGACCATATGCTGGCGGCGCTGCAGCGGCACATGCCGGCGGGGGTGAGTTGGACCCGGCCGGAGGGCGGCATGTTCATCTGGGTGACCCTGCCCGAGGGGCTGGACGGCGCCGAGCTGCTGGCCCGGGCGGTCGAGCAGGGCGTCGCCTTTGTCCCCGGCCGCGCCTTCCATGCCGACGGCAGCCACGGCAACACGCTGCGCCTGTCCTTCTCCCTGGCCGGCGCCGAGGCGATCGAGCAGGGCATCGGCCGGCTCGGCCGCCTGATCGCGGGGGCGGCGCAGGCGGCGGCCTGACCGCTCAGTACAGCCCCGGCACCAGACGCCAAGTGCGGCGGCGATAGGCCTCGTACTCGGCGCCGAACTGCTCGGCCAGCAGCCGCTCCTCGGACCGGATGCGGGCGATGAGCGGCGGCAGGTTGAGCAGCGCCAGCACCACCCCGATGCCGGAGCGGAAGGTCAGCGCCCAGCCCAACGTCCCGGCGATCAGCCCGAGATAGCTCGGGTTGCGGATCACGCCGTAGATGCCGTCGGTGACCAGCGTGTGCCCCGGCTGGATCGCCACCAGCCCGCTGAACCGCCGGCCGAGCACGAAGACCGGCCAGATCCGGACCGCGCCGCCGAGGGCGAACAGCGCGACGCCGAACCAGCGCATGGTGTCGCCGTCGAGGGTCCAGACCTCCATCCGGTCGGTCCAGGCCGGGACATAGGCGCCGAGCAGCCCGAGCACGGTGAAGACCGCCAGCACCCAGCGGTTGCCGCGGTCCTCGCGCTCGCCGGGGCTGATGTTGCCGCCGGTGAACAGGCTGGCGGCCGTCAGCATGGCGGTGACGGCGACCAGGGCGGTGCGGGCCGGATGGGCGAAGAAGCCGCCGAACCCGCCCCAGCCGAGCACGGCCAGGCCGACAAAGACCAGGGCGCCGAGGACGGCGAACAGCGCCGTCATCGGCGAAGGCATCGGTCGATCCATCCGGCGTCTCCCGGGATCACGGATCCCTCAGGACACAATGCCCGATAGCCGGCCCGTGTTCCTGCCGGGCCGGATCAGGCCTCGGGCGCGTCGTCCCGGAAATACGGCTCGACCGTGCCGGTCATCTTCATCGTCAGCGGCTGGCCGCGGCGGTCCAGCGCCTTGCCCATCGACAGGCGGACCCAGCCCTCGCTGACGCAATACTCCTCGACATTGGTCCGCTCGGTGCCGTTGAAGCGGATGCCGACGCCGCGGCGCAAGGCGGCCTCGTCGAAATGCGGGCTGTTCGGGTTGTTCGACAGGCGGTCGGGCGGGGTGTCGGCCATCGCATGGCTCCCGGCAAGGACAGAGGATGGCGGTGATAGCCGCGCGCGGCGGCGCTGACAATGCGCGACACGGATGGTATCCGGTTCTCAAACCGATAAGGGAGGCGAGGCGATGCTGTTCCATGTCTGCAGCTACACCGGCGCGTCCGGCAACGGTGAGGGCATCACCCTGGCCCGGCTGGATCCCGACTCGGGCCGGCTGGAGGCGCTGTCGAGCGTCGCCGGGCCGAACCCCGCCTGGCTGGCCTTCGCCCCGGACGGGCGCCACGCCTATGCCGTCAACGAGATCGACGAATTCGAAGGCGCGGCCCAGGGCGCCTGCACCGCCTACCGGGTCGACCGCGACAGCGGCGCGCTGACGGCGCTGAACACCGTCGGCTCCGGCGGCGCCGGGCCCTGCCATGCCAGCGTCCATCCCGGCGGGCGGCATCTGCTGGTGGCGAATTACGGCGGCGGCCAGCTCGCCGTATTGCCGATCGCGGCGGACGGGTCGCTGGGCGCCGCCACCGACATCCAGGCTCCGGCCGGGCCGGTCGGCGCGGACAAGGCCGAGGCCGGGCCGCCGGGCAGCTTCGCCATCAGCGGCCATGACGGCTCGCACGCCCATATCATCGAGACCGCCGGCCGCTTCGTGCTGAGCACCGATCTCGGCCAGGACCGGGTCTATGTCTGGACCCTGGACGAGGGGGCGCTGCGCCCGGCCGACCCGCCCTTCTTTCCGACCGCCTCGGCCGGGGCCGGGCCGCGGCACCTGGCCTTCCACCCGAACGGCCGCGTGCTCTACACCACCTATGAGGAGGCGTCGCAGCTGGCGGTCCATGACTGGGACCCGGCGACCGGCCGCGCCACCCTCAAGCAGCAGGTAGGCTCGCTGCCGCCGGGCTTCGCCGGCTCCAGCTTCGCCTCGGCGCTGGCGGTCAGCCGCGACGGCCGCTTCCTCTATTCCGGCAACCGGCTGCACAACAGCGTCGCCATCTTCGCCATCGAGCCCGGCGGCACGCTGCGCTGGCTGGATGCCGAATGGACCCGCGGCGACTACCCGAACCATGTCGCGCTGGACCCGACCGGCCGCTTCCTGTTCGCCTGCAACCGGCGCAGCGACAACGTCACCCTGTTCCGGGTCGACGCCGACTCCGGCCGGCTGGCCTTCACCGGCCGTTATTTGCCGATCGGCAGCCCGAACATGGTGGCGTTCCTGCCGGGGTGAGGACAGGGTTATACCAACGGCCGCCCTTGGGTCCGAATCTCCACGCCTTTTCCGTCATGGCGAGGAGGCGAAGCCGACGTGGCCATCCAGGATTCAGAGTCGCTGGATGGCCACGGCGCTGCGCGCCTCGCCATGACGGTGAAGGGATGGTGATCAGTACCGGCCGCCGACAGTATCGGTCACCCCCGATAGATCGGCGCCCCCGACGGAGACCCGGTGGCGCCGCCGTCGACGAACAGGTCGATGCCCTGGATGTAGCTGGAGTCGTCCGAGGCCAGGAACAGCACGGTCTTCGCCACCTCGTCGGGCTCGCCGAAGCGGCCGGCCGGGATGCTGCGGCTGATGTGCTGCACCAGCGCCTTGCGGCCCTCCGGCGTCGGCGCCACGGCCGACCAGATGTCGGTGTCGGTGGCGCCGGGCGAGACCACGTTCACCCGGATGCCGCGCGGCGCCAGCTCGGACGCCAGCACCTTGCCCATCGACCGGATGCCGCCCTTGCTGGCGGCATAGGCCGACCAGCCGGCGGCGCCGAGCGCGCTGTGCACCGAGCTGGTGAGGATGATCGAGGCGCCCTGCTTGAGATGCGGCAGCGCCGCCTGCACCGCGAAGAACACGCCGGTCAGGTTGACGCGGAGGATCTGCTCGAACTGCTCGAACGAGGTCTGGCCGAGCGGGGTCATGCCGCCGATGCCGGCATTGGCGAAAACGATGTCGAGCCGGCCGAAGCGCTCCACCGCCTGCGCCGCCGCCCGCTCCATCGCCTTGGCATCGGCGGTGTCGGCCTGCAGCGCCAGCACGGCGTCGCCGAGCTCGCGCGCCGCGGCGTCCAGCGTCTCGCGGTTGCGGCCGGTGATCACCACCTTCGCGCCCTCGGCCACGAACAGGCGGGCCGTCGCCAGGCCGATACCGGCATTGCCGCCGGTGATCAGCGCAACCTTGTCCTGCAACCTCATCTCGCTCTCCTGCGCCCCGATCGGGCGGCGACTGCAATCTGATGACGCTCCGGGCTGGCGGCCACGGCCGGCCGGCCCCATATTGTGGATGATGATCGTCATCTCAGTTGGGAAGATGATAACCATCATCCTGATTGTCAATGCCGGCCGAGGAGGAATTTGCGATGGGCCATTCACGGCAGGACAAGGCGGCCAGCCATGACCGCATCGTGCGCATCGCGGCCGGCCGCTTCCGCGAGGCCGGTGTCGGCGGCCTGAGTGTCGCCGAGCTGATGCAGGAGGCCGGGCTGACCCATGGCGGCTTCTACCGCCATTTCGGATCCCGCGACGAGCTGGTGGCCGAGGCGCTGGAGGAGGCGCTGGCCCAGAGCCGGGCGAGCGTCGCCGCCGCGCGGGAGGCCGGCGCCGGCTATGCCGCCATCGTCTCCGACTATGTCAGCGCCAAGCACCGCGACACGCCGGGCCTGGGCTGCGCCGTCGCGGCCCTGGCCAGCGAGGCCGGACGGCTGCAGGACCGGCCGCGCGAGGCCTTCGCCCGCCATGTCGAGTCCAGCGCCGAGACCTTCCTGGCCCTGCTGCGGCAGACCAATCCGGCCGCCACCCGCGCCGACGCGCTGCTGGCCATCAGCGCCATGGCCGGCGCCGTGGCCCTGGCCCGCGGCGTGTCCGACCCGGCGCTGTCGGACGAGATCCTGCAGGGGGTGCGGGAGAGGCTGGTGGCGCTGGCCCGGCCGGACCGTGAGGCCGCCGGCGGGGATGCGGCCGCATGACCGGCGCGGAGATCTTCGCCCTGGGCTGCCTCGGCGGCGCGCTGCCGGACGTGCTGCGCCTGATCAAGGGCCGGCACGACGGCGCGCCGCAGTTCCTGCGCGACTGGTTCTTCTGGCTGATGTTCGCCGACCTCGTCCTGCTCGGCGGGGCGGCCGCCCTCCTGGGCCGGGCCGACGAGGCGATGGAGGCGGTGGCCTTCGGCTTCACCGCGCCGGAAGTCGTCTCCCGCGCCTTCGGCGGGGGCCGGTCCGACCTGCTGTCGCGCCCCGATGGCGGACTGATGCAGCGCCTGCGCTGGTGGTGGGCGATCTGACGCTCGGGCTTCGTCCCGTCGACCCTCCAGGTGGTGCCGGAAGGCCGCGGATTTCCGTCCGCTGCGCCGCGAACGCAATGTTTCATTGCCTTAACTCGCGTCTGTGTTCATGATACGTTCTATGGACAAGGCGCATTCCGTCTCCACCTCGCAACCCGCCCCGCCGGCCTACGACCAGGCCGATGCCGAGCAGGCCGCGCGCATGCTCGACCGGCTGGCCGAGATGGCGATGGAGCAGGCGGAGGTGACGCATCAGGGCCTCCT
>JAEKLZ010000220.1 GCA_019508225.1 Inquilinus limosus | reverse complement strand
GAGGGCGGCGGCCGAGCCCAGGCCGGTCCGCGCCGCGATCTGGCCGTCGAAGCGGGCGGCGATATCCTCGGCCGAGCCGTCCGGGGCGGCGTCGCCGATCCCCGGCACGGCCAGCGCCAGGGTCTCCGCCGCCTCGCCGATGCATTTCTGGAAGGCCCGCCACGGGCTCGGGTCGCAGCCGATCACGCCCTCGACGGCGATGGCCGCACCATCGGCGGATCGGTTCGGCGGCAGCCGGGCGCCGAGGACCGAGAGGCCGGGATAGTCCATCGCCGGCACCGCGAAGCTGGCCTCGAGCGTCGCGGCCAGCCGAAACAGCCGCGCGGTCCGGCCATCCTCGTCGCTGCCGTCCGGCGCCACGCCGAAGGCGGCCATAAGCCGCCGGGCCTCTTCCACCGGCTGGCCGGCTGCGCCAGGATCGGCGGCGCCGGAACCTGGCTCGAACAACCGGGCGCAGGCTTCGTAGACGGAAGGCGATGCGAGCATGATGCTCCGGAGGACGGGCGGGACCTTCGCCCATTTCACCATGGGAGCCGCGAAACGCGTGGTGTTATTTCCCGATCCGGAATGCCGTCTCTGAACGCCCTGGACCCCGGCCTCGCCGACCGGATCGCCGCCGCGCTCGGCGTCCGGCCGGTGGCGGCCGAGCCGCTGCCGGGCGGCTCGACCGTCGCGGTGCTCCGGGTCGACCTCGCCGATGGCGGCCGCGTGGTGGCCAAGGCCGGGCCAGGGCCGCTGTTGCTCGAAGCCTGGATGCTGGCCGAGCTGGCCCGCCATTCCGCCCTGCCGCTGCCGGCGGTGCTGCATGCCGCCGAGGACCTGCTGCTGCTCGACTATGTCGAGCACGAGCCGGGTCCGCCGCCCGAGCCGGCGCAGCGGCATGCGGCCGAGCTGCTGGCGGCGCTGCACGCGTCGGCCTGGCCGCGCTTCGGCTACGACCGCGATACCACCATCGGCCGGCTGCCGCAGCCGAACCCGCCGGCCGATCGCTGGATCCCGTTCTTCCGCGACCACCGCCTGCTGCACATGGCCCGGGCCGGCCACGCCGAGGGCACGATCGATGCCGATCTGCTGCGCCGGCTGGAGGCGCTGGCCGGCCGGCTCGACGGCCTGTTGACGGAGCCGCACCACCCGGCGCTGCTGCATGGCGACATCTGGGCCGGCAACCTGCTGCATCGCGGGGGCCGAATCGTCGCCGTCATCGACCCCGCCCTGTGCTGCGGCCATCCGGAGATGGAGCTGGCTTACCCGACCCTGTTCGGCACTTTCGACGAGAGTTTCTTCCGCCGCTACGCCGAGCTGGCGCCGCTCGATCCCGGCTTCTGGGACGACCGCCGGCCGATCTACCTGCTGTATCCGCTGCTGGTCCATGTGCGGTACTGGGACCCGGCCTATGCCGCGCCGATCCGCCGGATTCTCGACCGTTACGGCGTCTGATCCATGGCCTAAGCCCCCGAAACGTCTTATGATTCATTGAGATTGTAACGGTCCATTTTCTTCGCCATAGTCGCGCCAATCCGACGGTGATGCGGAGCTTGAACAGAGAAACGCCCTCGGTTTAAACGGCGAGCGAACAGTGAGGTCGACCATCCGCGGATGGTCTGTGGAGGCAATTCGGCGCGAGCATGGAATATTTCCTGCAGCAGCTCATCAACGGGCTGACGCTGGGCGCGATCTACGGTCTGATCGCGATCGGCTATACGATGGTGTACGGCATCATCGGCATGATCAATTTCGCCCATGGCGAGATTTATATGATCGGCGCGTTCATCGCGGTGATCGGCTTCGTCGTGCTCGGCGCCTTCGGCGTGCCCGGCATGTCGGTGGCCCTGGCCCTGGCGATCGTGCTGATCGTCAGCGTGGTGGTGACCGCCGCCTATGGCTGGACGATCGAGCGGCTGGCCTACCGGCCGCTGCGCGGCTCGACCCGGCTGGCGCCGCTGATCTCCGCCATCGGCATGTCGATCTTCCTGCAGAACTACGTCCAGCTGCTGCAGGGTGCCCGGCGCAAGCCGGTGCCGCCGCAGATCCCGGGCGGGTTCCAGCTGACCTCCGGCGGCGGCTTCGACGTCAGCCTGTCGTATCTGCAGATCATCATCGTGGTGCTCACCCTGACCCTGATGATCGGCCTGACCTGGGTGATCAACCGCACCTCGCTGGGCCGGCAGCAGCGCGCCTGCGCCCAGGACCGCACCATGGCGGCGCTGATCGGCGTCGATGTCGGCCGCACCATCTCGACCACCTTCGTCATCGGCGCGGCGCTGGCCGCGGTGGCCGGCGTGATGGTGACCCTCTATTACGGCGTGATCGACTTCTACATCGGCTTCCTGGCCGGCATCAAAGCCTTCACCGCGGCCGTCCTGGGCGGCATCGGCTCGCTGCCGGGGGCGATGCTCGGCGGCGTCCTGATCGGGCTGATCGAGGCCTTCTGGTCCGGCTACTTCTCGTCGGAATACAAGGATGTCGCCGCCTTCACCATCCTGGTGCTGGTGCTGATCTTCCGCCCGTCCGGCCTGCTCGGCCGTCCCGACATCGAGAAGGTCTGAGGCGATGGCCACGATCGCGCAAACCGACGCGGCCGGCGCGCGCCGCCTCGACGTCGTTGCCATGCTGAAGGAGGCCGGGGTCACGGGCCTCATCGCCCTGGTCCTGACCGCGCCGCTGGTCGGCATCCGCACCATCGAGCAGAGCGGCTCGCTCAGCTACCAGACCGACTTCACCGCGGTGGCCATCGCCGTCGCCCTGGTGGTCATCGGCCGCATCGGCATCATCCTGAACCGCGAGGGCATGTCCCGGCCGGTGTTCTGGATCAGCCTGCTGTTCCTGGTCGTCTTCGCCCTGCCGCCGATCTACGAATATCTGCGGCCGATGATCTCCGACACGCTGCCGCCGCTGCCGGTGCAGGACCTGCATTCCGTGCCGCTGCTGCTGGTCGGGGCGCTCGGCGCCGCCTGGCTGCTGATCCAGTCGATCCTGGTGCAGCGCCGCAACCGCTCCACCCTGTCGCGCCAGGAGCGGGACCGGGCGATGGATCGGATCGGTGCCCGGGTGCAGCGCCTCAGCGTCTATGTCGGCCCGATCCTGGTGGTGCTGGCGGCGATCTTCCCCTTCACCGATTTCGCCACCCGCAGCACGCTGGGCGTCGCCACCATCGTGCTGATCTACATCATGCTCGGCTGGGGCCTGAACATCATCGTCGGCCTGGCCGGTCTGCTGGACCTCGGCTATGTCGCCTTCTACGCCGTCGGCGCCTACTCCTACGCGCTGCTGGCGACCACCTTCGGCTTCAGCTTCTGGATCTGCCTGCCGCTGGCCGGGGTGCTGGCCGCCGGCTTCGGCCTGATCCTGGGCTATCCGGTGCTGCGGCTGCGCGGCGACTACTTCGCCATCGTCACGCTCGGTTTCGGCGAGATCATCCGCATCATCCTGATCAACTGGGCGCCGGTGACCGGCGGGCCGAACGGCATCAACAACGTGCCGCGGCCCAGCTTCTTCGGCTTCCCCTTCGACCGCAACCCGCCCGAGGGCGTCACCGCCTTCCACCAGCTGTTCGGCCTGGACTACAACCCGACGCACCGGATCATCTTCCTGTACCTGCTGATCCTGGCCCTGGCCCTGCTGGTCAACCTGATCAGCACCCGGCTGCGCCGCCTGCCGGTCGGCCGTGGCTGGGAGGCGATCCGCGAGGACGACATCGCCTGCCAGTCGCTCGGCATCAACCGCACCAACCTGAAGCTGGCGGCCTTCGCCACCTCGGCGATGTGCGGCGGCTTCGCCGGCAGCTTCTTCGCCACCTATCAGGGCTTCATCAGCCCGGAGAGCTTCTCCTTCATCGAATCGGCGATCGTGCTGGCGATCGTGGTGCTCGGCGGCATGGGCAGCCAGCTCGGCATCGTCGTCGCCGCCTGCCTGATCATCGGCCTGCCGGAGGCCTTCCGCGGCCTCGACCTGTACCGCATGCTGGTGTTCGGCCTGTGCATGGTCGGCATCATGGTGTGGCGCCCGCGCGGCCTGCTGGCGCATCGCGACCCGACCATCCTGCTGCACGGCAAGAAGGGAGCCTCTTCGTGACCGCCCTTCTGACCATCGAGCACGTCTCGATGCGCTTCGGCGGCCTCGTCGCCATCGACGACGTCTCCTTCGACATCCGGGCCGGCGACATCACCGCGGTGATCGGGCCGAACGGCGCCGGCAAGACCACGCTGTTCAACTGCATCACCGGCTTCTACCGGCCGACCGCCGGGCGGATGACGCTGCGCGGCGACGGCGGCGAGTTCCTGCTGGAGCAGATCCCGGGCTACCGCATCGCCCAGCAGGCGCGCGTCGCCCGCACCTTCCAGAACATCCGGCTGTTCGCCGGGATGAGCGTGCTGGAGAACCTGATGGTGGCCCAGCACAACAAGCTGATGAAGGCCTCGGCCTTCTCGATCGCCGGGCTGTTCGGCCTGCCCAGCTATCGCCGGGCGGAGCGCGAGGCGGTGGACAAGGCGAAGTTCTGGCTCGACCGGGTCGGGCTGACCGCCCAGGCCGACGATTCCGCCGGCAGCCTGCCCTATGGCGGCCAGCGCCGGCTGGAAATCGCGCGGGCGATGTGCATCGACCCGGTGATCCTGTGCCTGGACGAGCCGGCCGCCGGCCTCAACCCGCGCGAATCGCAGGAGCTGAACCAGCTGCTGCGCGCCATCCGCGACGAGCACCGGACCAGCGTCCTCCTGATCGAGCACGACATGAGCGTCGTCATGCAGATTTCCGACCACATCGTGGTGCTCGACCACGGCAAGAAGATCGCCGACGGCACGCCGGCGGAGATCCGCAGCGACGAGACGGTGATCCGCGCCTATCTCGGCGAGCCCGAGGAGGACGACCTGCCGCCCGAGATCGCCGCCGATGTTGCCGCCGTGACCGGGGAGGCCCGGCCGTGATGCTGTCGCTGCAAGGCGTGCACACCTTCTACGGCGCCATCGAGGCGCTGCGGGGTGTCGATGTCGAGGTCAAGGAAGGCGAGATCGTCACCCTGATCGGCGCCAACGGCGCCGGCAAATCGACCCTCCTGATGACGATCTGCGGCAATCCGCAGGCGCGGCAGGGCGCGGTGATGTTCGACGGGCAGGAGATCACCCGCAAGCCGACCTTCGAGATCGTGCGCCGCGGCGTCGCCATCTCGCCGGAAGGCCGCCGCATCTTCCCGCGCATGACGGTGATGGAGAACCTGCAGATGGGGGCGCTGACCGCCGATCCGGTGGAGTTCGCGCGCGACCTCGAGCAGATCTTCACGCTGTTCCCGCGGCTGAAGGAGCGGCAGGTGCAGCGCGGCGGCACGCTGTCGGGCGGCGAGCAGCAGATGCTGGCGATCGGCCGGGCGCTGATGAGCCGGCCGCGGCTGCTGCTGCTGGACGAGCCGTCGCTCGGCCTGGCGCCGCTGGTGGTGAAGCAGATCTTCGAGGCGATCAAGGTGATCAACCGGGAAAAGGGCATGACCGTGTTCCTGGTCGAGCAGAACGCCTTCCACGCGCTGAAGCTGGCGCATCGCGGCTACGTCCTGGTCAACGGCCGGGTGACGATGAGCGGCACCGGCCGGGATCTGCTGGCGAATCCGGAAGTCCGGGCCGCCTATCTCGAAGGCGGGCATTGAGGGGCGGGCGATGGAACAGATCCTCGGAACCTCGGTCGGCGACTTCATCTTCGTCAGCGTGATCCTGGGCGGCGGCGCCGGCCTCTTGACCGGCCAGGGCCAGGCCCAGGGCTGGGCGCCGATCCGCAAGGTGATCCCCTTCGTGGTGCTGCTCGCCTGTGCGACTCGATTCCTGCACTTCGCGCTGTTCGGCGGTACGCTCTTGTCGCCGACCGGCTTCGTCATCGATCTTGTCTGGATCGGCCTGTGCGCCACGGTCGCCTACCGGATGACGCGGGCGGCGAAGATGGTGCGGCAGTATCCGTGGCTGTATGAGCGCGCAGGCCCGTTCGGCTGGCGCGACCGGCGGCCGGCCGCACAGTAAGACGCCGGTCCTTTCGGCCGGCGGAAAGCAAGGACCGGCGGGGTCGTCCCGTCGGTCGATGAACTGGGGAGAGCGATCTGATGACGAGATTCAACCGAGTGCTCCTGGCGGGTGTGGCCCTGGCCGCGATGGCGTCGGCCCCGGCCTTCGCCGATGTGAAGATCGGCCTCGGCGCGCCGCTGACCGGCCCGAACGCGGCTTTCGGCGAACAGATGAAGCGCGGCACCGACGCGGCGGTGAAGGCCCTGAACGACGCCGGCGGCGTCAATGGCGAGAAGGTCGTCGTGGTCTATGGCGACGACGCCTCCGATCCGCGCCAGGGCGTGGCGGCGGCGAACGAGCTGGTGGGCGAGGGCGTGGTGGCCGTGGTCGGCCACTTCAACTCCTCGGTCTCGATCCCGGCCTCTGCGGTCTATGCCGAGGAAGGCATCGTCCAGATCTCCCCGGCTTCGACCAACCCGCAGCTGACCGAGCAGGGGCAGAAGACCACCTTCCGCACCTGCGGCCGCGACGACCAGCAGGGTGAGGTCGCCGGGCCCTTCCTGGCCGAGAAGTACAAGGGCCGCAACGTCGCCATCATCCAGGACCAGACCACCTATGGTAAGGGCTTGGCCGACGCGACCAAGGCGGCGATGAACAAGGCCGGCCTGAAAGAGGTGCTGTATGAGGGCATCACCGTCGGCGAGAAGGATTTCTCGGCCGTCGTCTCCAAGATGAAGCAGGCCAAGGTCGACGTGATCTACTACGGCGGCCTGATCAGCGAGGCCGGCCTGATCCTGCGCCAGGCCCGCGAACAGGGGCTGGCGGCACAGTTCGTCTCCGGCGACGGCATCGTGGCCGAGGAATTCTGGGGCATCACCGGCGATGCCGGCCAGGGCGTGCTGATGACCTTCGGCGCCGACCAGCGCAACTCCCCGGCGGCCAAGGACGTGGTGGCCAAGTTCAAGGCCGACAACTACGACCCGACGGGCTACACCCTGTACAGCTACGCGGCCGTCCAGGCCTGGGCCCAGGCCGCGACCAAGGCCAAGACCTTCGACGGACCGAAGGTGGCCGAGGCGCTGCATGACGGCACGCTCTACAAGACCGTGCTGGGCGACCTGTCCTTCGACGCCAAGGGCGATCGCAAGCAGGCCGACTACGTGTTCTGGATCTGGAACAGCGGCAAGTTCGTCGAGGCGACCCAGGCCGAGCTGGCCAAGGTCGGCGCCAAGTAACACCAAAGGCCAGTGGCGCACGCCACCGGCCATGGACATCGTCGACCCGGCGGGAACCCTCGCCGGGTCTTTTTTGTCATATGATTGATCGCGGGGCCGATCCGTGGTGTAACGGACGGTCTATATCGCAGTGCAGCATGGGGGTCAGCCGATGGAGCTGCCAGCCACCCCAACGGCCATCGAGCCGCGCGGGCTCGACCGGGACTCGTTGAAGCGCGACATCCTGGAATGGCTGGTCTATGCCGTCGGGCGCGAGGTTCATCGCGCCACCCGGCACGATTGGTTCGCCGCCACGGCGCTGGCCGTGCGCGACCGCCTGGTCGACCGCTGGATGGCGGCGCAGCACCGCGAGGAGGCGACCGACGGCAAGCGGGTCTACTATCTCAGCCTGGAATTCCTGATCGGCCGGCTGATGGCCAATGCGCTGACCAATCTCGGCATCTACGACACCTGTCGCGAGGCGTTGTCCGAATTCGGCGTGGATCTCGGCACCGTGCTGGAGGTCGAGCCCGACGCGGCGCTCGGCAATGGCGGCCTCGGCCGCCTCGCCGCCTGCTTCCTCGACAGCATGGCCACGCTCGGTATCGCCGGCACCGGCTACGGCATCCGCTACGAATACGGGCTGTTCGAGCAGCAATTCGACCGCGGCTGGCAGGTCGAATACCCCGAGGACTGGCTGAAATTCGGCAATCCGTGGGAGTTCGAGCGGCCGGAGGTCGCGTTCCCGATCGACTTCTACGGCAAGATCGAGCCGGGCGAGCCCGGGCCGGATGGCCGACCGAAACCGATCTGGAAGGGCAGCCAGCGCGTGCTCGCCGTCGCTTATGACACGCCGGTGGTCGGCTGGGGTGGCGACACGGTCAACACGCTGCGCCTGTGGTCGGCCAAGCCGGTGCGGCAGTTCGATCTCGCCCCCTTCAACTCCGGCGACTATATGAAGGCGGTCGAGGACAAGATCCTGTCCGAGACCCTGTCGCGCGTCCTGTACCCGAACGACAACACCCCGGCGGGACAGGAGCTGCGGCTCAAGCAGGAATACTTCTTCACCTCGGCCTCGCTGCAGGACGTGCTGCGCCGGCACCGGATGCATCACGACGGCTATGACGACCTGCCGGAAAAGGCGGCGATGCAGCTGAACGACACCCATCCGGCGATCGCGGTGCCGGAGCTGATGCGCCTGCTGATCGACCGGCACCGGCTGGACTGGGACCGCGCCTGGAAGATCACCACCGGCTGCATCAGCTACACCAACCACACGCTGATGCCCGAGGCCCTGGAGACCTGGCCGGTGGCGCTGCTGGAGCGGGTGCTGCCGCGCCACCTGCAGATCATCTACGAGATCAACGACCGGTTCCTGAAATCCTCCAAGGTGGTGGCGAAGGACCCGAGCCGCCTGTCCACCCTGTCGCTGATCCAGGAAGGCTGGGACCGTCGGGTGCGGATGGGGCCGCTGGCCTTCCTCGGCAGCCACCGGGTCAACGGCGTCTCGGCGCTGCACACCCAGCTGATGCGCGAGACGGTGTTCCGCGACCTGAACGAGGAGTTCCCGGGCCGGATCACCAACAAGACCAACGGCATCACCCCGCGCCGCTGGCTGGTGCAGGCCAACCCGAACCTGGCGCAGCTGATCCACAACATGATCGGCACCGGCTGGGAAGACGACCTGGAGCGGCTGTCGGCCCTGGCCGGCAAGACCGAGGACAGCGCCTTCCGCGAGGCGTTCTGGGCGGTGAAGCGCCGCAACAAGGCGCTGCTGGCGCATCATATCGGCGAGATCGCCGACCTGCGCGTCTCCGGCGACGCGCTGTTCGACGTCCAGGTCAAGCGCATCCACGAATACAAGCGCCAGCTGCTGAACATCCTGCACGCCGTGGCGCTGTGGCAGGAGATGCGCGACACGCCGGACGCGGCCTGGACGCCGCGGGTCAAGATCTTCGCCGGCAAGGCCGCGCCCGGCTACGCCACGGCGAAGCTGATCATCAAGCTGGCCAATGACGTGTCGCGGGTGATCAACGCCGATGCCGGGATCCGCGACCAGCTGAAGATGGTGTTCCTGCCGAACTACAACGTCACGCTGGCCGAGCGCATCATCCCCGCCGCCGACCTGTCGGAGCAGATCTCGACCGCCGGCATGGAGGCGTCGGGCACCGGCAACATGAAGTTCGCGCTGAACGGCGCGATCACCATCGGCACGCTGGACGGCGCCAATGTCGAGATCGCCGAGCGGGTGGGCGACGACAACATCCTGATCTTCGGCCTGACCGCGGCCGAGGTGGCGGCGAAGCGGACCCAGGGCTACGACCCGGGGGCGGTGATCGCCGCCGATCCGCGCCTGGCCCGGGCCGTGGCGGCGATCGAGGACGGCACCTTCTCGCCCGACGATCCGGGCCGGTTCCGGCCGCTCACCGACGCGCTGCGGCACAGCGACTGGTTCCTGGTGGCGGCCGATTTCGCCGCCTATTGGGACGCCCAGGCCCGCGCCGCCGCGGCCTATCGCGACCGCGCCGGCTGGACCCGCATGGCGATCCGCAACACCGCGAATGTCGGCTGGTTCTCCTCCGACCGCACCGTGCAGGATTATGCCGAGGAGATCTGGGGCGTCTGGCCGCCCCTGGCCCGCGCGGCGGAATAGCGCCCCGACGCACCGGACTTGCGCCGGGGCGCCGCGGCGGGAAGACTGCGCCGCATCGATTCCCGACCGGACATGCCGCATGCGCGCCGCCCGCCTCCTGCTTCGCCTCGCCTTCGCCGTTCTGCTGGCCGGTGCCCTGCCGGCCGCCGCCCAGGTACCGGCCCAGGCGGGAGCGCAGACCGGGGCGCTGGCGGCGGGCGGCGGCATCGCCATGCATGGCCAGCCGAAATATCCGGCGGATTTCGACCACTTCGCCTATGCGAACCCGGACGCGCCGAAAGGCGGCGAGCTGCGCCAGGCGGTGGTCGGCAGCTTCGACACGCTGAACCCCTTCATCATCGGCGGGCAGACCGACCAGGTCCGGCTGATCGTGCCGCCCTACATCTTCGCCACCCTGATGACGCGGGGCTGGGACGAGCCCTTCACCCTCTACCCCTATGTCGCCGACCGGGCGGAGATGGCGGACGACCGGCGCCAGATCACCTTCCACCTCAACCCCAAGGCGGTGTTCCACGACGGCACGCCGGTGACCGCGGACGACGTGATCTTCACCTGGGCGACCCAGGGGACGAAGGGGCTGCCCAACACCCGCGCGATCTACGGCACGATCGACGGGATCGACCGCATCGACGACCGCACGGTGCGCTTCCGCTTCAAGCCGGAGGCGGCGCGCGAGAACCCGCTCGTGGTCGCGGTGCAGCCGATCCTGAGCAAGGCCTGGTACACCAGTCACCCGTTCGACCAGCCCAGCCTGGATCCGCCGCTCGGCGCCGGGCCCTACAAGTTCGGCGCCGTCGACCCTGGGCGCAGCATCGCGCTGGAGCGGGTCAAGGACTGGTGGGCGGCGGACCTGCCGGCGCTGCGCGGCCTGTACAATTTCGACACGCTGCGCTTCGACTTCTATCTCGACGCCGACACGGCGCTGGAGGCGTTCAAGGCCGGCGCCTACACCCTGCGGCGGGAACGCGACGCCGAGAAATGGGTCAGCGGCGCCTATGATTTCCCGGCGGTGCAGGACGGCCGCGTCACCATGCTGACCCTGCCGCATTACCGGCCGGTCGGGATGATGGGCTTCGCCATGAACACGCGCCGGCCGATCTTCGCCGATCCCAAGGTGCGCCGGGCCATGATCCTGGCCTTCGACTTCGAATGGATCAACAAGACCCTGCTGGGCGGCCAGTACAAGCGCGACGACAGCTACTTCGCCAACTCGTCCCTGGCCGCGACCGACACGCCGAAGGGGGCGGAGCTGCAGCTGCTGGAGCCGTTCCGTGGCCAGCTGCCGCCGCAGCTCTTCACCGAGCCCTATACCCTGCCGCCGAGCGACGCCAGCGGCCGCAGCCGCGAGAATCTGCGTGCGGCGCAGGCGCTGCTGGCCGAGGCCGGCTGGACCATCAAGGACAATGTGCTGGTCGACGGCAGCGGGACCCCGTTCCGGTTCGAGATCCTGCTGCAGAACAAGGGCTACCAGCGCATCGCCCTGGCCTATGCCGACCAGCTGCGCCGGCTCGGCATCCAGGCCTCGGTCCGGCTGGTCGAGAGCGCGCAATACACCAACCGCACCGACACCTACGATTTCGACATGATCCTGAACACCTGGATCAGCACGCTCTCGCCGGGCGTGGAACAGCAACGCTACTGGCGCAGCGACATGGCGGACGTGCCCGGCACCCGCAACTATCCGGGGGTGAAGAGCCCCGCCGTCGACGCCCTGATCAAGGCCGTGACCGCCGCGCGGAGCGAGGAGGAACTGCAGGCCGCGGTGCACGCGCTGGACCGGGTGCTGCTGTGGGGCAACTACGTCGTGCCGCTCTACTATCTCGACCGCGACTATGTCGCCTATTGGGGCGATCTCGGCCGGGTCACCACGGTCAACCCGACCTATGGCACCGTGCTCGAAGCCTGGTGGTCGAACGGCAAGTAGCAGCCTCCGGCGGCGCGATCGGTGCAATTCTTCACAATTTATGGGAACGTGGTCCGTGGCGGCGGGTTCTCCTGACGCCGCCCCGGCTCGCTCCGGGTCGGACCATTCAAGAACCCCAAGGAGCTTTTCGTGAAGCGCATTCTTCTCGCCGCCGCCATTGCCACCCTCGTCGCCACGCCCGCTTTCGCCGGCTGCACCGAAGACGTCCAGGCCCAGGCCCAGAAGATCCAGACCCTGACCCAGGAGACGATGACCAAGATGCAGGCCGGGGCCACCAAGGACGAGCAGTGCACGGCCAGCAAGGGCCTGATGGACGAGACCAAGAAGCTCGTCGCCCTCTACAAGACCTGCCAGGCCGAACTGAAGCTGACCGACGCGCAGATCCAGCAGGTCGATCAGCAGGTCGCCACCGGCGACCAGTCCTACGCCCAGCAGTGCGGCGGCTGATTTCGGCAGCCCGATGAGGAAAAGCCCCGGCCGTTCGGCCGGGGCTTTTTCATGTCGGATCTCCCGGACTTCAGATTTCCCGGGCCAGCGCCGCCTGAAGGACCGCGGTCCGCAGCGCGCTGGACAGGTTGCCGTCCGGGTCGCGGGTGGCGTCGACCGCCTCGACCAGCCGGTTGACCGGCAGGCCGCGCAGGGCGGCCAGGCGGGTGAGGGCGTCCCAGAAGGCCGGCTCCAGCGACACGCTGGTGGCGTGGCCGGCGATGCTGACCGACCGCTTGCGGACGCCGCTCACCCCCGTCTCAATCGACGCTCGGTCAGGCCGACGGGCCGACCATGGTCTCCGGCCGCACCCACTGGTCGAACTGCTCGGCGGTCAGCAGGCCCAGCGCGATCGCCGCCTGCTTCAGCGTGGTGTTCTCGGCATGCGCCTTCTTCGCCACCTTGGCGGCGTTGTCGTAGCCGATATGCGGGTTCAGCGCCGTCACCAGCATCAGCGATTCGTGCAGCAGCTGCTCGATCCGCTCGGTCCGCGCCTCGATGCCGACGACGCAGTTGTCGGTGAAGCTGCGGCAGGAATCGGCCAGCAGGCGGATCGACTGCAGCAGGTTGTAGATGATCACCGGCTTGAACACGTTCAGTTCGAAATGGCCGTTCGAGCCGGCGATGGTGACGGTGACGTGGTTGCCCATCACCTGGGTGCAGACCATGGTCATCGCCTCGGACTGGGTCGGGTTGACCTTGCCCGGCATGATCGACGAGCCGGGCTCGTTCTCCGGCAGGTGGATCTCGCCGATGCCGCAGCGCGGGCCGGAACCCAGCATGCGGATGTCGTTGGCGATCTTCATCAGCGAGACGGCCAGGGTGTTCATCACGCCCGAGGCCTCGACGCAGGCGTCATGCGCCGCCAGTGCCTCGAACTTGTTCGGCGCGGTCCTGAACGGGAAGCCGGTGATGCCGGCGACATGCGCCGCGAAGGCCTCGGCGAAGCCCTCCTTGGCGTTCAGCCCGCTGCCGACGGCGGTGCCGCCCTGGGCGAGGTCCAGCAGGTGCGGCAGGCAGCCCTTCACCCGGGCGATGCCCAGCTCGATCTGCCGGGCATAGCCGGAGAACTCCTGGCCCAGGGTCAGCGGCGTCGCGTCCTGCAGATGGGTGCGGCCGATCTTGACGATGTCCTTGAACTCGGCCGATTTGGCGGCCAAAGCGCGGTGCAGATGCTCCAGGCTCGGCAGCAGCTCGTGGCCGATCTGCTCGACCGCGGCGATGTGCATCACCGTCGGGAAGCTGTCGTTCGAGGACTGGCCGCGATTGACGTGGTCGTTCGGATGCACCGGCTTCTTCGAGCCGATCTCGCCGCCCAGCACCTCGATGGCGCGGTTCGAGATCACCTCATTGGCGTTCATGTTGGTCTGGGTGCCGGACCCGGTCTGCCACACCACCAGCGGGAAATGGTCGGCCAGGGTGCCGTCGATCACCTCTTCCGCCGCGGCGACGATGGCGTTGCCGACCGATGCGTCGAGCTCGCCGAGGGCGACATTGGCCAGGGCCGAGGCCTTCTTCTGGATGCCCAGCGCCCGCACCAGCGGCGCCGGCATGCGCTCGCCGCCGATCTTGAAGTTCTGCAGGCTGCGCTGGGTCTGCGCGCCCCAATAGCGGTCGGCCGGCACCTCGACGGCGCCCAGGCTGTCGGTCTCGGTGCGGAATGCGGTTTCGGCGGCCATCGAAAGGCTCCGGTTGCTGTCAGTTTTCGGCTGGCCGGTTTGCTAGCACGAATGCGGGTGTGGGGGTAGCGCCCGGCGGCCGTTGGTCGCCGGGCGAGGTGCGTCATTCCGGGGCGCCGTCTGGACCCGGCCCGGCGGCATGCCCAGATCATCCCGGCAACCCGAGGACTTCCCATGACCCCATCCGCTTTGATCGTCGGCGCCGGCGGCATCGTCGGCAGCGCCACCGCCGCCCTGCTGGCCGGAGAGGGCTGGCGCGTCGCCGGCCTCGCCCGGCGGCCGCCCGACCTGCCCGGCGTTACACCCTTGGCCGCCGACCTGCTGGACCCGGCCTCGCTGTCCGACGCCCTGCGCGATGCCACGCCATCCCTGGTCGTCATCGCCAGCTGGCTGCGGCAGCCGACCGAGGCGGAGAACATCCGCGTCAACGCCGCCATGGTCCGCAACCTGCTGGACGCGCTGCGGCCGGCCGGCTCGGTCCGCCATGTCGCGCTGGTCACCGGCCTCAAGCACTATCTCGGGCCGTTCGAGGCCTATGGCAAAGGCGCCCTGCCGCAGACCCCGTTCCGCGAAGAGCAGGGCCGGCTCGACATCGAGAACTTCTACTACGCGCAGGAGGATGAGGTGTTCGCCGCCGCCGCGCGCGACGGCTTCCGCTGGAGCGTGCACCGCCCGCACACCATCATCGGCAAGGCCGTGGGCAACGCCATGAACATGGGGACGACCCTGGCGGTCTACGCGACCCTGTGCCGCGAGACCGGCCGGCCGTTCCGCTTCCCCGGCGTGGCGGCGCAGTGGGACGGGCTGACCGACATGACCGATGCGCGGCTGCTGGCCCGGCACCTGCTGTGGGCGGCGACCACACCGGCCGCGGCCGACCAGGCGTTCAACGTGGTCAATGGCGACGTCTTCCGCTGGAGCTGGATGTGGGGCCGGATCGCCGGCTGGTTCGGCCTGGACGCCGAGCCCTTCGACGGCACGGTCCGGCCTTTGGAGCAGCAGATGGCCGATGATGCGGGCGCCTGGCGCGACATCGCGGCCCGCCACGGCCTGGCCGAGCCCGAGATCGGGCGGCTGGTCTCGCCTTGGCACACCGACGCCGATCTCGGCCGGCCGATCGAGGTGGTGACCGACATGTCGAAGAGCCGCCGGCTCGGCTTCACCGCCTATCAGCCGACCGACGATGCCTTCTTCGACCTGTTCGGGCAACTGCGGCGCGATCGGCTGATCCCCTGAGGAGGGCGGGCCGCGCGGATCAACCGCTCGACCGCGCGGCCCGAACCCGGCATTGTGGCGCATCCGGCCCCCGCCGGCCTTCGGCGGATCCGATGCAGCGGAACACGCCCATGTCCGACCATCATCATCACGACCATGACCATGACCACGAGGGCAGCGCGCTGCCCGAGATCGCGCTGCGGGTGAAGGCGCTGGAATCGATCCTGGTCGAGAAGGGCTATGTCGACCCGGCCGCCCTCGACGCGCTGATCGAGACCTACGAGACCAGCCTGGGCCGACCCGGCCTATCGCGACCGGCTGCGGGCCGATGCCAGCGCCGCGATCGCCGAGCTCGGCTTTGTCGGCCGCCAGGGCGAGCACATGGTCGCGGTCGAGAACACGCCCGACACCCACAACCTCGTCGTCTGCACCCTGTGCTCCTGCTATCCCTGGCCGGTGCTGGGCCTGCCGCCGGTCTGGTACAAATCGGCGCCTTACCGCTCGCGCGCGGTGATCGACCCCCGCGGCGTGCTGGCCGATTTCGGCGTCACCTTGCCGGCCGAAACGAAGATCCGGGTCTGGGATTCGACCGCCGAGACCCGCTACCTGGTGATCCCGATGCGCCCGGCCGGCACCGAAGGCTGGGACGAGGATGCGTTGGCCGACCTCGTCACCCGAGACAGCATGATCGGCGCCGGGATCGCGCGCCAGCCGGGGACCCTCGGGTCGGGAGACGCCCGATGAATGGCGCCCAGGATCTCGGTGGCATGATGGGCTTCGGCCCGGTGGTGCCGGAGCCGGAGGATCTCCGTTTCCATGCTGAGTGGGAGAAGCGGGCCCTGGCCCTGACCCTGGCGGCGGGTGCCCTGGGCCGCTGGAACATCGATATCAGTCGGCATGCGCGCGAGACGCTGCACCCGGCGGATTACTTGTCCTCCAGCTACTATGAGATCTGGACCAAGGGGCTGGAGAAGCTGCTGCAAGGCGCCGGCCTGGTCTCGGCGGCGGAGCTGAAGGCCGGCCGCGCGATCGATCCGCCGGTCCCCGGCCAGAAGGTGCTGCGGGCGGATCAGGTCGCCCCGACGCTGGCGCGCGGCAGCAACTATCAGCGGCCCGAGGCGGCGCCGGCGCGCTTCGCCGTCGGCGACGTGGTGCTGACCCGCAACGAGCATCCCACCGGCCACACCAGGCTGCCGCGCTACGCCCGCGGCAAGGCGGGCGAGATCGAGCGCGTGCACGGCGTCTTCGTGCTGCCGGACAGCAACGCCCATGGCCGCGGCGAGAGCCCGCAATGGCTCTACACCGTGCGCTTCGACGGGCGCGAGCTGTGGGGCGAGGCCGCCGACCCGACCCTGGCCGTCTCGATCGACGCCTGGGAGGGCTATCTTGAGCCGGCATGAGGCGGTGATCGCGGCGCTGGACGGCACGGCACCGCTGCCGCCGCGCGACGCCGACGGGCCGGTCTTCGCCGAGCCCTGGCAGGCCCAGGCCTTCGCCATGGCGGTGGCGCTGCACCAGCGCGGCATCTTCACCTGGCCGGAATGGGCGGCGGCGCTGGCAGCGGAGATCACCCGCGCCCAGGCGGCCGGCGACCCGGACGACGGCAGCCGCTACTACGAGCATTGGATGGCCGCGCTGGAGCGCCTGGTCCTGGCCAAGGGCGTCGCCGATGCCGAGGCGCTGGGCCAGCGCAAGAACGCCTGGGACCGTGCCGCCCGGGCCACGCCGCATGGCGCGCCGGTCCTGCTGGAGAACGACCCGCTGTCCCGCGACGCGTAGGTTGGGTTCGCCTCGCGAACCCAACATGTCGACACCGGGACCGATGTTGGGTTCGCGCTCGCGAACCCAACCTGCAATGTCTGGACGAGGAAGACCCATGACCATCCAGCTGCACAACCCGGCCGGCGTCGCCGCGCCGTTCTCCCGCTACAGCCATGGCGCCTCAGCCCCGGCCGGCGCCCGCTGGCTGCACATCTCCGGCCAGGTCGGCGCCACGCCGGACGGCACCATTCCCGATGATGCCGAGCGCCAGTTCGAGCTGGCCTGGGACAACCTGTTCGCGGTGCTGGCCGATGCCGGCATGACGGCGACCGACCTGGTCAAGGTCGACGGCTTCATCACCCGGCCAGACCTGGTGCCGCTGTACCGCACGGTGCGCGAGCGGCGCCTGGGCGGCTATGCCACGGCCTCGACCCTGGTGGTGGTCGCCGGCCTGGCGGTGCCCAGCCTGCTGGTCGAGATTCAGGCGGTGGCGGCGCGTTAAGGTAGGGAGCCACCGCCGGCAGCCGCAAGCCGTCATCAGAGGAGCGAAGCGACGCGGCGATCCAGCGGCTCGATTTCTGGATGGCCACGCCCCTGCGGGGCTCGCCATGACGGCTATGGGTTTGCCCGTTAACCCGCCTTCGCCACCTTGAGGATGCGGTCGCGGTAATCGGCGACGGTGCTGACCTTCAGCCCGTCGACCTTGCCGCCGTCGTCCCAGCGCCGCAGCCGCACCGCGGCCTCGACATGGGGGTGGCGGGCGAATTCGGCCGCCTCCGCGGCGCTCATCGGGCCGCCCTGCTTGCCGAGCGAGTGGACCGAGGCGGCGGATAGCACGTCCAGGTAGCTCGGCTCGATGGCGCAGAGGTAGCGCTTGGCGGCGACGTGCAGCCGCACCGGCTCGCTGACCTCCGGGCCGAAGCGGGCGGCCAGCCAGTCGCCGCCGGCGCCGTCATGCTTGTGATAGCCATAGGCGTCGTCGGCGAGCTCCAGGAAATGGCCGATGTCGTGCAGCAGGGCGGCCACCACCAGCGTGTCCGGCGCGCCCTCATGCTCGGCCAGGGCTGCGGCCTGCAGCCCATGCTCCTGCATGGTGACGCCTTCGCCATAGGTGTTGTGGCCATGGACGGCGAACAGGCCTTCGATCTCGGCCAGCAGCGGGTGCAGGGTGTCGCTCATCGGGAAGCCTCCAGGCTGAACAGGGTACTGGTCAGCCCGTCCGTGTCGGTGTAGCAGCCCTGTAGCCAGCGGCGCCCGGCGGAGAAGCCGCGGCGGCCGTGCAGCACGCGCCGGTTGTCGACGATGAACAGGTCGCCCGGCGCCAGGCGGAAGCCGACGGTCAGGTCGGGGTCGTGCAGCAGCCGGCCGAAGCAGCAATAGGCGTCGTAGAAGGCCTCGACCTCGTCCGGGTCCAGGTCGAAGGGCGCGATCGAGCGGTTGTTGTAGCGCACCGCCGCCACGTCGCCATCGGCGTCCAGCTCGATCAGCGGCGCCCTGGCGCGCAGGTCGACCCGGCCGGGCTCGACATAGCGGAACGGCACGGCCCGCCGCGTCAGCAGGGCGAAGGCGTCCGGCGCCTCGCGTCGTAGCCTCTCGGCTG
>JAEKLZ010000335.1 GCA_019508225.1 Inquilinus limosus | reverse complement strand
CGTCATTCGCCGTCCACTTCTCGGCGAGATGGGGATGCGACAGGTTGTCGGTGCCGACCCGCACCAGCGGCTCGATCAGCTGCCGCGCGGAATTGCCCTTCTCCGACCAGTCGTAGATCGCCGGGTCGCTGGCATCCATCACGAAGATGCCCAGGCGCAGCGTGCCGCCCTTGCGCGGCGTGTCCTGCGCCACCGCCTGCGGCATCAGCGGCTCGCCGGTCAGCACCGAAGCCACGGAATACGCGGTCGGAATCGCCAGGCCGAGCAGCACCGAGGTGCGCAGGAACTCGCGTCGGTCGAGCCGCCCGTCGCGCAGATCCTCCGCCAGCTTCGGAATCGCGACGTGAACCTTACCCAGATCCTTGATATCCATCAGGCTCTCCCTGTCGAGACGCTTGGAACCACCCTGTGGGGGCGACGCTTTCTTGCGTTTCTGAAGCCTCGGCCCGCAACAAGGCCATTAGAGGGCCCATGGGCGATCCCGTTGTTTCCCTGGGCGACGGCGAAGCGTTCGTCCGCGACATCGCAGCCAACCGGGCCCGACCGGAAGTATCGCGACCGCGGCGCGGTGGCGTCAAACCTTTATCCCGATCCTGCGGCGTGGAGCGCCGTGGCGCCCGGGCAGCGGCGCCGCTATCGTCCGCCGTCCCGCCGCGTATGGAGTGCATTGAGAGTGGCCTTCGACAATGATGCCGATGTCGAGCTGATCGAGCGGCGCACCGACCATGCCGGCTTTTTCCGGCTGGATCGGCTGGTGCTGCGCCACCGCCGCTTCGACGGCGGCTGGACCGACCCGCTGACGCGCGAGCTGGTGCTGCGCCGCCCGGCGGTCGCCCTGCTGCCCTATGATCCCGTCGCCGACCGGGTGGTGCTGCTGGAGCAGTTCCGGCTGGGCGCCTGGATCGCCGACCGGCCGGGCTGGATGGTCGAGATCCCGGCCGGGCTGATCGATGCCGACGAGTCGCCGGAGCATTCCGCCGCCCGCGAGACGCAGGAGGAGACCGGCCTGGACGTGGCCGAGCTGCTGCCGGTCGGCGAGTTCGCCACCAGCCCCGGCGGCTTCAACGAATGGGTCAGCCTGTTCTGCGGCCGGGTCACCGCGCCGGCCGAAGGCAGCCTGCAAGGGCTGGCGACCGAGCAGGAGGACATCCGCATCCTGCCGATGGCGGCGGACGACGCCCTGGCGCTGCTGGCCGAGGGCCGGATCCAGAACGCCATCACCCTGATCGCGCTGCAATGGTTCGCGCTGAACCGGGAGTCGCTTCGCCGCCGCTGGGCGTCGCTTGAAGGCGCGGATGGCGCCCACTAAGGTCTCTGGGATGCCCCCAGCCGAGAATTGGGACCGAGCATGAGCGACACGCCTTCCCGCCAGATCGTCGACGGCTTCGTCGGCGCCATCGGCAACACGCCGCTGATCCGCCTCGCCCGCCTGTCGGAGGAGACGGGCTGCGAGATCCTGGGCAAGGCGGAGTTCCTGAACCCCGGCGGCTCGGTCAAGGACCGGGCGGCGCTGGCGATCATCCGCGACGCCGAGGCCCGCGGCACGCTGAAGCCGGGCGGCACCATCGTCGAGGGCACGGCCGGCAACACCGGCATCGGCCTGGCGCTGGTCGGCCGGGCGCTGGGCTATCGCAGCGTCATCGTGCTGCCGCGGACCCAGAGCCAGGAGAAGAAGGACGCGATCCGCCTGGCCGGCGCCCGGCTGGTCGAGGTCGACGCCGTGCCCTACAGGGACCCGAACAACTACGTCCACTATTCCGGGCGCCTGGCGGCCGAGCTGGCGCAGACCGAGCCGAACGGCGCGATCTGGGCGAACCAGTTCGACAACGTCGCCAACCGCGACGGCCATTACCGGACCACCGGGCCGGAGATCTGGGACCAGACCGGCGGCACGGTCGACGGCTTCACCTGCGCCGTCGGCACCGGCGGCACGCTGGCCGGCATCGCCCTGGCGCTGAAGGAGCGGAACCCGAAGATCCAGATCGCCCTGACCGACCCGCTGGGGGCCGCCCTCTACAATTGGTACGAGCATGGCGAGTTGAAGGCCGAAGGCAGCTCGATCACCGAGGGCATCGGCCAGGGCCGGGTGACCAAGAACCTCGAGGGCATGCCGCTGGACTGGGCACAGCAGGCGACCGATGAGGAGGCGCTGAAGATCCTGTTCGGCCTGGCCCGCGAGGAAGGGCTGCTGCTGGGCGGGTCGACCGGCATCAACCTGGCCGGCGCGGTGAAGATGGCGCGGCGCATGGGGCCCGGCCACACCGTCGTCACCATCCTGGCCGACCACGGCAGCCGCTATCAATCCAAGCTCTACAACCCGGACTTCCTGCGCGAGAAGGGATTGCCGGAGCCCGACTGGCTGGAGACCAGCGCATGACCGAATTGCTGTTCCGCGACGACGCCTATGCCCGCGATGCGACCGCCACCGTGGTCGCCGCGACGCCGGAGGGCATCGTCCTGGACCGGACCGTGTTCTACGCCACCGCCGGCGGCCAGCCGGGCGACAGCGGCACGATCCGCTGGGCCGGCGGCGAGGCGGCGGTGGCCGAGGCCCGCAAGGGCGCGACCCCGGACGAGGTCCGCCATGTCATTGCCGTGGAGGGGGCCGACGGCGCCGCCCTGCCCGTCCCCGGCACGCCGGTCGAGCTGGCGCTGGACTGGGAGCGGCGCTATCGCCACATGCGCATGCACACCGCGCTGCACCTGCTGTGCGTCGCCGTCACCGGCGACGTCACCGGCGGCCAGATCGGCGCCGAGCGCAGCCGGCTGGACTTCAACCTGCCGGGCGACGCGCTGGACGCCGCGGCGATCACCGCCCGGCTGAACGAGCTGGTCGCGGCCGCCCTGCCGATCGAGACCGAGTGGATCACCGACGAGGAGATGGCGGCGCGGCCGGAGCTGGTGCGCACCATGTCGGTGAAGCCGCCGAGCGGCCTCGGCCGGGTCCGGCTGGTGCGGATCGGCGACGCCGCCGCCCCGATCGACCTGCAGCCCTGCGGCGGCACCCATGTCCGCAGCACGGCGGAAATCGGCCCCCTGGCGATCGCCAAGATCGAGAACAAGGGCAAGCAGAACCGCCGGGTCGTCCTCACCTTCGCAGGCGAAGCATGAACACCATCGTCTCCACCGCCTGGCTGGCCGAGCATCTGGACGATCCGGATGTCCGCATCGTCGACGCCACCTACCACCTGCCCGGCACGAACCGCGACGCCGCGGCGGAGTTCGCCGCGGCGCATATCCCCGGCGCGGTGCTGTTCGATGTCGACGACATCGCGGCGCCGGAGAGCAAGGCGCCCGGCGGGCTGCCGCACATGCTGCCGCCGCCCGGGCTGTTCGCCGAGCGGATGGCGGCGCTGGGCATCGGCAATGACAGCTTCGTCGTCTGCTACGACGTGCATGGGCTGATGAGCGCGGCCCGCGCCTGGTGGATGCTGCGCGCCTTCGGGCATGACGGCGTCGCCGTGCTGGATGGCGGGCTGCCGGCCTGGAAGGCCGAGGGCCGGCCGGTCGAGAGCGGCGCGCCTATCCCCGCCCCGGCGCGCTTCACGGCCCATTTCCGGCCGGCGCTGGTGCGCAGCAAGGCCGAGGTGCTGGCAGGCACGGTGGGCACGGTGATCGACGCGCGGGCGCGCGAGCGCTTCGAGGGCACGGCGCCGGAGCCGCGGCCCGGCCTGCGCGGCGGCCACATCCCGGGCGCGTTGAACCTGCCCTTCGGCGACTTGCTGGACCCGGCGACCAGGACCCTGCTGCCGCCGGAGGAGATCGCCGCCCGCTTCACCGCTGCCGGCCTGCCGCAGAGCGGCCCGGTGACGGCGAGCTGCGGCAGCGGCATCACCGCCTGCGTGCTGGCCCTCGGCCTGCACCGGATCGGGCGGGAGGATGCTGCGGTCTATGACGGCTCCTGGGCCGAATGGGGCATGCCGGGGGACACGCCGGTCGAGACCGGCCCGGCACGGAAACGGCCATGAGCGCCGCTTCCGTGCCGGAGCTGGCGATCACCGTCACCCAGCTGGAGATGACGTCCAAGCCGCTGCGCAATCCGCCGCCCCCGCCTCTGGCCCGGCACCTGCTGATGCGGGCCGAGCCGGCGACCGTGTCCTTCTACCGCTATCTCTACGACACGGTCGGCGCCAACTGGCTGTGGACCGACCGGCGGGAATGGGATGACGGCCGCCTGGCCGAACGGCTGAACGACGAGCGCACCGGCGTCTATGTGCTGTATCTCGACGGCACGCCGGCCGGGTTCGGCGAGCTGTTCCAGGACGGCGCCGACGTCACCGATCTGGCCTATTTCGGGCTGATCCCCGAATTCATCGGCCGCCGGCTGGGGCCGTTCCTGCTGTGGTCGCTGATCGACCTCGCCTGGGCGCGGCCGATTCGGCGGATGACGGTGGACACCTGCACCCTCGATCATCCGAAGGCCCTGGCCCACTACCAGCGCGCCGGCTTCACGCCCTATGCCCAGCGGCTGGTGCGCAAGCCCGACCCGCGCCTGACCGGCCTGCTGCCGCGCGATGCGGCGCCGCATATCCCCCTGGCGACCTGAGGCCGAGGGGGCATGTGGCGGCCGCGGCTCAGAAGCCGAGGATGACGCCGGTGATCATGTTGGCATTCTCGAAATCACCGCCCTGGCGGAAGTTCTGTTTCTCGTAGATCACCTCGGCATAGGTGTTCAGGCCGGGCGCCAGCGTATAGGTGAAGTTCGCGCCGAGGATGTGGTTGTCCTTCAGGTCCTCGCCACTGGTGTATTCCGAGTCCAGGACGTTGCCCTTGTCCGCCCAGGTGTAGGAGTAGGACAGCGACGCCAGATACGAGCCCCACTGGTAGCTGATGTCGCTGACGATCGAATCGACCGGCTTGTCGGCGGCGGCGATGCTCTCATTGTGGGTCCAGTTCACGCTGGCATGGATGCCCTGGTAGCCGACTTGGCCGCCGAGCGTGTAGACCTCGAGGTCGTTGCCATGCGGGTTGGCACCGGCGTCCGAGGTCCGGGTGCCATGGCCATA
>JAEKLZ010000334.1 GCA_019508225.1 Inquilinus limosus | reverse complement strand
GGCGCCATGCTGGTGACGGCCGCTGGCGATCGGGTGATGGCGGAGCATCCCCAAGGCGACTTGGCCCCGCGCGACGTCATCGCCCGCGCCGTCTTCCGCAGGGTCATGGCCGGTGAGCCGGTGTTCCTGGATGCGCGCCCGCTGGGCGACCGGCTGCAGCGCTTCGCCAGGGTCACCGCGCTGTGCCGCGAGGCGGGGCTGGACCCGGTGCGGCAGCCGATCCCGATCCGCCCGGCTGCGCACTATCACATGGGCGGCGTGGCGGTGGACGGCAGCGGCCGCAGCTCCGTGCCCGGCCTCTGGGCCGCGGGCGAGGTGGCGGCGACGGGGCTGCACGGCGCCAACCGCCTGGCCAGCAACTCGCTGCTCGAAGCGCTGGCCTATGCCGGCTGGATCGCCGCGGACATAAGCGGCGGCGACGCCCGGCCGCCGCTGCGGCCGCTGCCGCTCGGCGCCGCCCGCCGCCCCGCCCCCGATGCCGGCATGGTCGCCACCCTGCGCGGCGTGATGGAGCGCCATGTCGGCGTGGTCCGCGACGGCGCCGGGCTGCTGGCGGCGATCACCGCCCTGCGTCCCCTGGCCGACGCCGCGCCCTCGGCCCTGGCCGACCGCGCTTTGGCCGGCCTGCTGATCGCCACCGCCGCCCTGCGCCGGCGCGAGAGCCGCGGCGCCCAGTGCCGCAGCGACCGGCCCGAGGCCGACCCGGCCACCGCCCCCTCCTTCCTGACCCTCGCCAATGTGCTGGAGGGCGACGCCCCCCGCACCGGCACCGCCCGCCCGTGAGGCCGACCATGGAACTCCCCTCCCTCCCCGCTTTGCTGGTCGAGCCGGTGGTCCGCGCCGCTTTGGCCGAAGACCTCGGCCGCGCCGGCGACATCACCAGCGCTGCGGTGATTCCGCCCGAAGCCCGGATGCGCGGCGCGATCGCCGCCCGCCAGCCTGGCACGGTGGCCGGCACCGATGCCGCCGCCCTGGCCTTCCGCCTGCTCGACCCCGCCATCGCCATCACCATCCTCAAGCCCGACGGCAGCCGGGTGGCGCCGGGCGACGCGGTGATCCGGATCGACGGCCCGGCCCGGCCGATCCTGGCGGCGGAGCGGGTGGCGCTGAACCTGCTGTGCCGCCTGTCCGGCGTCGCCACCGCCACCGCGACGCTGGTCGCCGCCGCCCGGCCGCACAAGGCGCGCATCGCCTGCACCCGCAAGACCACGCCGGGGCTGCGGGTACTGGAGAAGCACGCGGTCCGCGCCGGCGGCGGCGTCAACCACCGCTTCGGCCTGGATGACGCGGTGCTGATCAAGGACAACCACATCGCCGTCGCCGGCGGGGTGCGGCCGGCGATCGCCCGGGCCCGCGCCGCGATCGGCCACCTGGTCCGGATCGAGGTCGAGGTCGACACGCTCGGCCAGCTCGACGAGGCGCTGGCCGAGGGCATCGACGCCGTGCTGCTGGACAACATGACGCCGGACCAGCTGCGCGAGGCAGTGCGCCGGGTCGACGGACGGGTGGTGACCGAGGCCTCCGGCCGGGTGACGGCGGAGACGGTGCCGGCCATCGCCGCCACCGGCGTCGACCTGATCTCCGCCGGCTGGATCACCCATTCGGCACCGATCCTCGACCTCGGCCTGGACTGGGAGGGGTAGGACAGCCGCCGGGCCGGTTGCTACGGTGCGACGCCACCACAACCAGGAGGCAGCCGATGCGGATCGTCGAGATCCGGGAGCGCTCGGTCGCGATCTCGCGCTACGCCGATCCCGCCATTCCGTCGGGCGGCTTGACCACCAGCGTCGTCGCCGTGGTCACCGACGTGGTGCGGGACGGCCGGCCGGTGGTCGGCCACGGCTTCGGCTCAATCGGGCGGTTCGCGCAGGGCGGGCTGATCCGCGAGCGCTTCGCGCCGCGGCTGCTGGCCGCGCCCGATGGCGCCCTGGCCGATGAGTCCGGGACCAATCTCGACCCGGCCCGGGCCTGGGCGGTGATGATGGCCGGGGAGAAGCCGGGTGGCCATGGCGAGCGCTGCGTTGCCGTTGGCACCCTCGACATGGCGCTATGGGACGCCGTCGGGAAGATCGCCGGCCTGCCGCTGCATCGCGTCGTGGCCGACCGCCTCGGCCGCGGCGGTCCGGTGCCGGACCGTGTGCCGGTCTATGCCGGCGGCGGCTATCTGTATCCGGCCGACGACCTCGCCCGGCTGGGGGACGAGATGCGCCGGCTGGCGGACCTCGGCTACACCCGCGCCAAGATCAAGATCGGCGCGGCCGGGCTGGCGCAGGACCTGCGGCGGATCGAGGCCGCGTCAGCGGCGCTGGGAAGCGCCGACGGCCTCGCCGTCGACGCCATGAACGCCTATGACGGCCCCGCCGCGCTGGCTGCGGCCGCCGCCCTGGCGCCCCTTGGCCTGTGGTGGTTCGAGGATGTCTGCGACCCGCATGACTTTCCAACGCAGGCGGCGGTGGCGGCGGCCTATCCGGGACCGATCGCGGCGGGCGAGGCCCTGTTCTCGGCAGCCGAAGCCAGGCTGCTGGCGCTGCATGGCGGACTGCGGCCCGACCGCGACATCCTGCTGTTCGACCCGGTGCATTGCTACGGCCTGCCCGGCACCCTGCGGATCATCGACGTCATGACCGCCGCGGGCTGGCCGCGCCAGGCCTTCTGGCCGCATGGCGGCCACCTGTTCACCCTGCATGTCGTCGCCGCGCTCGGGCTGGGCGGCGCCGAGGTCAATCCGCTCAGCTTCGCGCCCTTCGGCGGGCTCGAGGACGGCGCCATCGTCAGCGACGGCTTCGCCGGCCTGCCGCAGCGTCCCGGCATCGGCTTCGAAGGCCGCGCCGGGCTGCACCGCCTGTTCACGGATCTGGTCTGAGGGGCGATGCGGGCCCCGCCGCCAGACCCGATGTCACCCGGATGCGGGAGGCCGCTGGCCGCGGCGCTCGTCCTCGGTGAGCTGCGCCAGCGCGGCGAGGCGGCTGTCATAGCTGACGCCGTTATAGATATGGGTGACCCGGCCGGTGACCGGATCGGTCGACTGCCGGATCGGCGAGGTCGAAGGGCGCGGTGGCGGTGGCGCGGGCGCCGGCCGTCCCGGGACCGAGCCACCCTCCCGCAGCGCCTTCGGCTCCCGCCGCAGCTCGTCCCGCATCGAGCGGATCTCCGCCCGCATCAGCTCCGAGTTCTCCAGGATCTCGGCGAGCGCCAGGAACACCGCCGCGGAGATCAGCGCCGAGACCAGGAGCAGGAGCCCCAGGAGGAAGCTCCGATCCTCGCCGAACCAGCCCGCGAACAGCAGGACGACGCCCGCGAGGCCTTCGACGATCGCAATGAGTCTCAGCAGCTTCGGCACGATCGTCTTCCCCCGCCCGGCATCAGGTGTCCGCTACCGGCTGCACGGGCCGACGACCCGGTCGACCGACAGCACCGGCAACGCCGCGGCGCCGCGGCGGTCGAATCGGCCATGCACCAGCAGGCAGCCGCCGGCGGCCCAGGCGCGCCAGATCTCGCGCCGCACCGGCTCCAGCAGATCGGCCCGTGCCGCGATCACCGGCGGCGCGTCGCCGGCATAGGCCGGGGGGACGGTCCCGGCCGCAACGCTCTCGTCGTCGACCGGGACCACGCCGCGCCACGGGCAGGGCTGCTTCAGGCAGCGCACGCCGGTGTCGCCGACGCGGAACAGGCCGGGCGGCGTGTCCTGCCGCGCAACCGCGCCGGCGAAAGGCAGGATCGTCGCCAGCACCGCAATCGCCGCCATGGATGCCAGGGATCGTCTCATGCAGCCCTCCTTGCCGTCGTCTCCACGCTCCCGAACGGCCATGGCAAAAGCATGGCTTCGTTCGACCTCCGGCCCCCACCCCGATTCCCGGCCAAGCCTAGACGGATTCGGCACCCAGGACATTCCGTTCGGCGAATCGGCGCAAAGCACTCGGCAACCGCAGGTCCATCCGCTACAACCCTGGGGATGACTCTGATCACCTCCTCCGCCGAGCTCGCCGCCTTCTGCGACCGCATGGCAGCGGCCGACTACATCGCCATCGACACCGAGTTCATGCGCGAGCACACCTTCTGGCCGAAGCTGTGCCTGGTGCAGATCGCCGGGCTGGACGAGGCGGCGGCGATCGACCCGCTGGCCCCGGGTATCGACCTGGAGCCGCTGTTCACGCTGGTCCACAACCCGAAGGTGCTGAAGGTCTTCCACTCCGCCCGCCAGGACGTGGAGATCTTCGACCACCTGACCGGGCGGGTGCCGACGCCGCTGTTCGACACCCAGGTCGCGGCCATGGTCTGCGGCTTCGGCGAATCGGTCAGCTACGAGAACCTGGTCGGCAAGCTGGCCAACGCCCGGATCGACAAGTCCTCGCGCTTCACCGACTGGTCGCACCGGCCGCTGACCGAGCGGCAGATCGAGTATGCCCTGGCCGATGTCATCCATCTCCGCCCGGCCTATGAGGCATTGCGCCAGCAGCTGGCCAAATCCGGACGCGAGGCCTGGCTGGCCGAGGAGATGGCGATCCTCTGCGATCCCGGCACCTACCGCACCGAGCCCGACCAGGCCTGGCTGCGGCTGAAGCCGCGCAACGCCTCGGCCAAGTTCCTGGCGATCCTGCGCGAGGTGGCGGCCTGGCGCGAGCGCGAGGCGCAGAAGCGCGATATCCCGCGCGGCCGCATCCTGAAGGACGAGGCGCTGCTGGAGATCGCCGCCCACACCCCGCGCGACCTCGACGCCATGGCCCGGATCCGCGGCATGAGCCGCAACATGGCCGAGGGCTGGCAGGGCACGGGGCTGATCGCGGCGGTCGAACGCGGCCTGGCGACGCCGCCCGACCAGGCGCCGAAGCTGGCGCAGCGCCCGCCGACCCCGCCCGGCATCGCGCCTGGTCGAGCTGATGCGCGTGCTGCTGAAGATGAAATGCGAGGATGAGGGCGTGGCCCAGAAGCTGGTCGCCGGCAGCGACGACCTGGAGGCCATCGCCATGGATGACGATGCCGACGTCCCGGCGCTGCATGGCTGGCGGCGCGAGATGTTCGGCGAGGACGCCCTGGCGCTGAAGCGCGGCGGCATCGCCCTGGCGGTGCAGGGCCGGCGGATCCGGGTGGTCACCCTCTAGGACGGAGCAATCGGATGTTGCGGAGCGCCCTGATCGGATTCGTCCTTCTTGTCGCGCCCCCTGGGCGAGACCTGCTTCATCCAGAACTATGTCGACGCCGAGCCCGGGCCGCGCTTCGGCAATTTCCGTTGCGACCGCCTGGGCTACAACGGCGACAACGGCACCGACATCCGCCTGCGCGACCTCGCCACCATGCGCCGGGGCGTCGACATCCTGGCGGCGGCCGACGGCACCGTCATCGGAATCCGCGACGGCGAGCCGGACATCTCGGTCAAGGAACGCGGGGCCGAGGCGGTCAAGGGCAAGACGGCCGGCAACGGCGTCACCATCGACCATGGCGGCGGCTGGCACACCCGCTACGCCCATATGAAGCAGGGCAGCGTCGCGGTGAAGCCCGGCGACACGGTCAGGACCGGGCAGAAGCTGGGCCAGGTCGGCCTGTCCGGCAACACCGAGTTCCCGCATGTCGAGTTCAGCGTGTTCAGGGAAGAGGCGGGGAACGCTACCTTCATCGACCCCTTCAGCGCCCTGCCTGTCGAATCGGGCTGCGACAAGGCCGGCCATTCGCTATGGGCCATGGACGTGCCCTACATCCCGACCGCCCTGCTGATCGCCGGCTTCGCCGCCGGCCCGACCGATTGGGAGACCGCGCGGCGCGGCGAGTATGCCGATATCAAGGGCGGCAGGAACGCACCGCTGGTGATGTGGGCCGAGAGCTTCGGCGTGCGGGCCGGCGACATCCAGACCGTCACCATCGCCGGGCCGGACGGCAAGCCGGTGCACCGCGACCGGACGGTCCTGGCGGACTCCAAGAACCTCTGGTCCGTGTTCAGCGGCCGGCGTGCGCCGCCCGAGGGCTGGACGCCCGGCACCTACACCGGCCGCTACCAGTTGGAGCGGAACGGCGCCCCGGTGATCGACACCGAGCGGCAGGTGCAGGTCCAATGACCACGCCGATCCTCTACGGCGCCCGGTACAGCGTCTATGTCCGGGCGGCGCTGATGGCGCTGCAGGAGAAGGGCGTGGGCTTCGATCTGGTCGAGGTCGACATCTTCGCCGCCGAGGGACCGCCGCCGGGCTATCTCGGCCGCCACCCCTTCGGCCGCATCCCGGCCTTCGAGCATGACGGCTTCGCGCTGTACGAGACCGCGGCGATCACCCGCTATGTCGACGAGGCGTTCCCGGGGCCGGCGCTGCAGCCCGCCGACGCGCGCGGCCGGGCCCGGATGACGCAGGTCATTGGCGTACTCGACAGCTACGCCTACCGCCCGCTGGTCTGGGACATCTATGTCGAGCGGGTGTCGAAGCCGCGGGCCGGCCGGCCGAGCGACGAGGCCCTGATCGCCGCCGCCCTGCCGCGGGCCGGGCTGTGCCTCGACGTGCTCGAGGGCTTCCTCGGCGACGGCCCCTGGCTCGCGGGCGATGCGCTTAGCCTCGCCGATCTGCACGCCGCCCCGGTCATCGACTATTTCCGGATGGCGCCCGAGGGGCGCGACCTGCTGGCGCGGCACGAACGGCTCGCCGCCTGGTGGGACCGCATCGCCGCCCGGCCGAGCGCCGAGGTGCTGGGCCCCGGCTAGCTCCGGACCAGCTAGCTCCAGACCGGCGAACGGCCGCAGCCCAGCAGCACCGAGCGCAGATGGGCGACGATCCGCGCCTCGTTCTCGGCCGAACGGCTGGCCGGCCGGGCCCCGCGCGAGGCCTCGTCGTCCATCTCTCTCCGCAATGCAGTCGAAGCGTCGCGATCCATCAAGGCCATTCCCGGGCATGTTGTGTTGGTCAGTTCAGCCGGAAAAACATGGCGGCATCGGGCCGATCCGGGGTCACGGCCCGCCTTATTTGCGGCACGGGTCAGGTCCGATCGGCGCGAACCGCCCCGGGGTGACGCCGAAGCCGGCGCGAAAACGGGTGATGAAGGCGCTGACGCTGTCATAGCCGACCGCCAGCGCCGCCTCGGTCACCGAAACCCCGTCGCCGAGCAGCGCCGCGGCTCGGATCAGCCGGGCGTGGTGCCGCCACTGCACGAAGCTCAGGCCCGTCTCGGCCTTGAAGCGCCGCACCAGCGTGCGCTTCGGCAGACCCAGCGCCGCCGCCCAGTCGTCGAGCCGGCGCGGATCGGCCGGGTCGGCGGCCAGGGCGGCGGTCATCCGACACAGCCGCGGATCGCGCGGCGTCGGCAGCCGCAGCGACTCCTCAGGTGTGGCGCGCAGTTCGTCCAGCAGCACCGCCAGCAACCGATCCCGGCGGCCGGGATCGTCCCCTTCGACTTCGCCGATCCGGGCCAGCAGCGACAGGGCCAGCGCCGGCGCCCGCAGCACCGCCGGCCGCGGCGGCAGGTCGGCGGCATCGAGATAGAGGCTGAGGCCGGCCACCGGCCCCAGCGTCAGCACGCCATGCGGCACGCCCGCGGGCATCCAGCACAGCCGGCCGGACGGCATGATCCAGTCGCCGGCGCCGCTGCGGATCAGGGCGAGGCCGCGGTGGAGGGCGAAGAGCTGGCCGCGCTCATGCGCATGGATCGGGCCGTCGAAGCGGCCGTCATGGTGGAAGCGGCGGATCTCGATCGGCACGGGTTGGCCAGAATGAGCAATCAATGGAGCCGATCCGGTTAGCACGCCAATCGGCGAGCGGCTAGGCTGCGCCCGATTCCACACGAGGTCGCGATGACGCCCCTGCTCCCCGGCCCGCTGCACCGATCGCTTTCCCGCCTCGAAGGGGTCTGGGAAGGCGAGGAGGAGGTGTTCCCGAACCCCTGGGGGCCGAGCGGTCCGGCGCGGGGTCGTTGGGACTTCCGCTTCGATCGCGCCGGCCTGGCGCTGATCCATGAGTTCAGCGAGGAGCGGACAGGCGGATACCGCTTCGATGCCCATGGCGTGCTGACCGTCGATCCGGCGGCGGCGGAGATCGTCTGGTTCTGGTTCGACAGTTACGGCTGGCCGCCGCTGGCCCCGTCACGCGGAACGTGGGAAGGCGACCGGCTGGTGCTGGAGAAACGCACGCCGCGCGGCATTGGCCGGTCGGTCTTCACCGTCAGGGCCGATCACTTCATCCATGAGATCGAGAGCCAGCCGAGCGGGCAGGACGGCTTCATCCCGGTGATGCGCGGCGTGTTCCACCGGCGAGGCTGAGGCCGGCCGGCGCCGGGTCGGCGAAGACGAAGGGGCGGACCAGCAACCGGCGCTTCCAATGCAGCAGGCCGAGGCCGCCCTGCTCCAGCGCCCCATAGAGGACGAAGCGCACGCCCCGCACCCGCGGATCGTCACGGCGCAGCAGCCAGCGCACGATCTCGACGAACAGCAGCTTCATCGCGCCGGAGGACAGGTGGTCGGCATGGCCGAGGAAGCTGACGATGCGGATGATGTTGCCGATCCGGCGCAGCACGATGGTGCCGACCAGCCGGTCCCGTCCGCCATCATCGATGAACACGCCCCAGTCGACCGCCCAATGCTCCGGGCACGGCGCGTCGAGCCAGGGGTCGCCCTTGACGCCGCTGCCGCGGCCGAAACGCTGGGCGAAGGCCTGCGGCACCGGCCCGCCGGAGCGGAACAGCTTCGACGCCTCGATGTCGCGCATGTCGTCGCCCTGGGCGAAACGGTCAAAGATCCGGCAATGATAGCCGGCCTTCGCCGCCTTGCGCGTCTCGCGCAGGATGTAACCGAAGGAATGGCCGCGGATCTCCTTCTCATAGGCCGCGGCATCGGCGAAGCCATCGAGATCGAGCAGGCAGGGCGTGCCCTGCCACAGCCGGGCGAGGCCGTCGGGCCCGCGCCGCGTGTACTTCGCCAGATAGCCGCGATGCGCCGCCACCATGTGATCGCAGAGCACGCC